>NZ_JAPHOT010000001.1:2217500-2462500 GCF_026191115.1 Legionella sp. PATHC035 | reverse complement strand
GGAAATTCGTGAGTTTTGATCAACGCATTTTCTAAAGAATCGCATAGGAGCACACCTTCAATTGAAGGGATACTTCGGCTTAAGACTACATTTAATCTTCCTGGCAAAGGCTTTCCTATAGAAGCAAACGTTTTTCTTCCCATAATAATGGGTTTACCCATAGTTATGGATTTGAAATGTTGTAAATCAGCAGGTAAATGGCAAAGCAATTGGTTGTTGAAGCCTAGCCCTCGTGCTTCATCAATTGCAGCAATTAAACTAATCATGATTTCATCCTTGATAAAGCCATGCTCTTAGCCATGTCGACAGCAGCAAGCATTGAACCTGCATCCAATAAATTTTTACCAGCGAGTTCCAAAGCGGTTCCATGATCTACTGAGGTTCTTATTATTGGCAATCCTAAAGTTACATTGACCGCATTGTGGAAGTCCGCGTACTTAATAACAGGTAATCCTTGGTCGTGATACATAGCAACAAAAACATCACAATCACTTAAATGATTCTTAATAAACAGAGTATCCGCAGGTAAAGGACCTTTAACATTAATACCCATCCTCTTTAACAACAGCAAGGCGGGAGTAATCACTTCAATTTCTTCTCGCCCCAAATATCCAGATTCCCCAGCATGCGGATTTAGACCAGCTACTTTAATGCAGGGATCTTGAATACCAAAATCTCGAATCAATGACTGATGTACCTGAGAAATAACCTTAACTATTAAATCTGAAGTAATTGCTTCGGGTACTTTATATAAGGGAAGATGGGTAGTAACTAAAGCTACCTTCATCTCATGACATGCCAACATCATCACGACATCATCTGCTTTGTAATATTGTGCAAAAAACTCAGTGTGCCCACTAAATGGAATACCAGCCTCGTTAATGTTTGCCTTATGCACTGGTGCTGTAACTAATGCGGAAAACTCACCGCGTTCACACAAAACTGCAGCCTTATGAAGCAACTCAATCACATAAGCAGCATTTTTAGGATTGAGGCATCCACTTTGGACATTGCTTGGACAGTTGACCGGAATCACTGATAGATGACCACTCTTCGTTTCAACAGAGTGTCCGCTCTGATATACATTAAAAGAAACAGTTCGATTTAATTCTTTTGCTCTTGCTTCTAAAACAGCCAGATCACCTAGAATCACTATTGGATAATCATATTCTGCCAGAGCCAAGCATAAATCTGGGCCAACACCTGCTGGCTCTCCGCTGCTAATCAGTAGTGGCTTCACGCCAGTTCCTTTTCGATAATATTAATGTACGCATCTGAACGAATATGTTGCTGCCAATTTTGTACTGCTTCAGCAAACTTACGTTGTTGTAAAAACTGTCGTACTTTCTGCTTTTTAAAAGCTTCTGAGTCATCTTCTTGCTTACGGCCAAGTACCTGAATAATGTGCCAGCCAAATTGTGATTTAACAGGAGGACTAATTTCATTTACCGCCAGCTTATCCATAACTTTTTCGAATTCGGGAACTAATACTCCAGGTGCAACCCAACCTAAATCACCACCTTTTACAGCGCTTGCTGAATCCAAGGAATATTGCTTTGCCATGAGCGCAAAATCTTTACCAGCCTTTACTTGTTGGTAAATATTGTTTACTTGTTTCTTTGAATCTTCAGGCAGCATACTTGGATCGGGTTTTAAAAGAATATGGCGAACATGAGTCTTTGTAATAATATGGTGCTGATTTTCACCGCCAATCGAAACCAGTTTAATTAGCTGAAAGCCATTACCTGCACGTAATGGACCAACTACTTGCCCCACTTTCATGTTCACGACTTCTTTTGCGAATAATTCCGGCAACTCAGCTAAGTGTCGGTCACCTAAATCCCCGCCTTCGAGTGCAAATTCGCCACTTGAATTTTCTATAGCCAATCGACTAAAGTCATCACCTTTCTTTATTTTCGTCAACAAGAATTCTGCTTTGCTTTTGGCTTTCTTTACTTCCTCTGAGGTGGGTTCTTCAGTGAGTGGAATAACTATATTTTGTAGATGATAGGTAAGTGCTGTGCGATCGACTATCCCACCTTCCGTTTTAAGATACTGCTCCACTTGTTCATTCGTCACCATCGCGTCTCTTCCTACCGCTTTTTGCTGTAAGTGCGAAAGAAGCATTTCTTTACGAATATTTTCTCTATATTCATTCCAGCTCATGCCTTGTCTCGCAATTTCTTCGCGCAGCTGTGTCAGAGTGGCATGATTCATCGCTGCAATTTTTTCAATCGCCTGGTTAAGTTCTGTATCATCTACAGTCAGGCCATGTTGTTTTGCCATTTGCAGTTGCACATTAACATCAATTAAATGTTGAAGTACTTGTTTACGCAGCACAGCGGGAGCAGGAACCTGCATTTTTTGAGCAAGAATTTGTTTTCTCGTTAATTCAACTTGTTTGTTCAGTTCACTCTCGGTGATCACTCCATTATTAACGACTGCAACCACTTTATCTAATACTTGTTTTGCCTCTGCCACAGCAACGCTAGCAAACAATATGCATACAAGGGCTATTTTTTTATACATGCCTTAATCCTTACTCACTTTTTTTCGAGCAATTTAGGTTATTTTTATCCAAAACACAAGTGACTTTGTTTTCCACTATTTTATTTAACGATGAAATGGATCATTGTATCCTGGGATATACGTATTCAATACACTTCCGGGATCGCTGTTTGCAACTGATCCTAAGCCTTTTAATAAGATTTGCAAATAGATATTGTTGTTATATTGGGGCGAAAATTCCGAATTCAAACTTTTAAAGGTTCTTCCACCCAAAATTCGCACAGCCCAGCAGCAACTATCATATTGCATCCCCAATAGGGACATCATACTGTAGTCCTTACTGATGTTGTGACTGTATGCCCCCAGCGCACTCCATCGATCACTCATTGGCCAGGAGACGGAGACGGTCCCTTGGTGTAAGGCATTATCTACCCCTGCATTATTCCTGACAGAGGTCACATCCCCATTATATAAATAGGTATATCCTACATTAATAATTGCATTTGGTTTAGGTTGATAATGCAAGTTTAAAGCACCATTATTTGTTGCTGAAGTAGCCGGATCCCATACATAATCACCCAGGATTTTCAAAAATGGACCGAAATGATAAGTTCCTCGCGAAGCGATTGGAGAAACACCATAAAATGGAGACACTTGTCCAATTTCAAGAGGATTAGCAACACAATCACCCGTTGGGTTACGACATAGCTGAACTTTTCTATCTGTGAAATATTTAATTTGCCCAATTGAAAGACTGGCCAATTCAATTCCATTACTTTCTGATAACCACCTGGATGTGAGTGCATAAGATAATTGATTCGCATCACCAATTCGATCAAACCCTGAGAAGCGATTGGTTCTAAAAAGTTGATCAAAATTAAAAATCATATTAGCAGTGTCGTATATAGGCAGTTGGTTTTGATTATAAAATGGAACATACAAATAATATAAACTGGGCTCTAAAGTTTGCGTGTAGGAATTCCCCAGCCAAGTATAGTTCCGATCAAAAATTAGACCACCCTGAGTGCTGAAACGTGGGATAAAGCGATTATAGTCCGTATGAGTATCATTCCAATTATTTTGCACCTGATAATAATTTTCGACGAACTCAGCTGACGGCGTAATATATCCCCAACTGGTTCTTTGGGGTAAAGAAAGCATGGGATTTAGATGAAATCGTGGACCTTGGGGCATTTCCATTAGTGGAGAGGTTGGACCTACAAAAAATTGGCCGGTTTCCAAAGCTTGGTCTATTCCACGAATCTGTCGCTTTGATGTTGGCCAAAAAAACTGATCGTATTGTCCCAATAGATTTAAATTCGCCTGTGCCGGCAAATCATAATAAAACCCACGAGCAGATAATTGCGGCAAGCGTTCATATTGATCAGCAATGGGCGTCTCATTAATCGGATGTAAGGTTTGAAAGCTTTGAACCATACCTCTAAACGTCCAATGCTCCGTTGAATACGTTAAATCGGCTTGTCGCAATAACTGCCGCTGGGTAATTAGAGCCAGGTTAGTACTGAAATCCTGAAAGTAATAGTCATCAGAAACCTGTTGAACATTCACATTGAGCCGCAAATTAGGATTTAATTGCGTGGTGTTAAGAAACCCATAAAACCATCGGTTGTTTGATTTGTCTTTAAATGAAGGAAACTCATCTGCATGACTATTCAGAAAATTCCGATACGCTGCATCATCTGGTAGAAAACTACCCGTGACTAAACCCACACTGTGGGTCGTTAAATAGCGAAACTCACCACCCAACATGACATTACGCTCTGTATAAACATGGGGTGTTAACGTCAAATCATAGTTTGGTGCTATATTCCAATAATAAGGAATTCCTAGATCAAAACCCCCTACATTAGAATAGCCCGATAAAGGCATTAAAAAGCCGGATTTACGTTCTTTGGTGGTGGGAAAACTTAAATAAGGAACATAGAGAAGTGGCCAATCATGGACACGCAACTTAACATGTCTGGCAACACCTATTTTTTTCTTATTATCAATAACAATCGATTTGGCCTCAATATCCCAAGCTTTATCTTGTGGCGCACACGTAGTATAGGTCGCCTGACGCAATAAGTAATCTGAATTAGGAAAACGCTGCATGAGACTCGCTCGTCCCCATGCGGGTAATAAAGCAGCATGCTTATTCATGTTGAAACGATAAAGTACATCTTCAGTTTGCCCCGATTTATCCTGAGGATTAATTGTTGCTTTACGAGCAATCATTAATTTATCGGGTTCCAGGTAATGGACATTACCTAAGAACTCAATTTTTGTAATCTGTTTACTTTGTGGATCCCGATACACATAAGCAGTTTGTGCATTAACTATTCTCTGGTCTTGCTGAATTTCTACATGTCCGCTTAAAGCTGAGGGTTTATCTTGATAAAATGAAACGCGATCCGCCATGATTTTTATTTCATCAGGTGAAGCAAGTGGCGCCACCGTGATCGGTTGATACGAGCCAAGACAAATAGGGGAACTTTGATCTGCCTGCCATCCCAAGCATTGAGCAAACTTTGCACGTATCGCATCGGTTAAATCGACATCACGCGCTATGACACACGCCTGTACGGGTTCATTAATCAAAGAAGCAGAATAGGCTAACGCATGATAGATTACCATGAGTAAAATGAGCAGTGTGGAACATACGCTCATCAAGAACCATTTAAATGAAATCTTGTTCACAAGTAATAAAATGCCTTATTATGCACACAAAATATGTAACTAATTACTTTGAATCGTCCTACTCGCATTGAGAATCGTGCTGTAGAGTTCTTACGACGTTCTTATCCTCTCCTAAAAAACCTGAGAGGGGTCTTAGTTATTATGTTACAACCAGAAATAATGATGGGGAAGTATACCATGCATGAACGAGAAAACGCACTGAAAGAATGGTTAATTGATACGCTAAAGCAACAGGATTTTCAGTTAGCGCCTTTGGCTGGGGACGCCAGTTTTAGAAGATATTTTCGTCTTCGATATAATGGACTAACGCAGATTGTTATGGATGCTCCCCCAGAAAAAGAAGATGTAAAACCTTTCATACATATTGCGCAGGCGCTGCAACAAGCTGATGTTCACACCCCCAAAGTCCTCGCGATGAATCCGGAAGACGGGTTCTTACTGCTAAGCGATTTAGGCGATGAACTTCTTCTAAATGTTCTTAAGCCTGAAACAGTAGATGGTCATTATCATCAGGCCATCAAAACTTTGTTTAAGATTCAAACTTGCTCAATCGATGACCCACTGCTTGCTCCATTTGATGAAGCGCATATGCTTAAAGAGATGAGTCTATGTCCCGAATGGTTTTTGAAAGCGTATCTTGCCTTAGATCTCAGTCAAAGCGAATGCACTTTAGTCCAACAGACTATGGAGTGGATTGCCAAAGAAGTAGCCCAGCAACCACTCGCTTTTATTCATCGTGATTATCATTCTCGCAATCTGATGCTCTTACAGGATCATGCCGAACCAATAAAACTGGGCGTTATTGATTTTCAAGATGCCATGCGTGGCCCATTCACTTATGATTTGGTTTCATTACTCAAAGATTGTTATATTTCCTGGCCTAGGAGTAAAGTACTCGAATGGGTTGAGTTTTTTTACACTCACAGTGCATTAACTAAAGATTACTCTTTGCCTGAATTTATCCGTGCATTTGATCTTTGCGGTTTACAAAGACACTTAAAGGTGTTGGGCATTTTTTGTCGATTGCATTTGCGCGACCATAAACCTGGATATCTTAAAGATCTGCCTTTAACTTTAAACTACGTGCTTGAATGTGCAGAGACTTATGAAGAATTGCACCCATTTTTCCGATTTCTGCAAATGAGAGTTTATTTACCATGAAAACTGCGATGATATTGGCTGCGGGTCGCGGTGAACGTTTGAAACCACTTACCGATGTTACACCTAAAGCCCTGTGTGTTGTTAAAGGAAAACCATTAATCGAGCATCATGTCGTAAATTTGGCAAAAGCGGGTTTTGAACGATTAGTGATTAACCATGCCTATCTTGGAGGAAAAATTCGCCAGCATTTGGGAAATGGGTCCCGCTGGGGAGTCGAAATTTATTACTCACCGGAACCTCCTGGAGGATTAGAAACAGGCGGTGGCATCGTCAATGCCTTGCCGCTGTTAGGAGCCAAGCCCTTTATTACCGTCAATGCAGATATCTATACCGATTTTGATTTTTCTCAGCTGCAGTTTGAAAATAATTCTTCAATTCATGTGATTTTAGTCACTAAAAATCCATCACTTAATCATTATGGGGACTTTGGGTTAATCAATCAAACGCAGCTCAGTAATTCAAATCGAGAATATACTCTTGCAGGAATCTGCTGCTATCACCCCCAAGTATTTAGCCACTGCCAACAAGGGCGCTATTCCGTAGCACCATTAATCCGACAATATGCCGCACAAAATAAGGCAACTGCCCATGTTTATAATGGCCTCTGGTATGACATTGGTACTCTAGAGAGACTGCATGCGGTGAATCAAATTTAAGATAATAAATTACCTATCATTAAAAGTTACTGGTAATTGCAACTCATCCAGTAACTTTTTGAACCCCAAAGTCAGAATTCATTCTATAGCGATGTACACCCTGCTTATTTCGAGAAGTGAACGACTCCTGAAAACAGCCTACGTTAAGAACGCCCCATGGTAGTAGGTTGAACCTCGGTTTCGACCTTTTCTTCGACCTTTTCTTCGGCCTCTTGTTCCGCTTTGATGATTTTGTCTATAGCTTTTTTCCTGCTCTCTTCCAGTCTGTGCTCGCCTGGATAATCACGTTGTCGCGATACAAGTTCCGTATCAACTCCTTTTCCTTTTAAATAGTCCTTATATTCTCGTGCCGAATCAGAGAATAGTTTTTCCACTTCTTCTCTGGTCAATTTATCTTTTTTGTGTCCCATTGCATCCATGTAATAGAAATCACCATTTTCTGTTACAATATTATGTTGGTCAGCTAACCATGCATTAAACAAATTATCTAAAGTTTCAATAGTCCCTTCATCTAGTTGAGAAGCTCCTTTTTCGGTGGAAGCATATCCGCGGACAAAATGTCCCGTCTCGCTGATAGCAAAATCGAATCGAATACCTGGATAATTTTTTTGCGCCAATGAAGTAGCAGCCTGTTTTGCAATTCCCTCTTGCATGTTGATGGTAGAACTCGTTGGTTCCTTACCCGACCAAACTTGCGAGTCCGCCGGATATTTATATGCGACAAGCTGGGCAAACTCCTCCACTGCTTTAAGTATTTGTTGCGTAGCTTCTCTTGCTTCGGGTGTTTTATTTAATAATCTTGATTTCTCCGCTATTTCACGAACTCGTTGACACAAATATTGAGCTACTTCTGGGGAGTTTTCCGCAATTTTCATTGCTCTTAAAAGATCTTCCCGAGTGGGCAAGGTTACATCTTTAGCTTGGGTTATTGGTGATATTGTTTTAGCTTCCATAAATTGATCTCACTACGCAAATTTAATTATCATATTGAATTAATTATAGCAAAGCAAAGTAACCTCTAAGTGCACTAGTTTTTTTGCATCCTGTTAAAAATTTGTAAATATCTTCTCCCTCTTATCTGCTTGCTTTGCTTCGCTTTTAAATCAATCCACAAATTTTTAAGGGTGACGTGATCGTATGTAAACCTAGGCGTGCCAACACGTTATCTCCGCTGCAGTGGGTCGGACTGAAGCCCGCCCCACTCTTGGTCTCTTTCTGGATAACACTCATACAGTGCTCTTAAAACAACGCAAACATCATCAATGATGACCATCATCATCCATAAAGGGCGACTTAATTGCATCAATGACTGAGTTAAATGATTGGTTTTTCATTGACTCAAAAGTAAACTCATCAACCAAAATGGCATCCCAGCGAGCCGCCTCCGTTGCGAGTAATGCATCCATTTCCTCTTGAGTTAATTCCTTGTTTTCAACCTTTTCTTTTAGTTTGCCTTTTAATTTACCAAATTTAACCCGTTTTAAATCACTCATTTTTTTGACAAGCTCATCGGTTTGTATGATTAGTTGTAGGGCATGCTCCACTCTGTCTATGGGTTGTTTCGGATCGCCGCTCAAGTAGACGATGTCCTTCAATCGGTCTCGATACTGATTATTCTTAGTCATCAAACGCGCTAATTTTTGTTCCAACTTATCCGTGGGATAATGCATTGTTTGCCCAAAAGGAAATGCCAAGATACGTGCCAGCCCCCCTAAAAATCGTGATGGGAAATTGTGGCACAATGCAATCATTGCTCGTTGTGCATGATAAAAACAATAAGAGACAGCCCATTGAGCATGCAATTGATCATCAGGACTTTCACCATTCAATTGCACATTCCGTAACACAGCCATCGCCATGTAAAGATATGACATTCCATCAGCAAGACGGGCTGACAGACGCTCTTTACGTTTCAAATCGCCGCCTAACACAATTAAAGATAAATCTGCAAGCCAAGAATAAGCATGACTGAGACGTGCCAACCGTTTGTATTCGCGTCTCATTTTAAGCTTGGGGGCCTTAATAAAGATCCCACCAGTCCAGGCGGAACAAATCGTTTTGGCAAAATTTTGCATGAAATATTGAATATGTTTCCAAATAACCTCTCTGAAAGCCTCTTTATCCTGATTGGAAATAGCATAAAATTCATCGCGTATGTAAGGATGACATGCCATTGAGCCTTGTCCAAAAATTAACAAGTTCCGTGACATCACATTAGCGCCTTCTACGGTAATTGAAATAGGAACCCCATTGTAGAAATTGGTTAAATAATTTCGCGGACCAACAACTACAGCACGTCCAGCATGTACATCCATGGATGCATTCACTACCAATCGTGCGAGTTCAGTATTAAAATATTTAGCAATTGCTGAGGTGACAGAAGGTTTTTTATGCTCATTTACAGCCGCCACGGTCAATAATCGATTGGAATTAATCAAATAATTTAAGCCCGCAATCTCCGCAAGTTTTTCTTCAATCCCCTCAAACTGGCCAATTTCTACATTAAATTGGCAACGTATGCGCGCAAAAGCACTGGTTGCCAAATAGCACGCGGAGGAAGTACCAGCACCCAGTGCAGGTAAAGAAATAGAGCGCCCAATCGATAAACATTCAACCAACATTTGCCAACCATTACCGATACGTTTCTGACCACCAATCACTGTGGTTATGGGCACAAAAATATCTTTCCCACGTATAGTGCCGTTCATAAAGGGCTGATCTGAAGGTAAATGGCGGTTGCCAATTTCGAGATTTTTGGTGTCGCGTGGAATCAAGACACAGGTAATTCCCTCCGTTCCTTCCCCTTGCAATAAACCGTCGGGATCTTTTACATTCACCGCAAGGCCTATTAAGGTTGCTACGGGAGCTAAAGTAATCCAACGTTTATCTAAGGTAATACTCAAGCCAAGCACCATTTTGCCATCCACTTTCTTTTTCATCACGATGGCGCTGGACTGAATGGAAGTAGCATCGCTGCCTGCTCCAGGTTCAGTTAAAGCAAAGCATGGGATATCGATACCTTTTGCAAGACGGGGTAAATAATGATTCTTTTGCTCTTCCGTACCGTAATAATTGATTAATTCACCTGGGCCTAAGGAATTAGGTACCATTACCGTTACTGCTGCGACACCGGAACGAGTGGCTATTTTCATCACCACATCAGAATGGGCACGCGCAGAAAAGCCTTTACCCCCGTATTCTTTGGGAATGACCATACCAAAAAAGCCTTTTTCCTTCATGTAATCCCAAACCTTTTCAGGTAAATCACGGGTTTGACTAATTTCCCACTCATCGATCAAGCCGCATAAAGCTTGTGTTTCATTATCAAGAAAGGCTTGTTCTTCTGCCGACAGTGCAGTAGATACATTCGCCAGTCGCTCCCAATCGGGTTTTCCTGTAAAAATATCTTGTTCTAGCCAAGTATCTCCCGCATTGAGTGCTTCTTCTTCGGTTTTGGACAATTTGGGAATCGACTTGCCTGCTTTTTTATAAATGAAATCGGCAATCGTCGCGCGTAGAGGATCGAGGTATACGACAAGTAATGCCCCAATGATTACAAGCCAAAGGATAAAGCCGACTATCCACGGCAGGCCAATCGCAAACGTCGCAACGATTAGATAAAAGACGCTCCCCAACTCCCAAACTAATGGATTCATTGCCCTATAGAGAACAATCAGGGTAAAGATCAGATAAAGTAAAAAAAACAGAATGCCCATAATATCAATACCTTCCCTTGCTTTGCATAATAAAGGTGTAGTATATACTCTTTATTTTGCGAGTAGCAATTGACTATGAACCAACGTTTGGTTTGGAATTTCGAATTTACCCCAAAAACAAGCGCACCTCTGGCCTCTTTTGTCGATAAAGAGGACGACCATTTGAAATGGGAGATACGTTATTTTTGGCCGGATAGCGAGATAATCATCCTCAATACGATAGACAGTTCATTACTTGATTTAGCCAATTACAAGCAGAAACATAAAGAAGATTATTATTATTTACTACCTGGCTGCAATTACAATATCAAAAAACGCCATGAGCAGTTGCTTTATAAACCCTTACTCGAACATGCAAATCATGCTGTCGGTTATGGGACAAAAATAATTATTAACCCGCTTCTGGAGGAGTCTCTTCCTTTGGATTTACAAAAAATCATCCCTGATATTGAAACGAATGCGGTCGGCATTAATGTTAAAAAAGAAGCCTTTATCTACAAATTTCCAACTACCCCCACAATAAAAATCGAACTGGCTCGTCTTGAGGTGCTTCACAAAATTTATTTTAGTTTATGCATCGAAGGAAAATCGCGTCATTTGGTAGAGACCATTTCCCAGCACTTGCTGAATGAACCGGTTTCCTGCGAATATGTAACATTCCTGAAAAATTTATTAAAATTATGCTAAAAACCCTTTTAGAAATTATCCTAAGCTTTGGAAAAATTGGCCTTATTGCCTTGGGAGGCGGTAATTCCATGCTAAAACTTTTGGAATATGAGGCCGTTGATTATCGACACTGGGTAGGACAGGAAGAATTTATCGCTATGGTGGGTTCAAGTTTTATTTTTCCAGGATTAACCGGTGTTAAATTATCAGCGCTCATAGGCTATAAAGCTGCTGGAATTACCGGTTTATTGCTTGCCGTGCTTAGCCTTAATTTGCCAGGATTGTTGATGACTCTCGCGGGATATCATTGGCTGACCAGTCATAATGGTCCTGGAATGCGTAAGATAATGATTGGCGTCCAGTATGGTGCGTTAGCTTTGCTGGCAGCAGCGAGCTACTCTGTTGCTCAGGGAGTTTTAGGTATGTATTTTTCGATTCCCATTGCACTATCTTGTTTTATTTTTTTTCTCGCTTTAACTTTTTGGAATTTATCACCCTTTTATGGGTTTATAGGCTTTATCGTGGTTTGTTTTTTTCTGGTTCGTTGAGTAAAGTGAGATGTAAGATAGTAGCATAGCAAATCTTATGTCTATGTTATGATGTTAAAAAATAATAGGCACCACATGTCGAATGCTTTGGGGGAAAAGTCAAAGTTGCGAGCAGATGCCCTATTTGACTTATCGTTGCGCGTGGTGACGGGGTAAAAAAATGGAGTTGCTCTTGGAAATAGGGTTGGATAATCCAGAATATTATATCAATCGAGAATTTTCGATTATTGCATTTAATCAGCGAGTTCTCATGTTGGCCAATGATGAACGCGTTCCTTTGCTGGAAAGGATGCGTTTTCTTAGCATTTGCAGTAGCAATCTTGACGAATTTTTTGAAATACGGGTTGCCGGTCTTAAAGAAAAAATTGCCATGTCTTCAGGAAAATTAACTATTGATGGGCTTCGTCCTGAAGAAGCATTCAGTCTGATCAGCCAAAAAACACATAAACTTATCGACCAACTCTACTCAATATTTAATAAACAACTCCTACCGGCCTTAAGCAAAGAAAAAATTTTTTTTCTCGATACCGAACAATGGACTGATGACATTCATTTATGGGCAAAACACTACTTCAAGCACGAGATTCAACCTGTAATCAGTCCCATAGCGTTGGATTTGGCACATCCTTTACCACAGCTGATTAACAAAAGTTTAAACTTTATTATTTCATTAAGTGGCAAAGATGCTTTTGACCGAAACATTAATTATGCAGTAGTTCATGCACCAAGATCGATTCCCAGGGTCATTCACTTGCCCTCTGAGTTATGCGGCGATGCGCATTATTTTGTTCATCTCTCCTCAATTATTACGACGCATGTCAACAGTTTATTCCCTGGTATGGAAATTAGTGGTTGCTATTCTTTTCGCCTGACTCGAAACAGTGATTTGTTCTTACGAGAAGAAGAAATTGATGATTTAGCCAAAGCACTGCAACGAGAGATTTTCTCTCGCCACTATGGCCATGTAGTTCGCCTTGAAATTGAAAAAAATTGTCCTGACAAAATTGTTGATTTTTTATTGCAAAAATATCATCTCCGCTATGAAGATACTTATTATTGTGATGGACCTGTTAATATACAGCGTCATTTAACTGCCATTAACAGTATTGATAGACCTGATTTAAATTACCCGCCTTTTACAGCACAATATCCTCAATTTCCTAAGTCAGAACGAAATTTATTCAATGTGCTGGATGAAGAAGATATTCTGTTGCACCACCCCTATCAAAGCTTTGAAGTAGTCATTGATTTTGTAAGACAGGCAGCAAGTGATCCCAATGTGTTGGCAATTAGCCAGACTTTGTATCGTACTCGCTCCGAATCAGTTATGGTGGATGCTTTAGTTGATGCCGCCCACTCAGGTAAAGAAGTAACTGCCGTGATTGAATTGCGGGCTCGTTTTGATGAAGAGTCCAATCTGAAATTAGCAAATCGTTTACATGCTGCAGGAATTCTGGTGCTTTATGGGGTTGTAGGGTATAAAACCCATGCCAAAATGACTCTTGTTGTTCGGAGGGCGCACGGAAAACTAAAGCGTTACGTCCATTTAAGTACTGGAAATTACCATGAGTACACAGCAAAACGTTATACTGACTTGGGTTTATTAACGTGTGAGCCAACGATTACTTCAGATATTCAAATTATTTTTCAACAATTAACCGGACTTGGTAAAGCGGTCAAACTTAAGGCGATAAGTCATTCACCATTTACTTTACAAAAAACGCTGCTGCAATACATTGAACAATGCACCGCAGCCGCTTTAAAAAAGGGAGACACGGAAATTCTCCTCAAAGTCAATGGCTTGGCCGATAAAACCATCATTCAAGCTTTATATAAGGCATCTCAAGCAGGGGTTAAAGTCAATTTGCTGGTGCGCGGGGTCTGTTGTCTGAAACCTGGAATACCAGGCATTTCAGACAACATAAGGGTCCTTTCTTATATCGGACGATTCTTGGAGCATCATCGAGTATTTTACTTTCGTATCCAAGAAGAAGAATATTATTTTTGCTCCAGTGCTGACTTGATGGAAAGAAATTTATACCATCGCATTGAAATAATGTTCCCTATTCTCGATGAACGCTGTAAAAAGCGCATCAAACAGGAGATTATTAAGAACTATCTTAAAGACAACAGTAATACCTGGGAAATGCAAAGTGATGGGAGTTATAAACCCATACACCAAGGTAATAATAGTGCGCAGGAAAAACTCATTCAGCTCTATCAAGAAGAGGAGAGTTCAATTTAGCCAGAATGGATCATCACATAAGCCTTTTGTCGAAGAGTGTTCAAGTCATTCTTAACTTATGTGCCATAATTATAGATACTATCAGCCGCTGGAAGCGAGTCAGAATATGGAAATTCACACTCAGCAGAAACCAATATCTATGTACCTGGTGCATCAAGATTCGAATCAAAAGGAGTTGATAACCAAAGAATTAAAAAGATCAGGATATCTCACTTCCTCTACCGATAATATGGCTGATGCGCTCATTCAACTGAATCAACTCAAACCGGATTATGTCTTAATCGATGAAGCGCTCTCAGCGGAACAGATCAAAAAATTATCTCAATCGACCTCCTATAAAACCATCATTCTCTCTTTAGACTCAAGCAAAAAAAACATGAGCCCTTATCAATTGGGCGCACATGGCTGTATTTATCAAACGAACCACATTGAATTATTTACTGCTCAGCTTAACCGTATTATTGAAGACAAGATAGATATTGAATTTTGGGGGGTAACGGGTGCATTTCCTGCACCAGGAAAAGATTTTGTTAAATATGGTGGACACACTTCCTGTATCACATTAAATTTTGTTAATGAACGTAATTTAATACTGGACGCAGGTTCAGGAATAATCCCTTTAGGTAATGACTTAATCACTAAAAAGCAAAATCAAATTGAAGCAGATATTTTCATTACCCACGAGCACTGGGATCATATCCATGGATTAACCTTTTTTAAGCCGTTGTATCATCCTGGAAATCAGTTTCGTTTTTATGGTCCACCACAAGGAGTAAAAAGCGTTCATAAGTTACTCTTGGGACTCATGGATGGGACCTATTTTCCCGTTAAGATAGATAATTTACCCTCGACAATTTCCTATCATGATTTAGTGGCAGAACAAAATTTTGAAATAGGTAATATCACCATTTCAACCATCGCACTTCAACATCCATGTGTCACATATGGGTATAAAGTTCAATATAACAATAAAATCATAAGCTATATCACTGATAATGAGCTATATGATCAATCATATCCCTCATATGACGCTGATTTTGTACAAAAACTTATTGAGTTTACGACGAATTCGGATATTTTAATTGTAGATTGCGCGTTCACAGATGAAGAATATGATGCCGGACGTGTATCGTGGGGGCATTCATGCCCTAGGCAAATAAGTCAGTTTGCCCATTTAACCAAATCAAAGCAACTTATCTTGCATCATAATGACCACTATGAAACAGATGATGTTGTTGATGCCAAATTGATTGCAACCCAACGCTTATTAAAAAATCTCGGTTCAGAAATGGAGTGTATCGCACCGGTGTACAGACAAATATTGCGTGTTTAGCCGGAGCCAGAAATAGAGTCCTCGCTCCTCCCCCTAATTGCTGTTCAGTTTGGTAAGCTCCTTCGCCTTGAAAGGATTCATAACCAACAAAAGACTTTCTTGCAGTCACTGTCATCGAAAACACGTTAATTGCGGATGAGTCCCCAATTGCAAATGGACCTCAGTTCCCAAAGGAATAGGATAATTAGTCGACCCATGACCGATTCCCGCGATTCTTAATACCGGAATCGCACAGCTTTCAGCAAAACGCCGTAAGACCGGCTCAATCAAAGAAGTCCCGTTGGGTTCCAGACCATCGAGAAAATCGCCCAATAGGATTGCAGCAGCATGGGTAAAAATATTGGCTTGCTTTAAATGTTCCAGCATACGATCTACACGATATCCTCGCTCACCAATTTCTTCAAGTAGGATAATTTTTTCACGTCCATCGATTTGCCAGCACGTTCCAACCCCTGATTGGATCATTGCCAAATTACCACCAGTGACCTGAGATGTGATCAAACGCTCCTTTTGAGCATCTATGTTCAGTGGGGTTAAATCATTAAACGGAATGGGTGCATCATCAAACAAAATCGAACGTACCGAAGCAATCGATTCCTTGGAAAATTTATCAGGCGCTGCCGCACCATGTATTGTTGGCCAATGCCAATGTTGCTGCAAATAAAGATGAAGGCAGGTGATGTCACTGATGCCAATAAAAATTTTGACTGTTTCTGGAGGATGAACCGCTGCTAACTTCGGGATTAAACGTGTGGCACCATAACCACCCCGCACGCAAATGACCGCTTTTGTACTAGGATTTAAAAGGGCATTTTTTAGATGCTTAAATCGCATTTCATCTGAATTGGCACAGAGTAAATCTCGTGCAAAAATATCTTCCTGAACAATACAGTTTAATCCCCAAGACTCCAATAATTCTTTCAACTCGGATAATTGACGATCAGTGCTCCGAGATGAAGGGGCAATGATTTCTATCGAATCCCCCGGGGTTAACACAGGTAAATTTTTCATTCTTTATCTCTTAAAAATGTCTTTTATCAATCTTAACCCTATATGCTGAAACTGAAGCATCAGTTAGATGAGGAGTGTTTTACTCTGCTTTCCAGGCTCTTCACACACCAATCGCGGCAATAAATATCCTGGTAAGCGATTTTGTAATTGCTGATAAAGGGATTGTACTGCATCAAAAGTTAAATCAAAATGAGCCGCTCCTCTTACCTTATCCAATTTGTGTAAATAATAAGGTAAGACACCATAAGCAAATAATTTTTGACTTAAATCAGCTAAAATACGAGCATCGTCATTGATTCCTGCCAGTAATACCGATTGGTTTAGCAAATAACATCCAATACCCTGTAATTCCTGAAGCACCTGGAGTACCGAATCATCTAACTCTTGTGCGTGGTTACAATGCAGGACAATCACTTTGTTAAATCGTGTATTTTTTAATAATGAAAGCAATCCTTGATCAATTCGCTCAGGAAAAACAATGGGAATTCGGGTATGGATTCGTAACGTATGCAAATGAGGAATTTCCTCTAATTGTTTTATTAGCTCAGCTAAAACCAAATCAGAAGCCAATAAGGGATCGCCGCCACTTAAAATCACCTCAGTAATACTCGGATCTTGGGCAATATAGTTACAAATCGCTTTATACCCATTTCGGCCAGGGTTGTTGTCTTGATAAGGAAAATGTCTGCGGAAACAATAACGACAATTCACAGCGCAAACACCCGTTACCGTTAATAAAACCCGACCATAGTACTTATGCATTAATCCGCGAATTGGATTAGTGTTCTGCTCTTCTAAAGGATCTAGACTGTATTCTTCACCTACGGTTAATTCATTTTCCGTAGCTAAGACCTGGAGTAATAAAGGATCATGAGGATTTCCTTTTTGCATGCGCGCAGCAAATCCCAGAGGCACACGACTGGGGAATTGCTTTTCGGCATGTACATTCCCAGTCGATAAGGGCAACTCTAGAAATGCTAATAGTTCGTTAACTGAAGCAAAACCTTGCGCCAATTTTTTTTGCCAACTTAAAGAGGTATCTCGCATTAATTACACAGACTTGATAAACTGTGCGAACTTTAACTAAAACCAAACAAAATCTCAACTCTGGAGTACTAATGGCAATTTATAGCACCAATGAATTTAAAAACGGCTTAAAAGTAATGGTTGATGACGCCCCATGTACCATTCTCGATTGTGAGTTTGTAAAACCCGGAAAAGGACAGGCCTTTACTCGCATTAAAATTCGTAACTTGAAAACCGGACGAGTTGTAGAGCGTACTTTCAAGTCGGGAGACACATTACCTTCAGCTGATGTTGCCGATGTAGAAATGCAATATTTATATAACGATGGGGAACAATGGCATTTTATGGTTCCTGATAATTTTGAACAATATGCTTTAGGTCAAGAAGTACTTGCTGATGCAGCACAATGGTTAAAAGAACAAGATATTTGCATCGTAACGCTGTGGAATAATGAGCCAATACAGGTGACACCTCCAAACTTTGTAATTTTGGAAATTACTGAAACCGATCCTGGATTAAAAGGCGATACTTCTGGAGGTGGTGGCAAACCAGCCATTTTAGAAACAGGCGCCGTAGTCCGCGTCCCCTTATTCGTGCAAACTGGCGAGCTCATTAAAGTAGATACCCGTAAAGGTGAATACGTATCTCGTGCTAAAGAATAATTAAAAAAATTCCTATGCGGTTTCATAGATCCTCGCTTTACACGAGGATCTGCTTTCAGCCTAATAAACTTGATAAGAATTATACATACCCCAGTAACCCACATCTCCCAAATCGTTATAGCCATAGTAATAAGCATCACTGTCATTGTAATAATCAATATCCCAGAAAGGACTGGTATGATAATACCCAACGGAATAGGCATATGCAGGAGTATAAGTGGGAGTATAGTAAACACGCTCTGTAACGCAACTTGTTACCAAGAACATGGTGCCTAATATCATTAAAGCAAGCATTAATCTGTTCATAATCCCTTCCTTTTCGTTAATTCTTAAGCGATTTATCTTAAAAATTAGTAATAATGCCAATGATGCCATCGATGCCATCGATGCCAATGATGCCACCTATGCCAGTGATGCCATCGATGCCAATAGGCATACCTTGTTCCTGCGGTGGGTAAATTATTAGTAACGACTGAGGCATCTGTCCTTAGTGCTGGATTTTCAAGAGCAGGGGATAGAGCTGCAGAAGCAGGAAACGAAATTAAAAAGAGAGAGGTACATAAAACTACTGAAATAATTAGTTTTTTCATAATAGCCTCCTGACTCTTACTCATAAAATCTAATTATGGGTAGGTTAAGTATAAGACAAGAACAAAATTTAATCAAAGTGGCTATTTTTTATAAATCGAAGGGATGTATTGTTATACGGGCGAAGGCTTTCCGGATCCTGAGCCTCTTTCTTTATTCACTGTGGAGATCTATGCAGCGCTTAAGGCTTCCTATTCATCACATAGGCTTGCACACCACGCTCCAAAACAACCTCCTGACCTGAAGTTATTAAATGGTTCAGTCGGAAAATCACCACCCATATGTATAAAGAATAGACTACCGAGCCCAGGTCCGTTTATTTTTTGCGCAATTTTTACTTATTTCATCTCTCTGTATAAATGATTGGCCGATGCCTGTACAGTCGGCATAATCGTCATTTCTTCGATATCCATATGTTGTGGACGGGTGATACAATAAACTATGGCATCCGCTATATCCTCTGCCCGTAATGGGTGAAAATCTTGATAAAACTCTTTTGCTTTTTGTTTGTCATTCCATCGAACTTCACTAAATTCAGTTTCGACAGCACCTGGTGCAATTTCAGTAATACGCACGGGCTTACCAAGCATATCCAGTCTCATTGATTTTGAAATAGCGTGTACTGCATGTTTCGTTGCACAATAAACATTACCATTGGGATAACACTCATGTCCTGCAATGGAACTGATATTTACGACATGGCCGCGCCCTCGCTCTAGCATTCCAGGAATCAAAGCCCGGCTAACATAAAGCAGGCCTTTAATATTGGTATCAATCATTATATCCCAATGCGCTTCAATCCCCTGCTGCAAGGGTAATGTATCTAATGCCAAGCCCGCATTATTAATTAGAACATCTATAGCCTGCCACTCACTGGGTAAAGAACCCAACTGCTGTGTTACTTGCTCATGATCACACACATCTAAAGGCAAAACATAGTGTTCTTTGCCAAAATGTTGGCTCAGCTCCTTGGCTAACGCCTCAAGACGCTCAATACGTCGAGCACAGAGTATCAATCGAGCCCCATGTTGTGCACATAAGCGGGCACAAGCTTGACCAATTCCGCTCGACGCGCCAGTGACTAAAATAATTTTATTCTCTAAATCATTCATCTTTTGCCCCTCATTGTTTACAACTGCAAAACGTTCTATTGATTTTGGCCAAGATAGTTGAATTGTCAACCGCCCTACTTGAATTTAGAAAAAGTAGAAGGAATGTGTGAACCTATTTGTCACCAAATGAAGTACAAAACATTTCAATAGGTCCTGCTAGGACAACTTAAATCGAACTATGAGCTCTTGGGATATCTAACTTTTCTGCAACAACTCAATTACTTCATCGTCTGTAGTTTGCGAAAAATCATTGTACCATAATCCTACTGCATAAAAATTAGTTGGGCGCTTTGGGCAAATAATCTCATCAACCAAGGGCGCAATTTCATCACAAGTCGATTGCGCAGCAACAGGAACTGCGACAATAATTTTTGCCGGTTTTTTCTGTTTCAAGGCAGCAATTGCGGCGCGCATTGTATAACCCGTCGCAATGCCATCATCGACAAGAATAATCGTTTTTCCAGATAACTCTGGAAAAGGTCTGTTGCCACGATAAACAAGCTCGCGTCGTGATAATTCCTCTTGTTCTGATTGTTTAATTTTATCAATAGCCTCTTTTTGTATATGCAGAATATCGACTACTTCTTGGTTAAATACGGCAATTCCTCCAGAAGCAATAGCTCCCATAGCCAATTCTTCATGTCCGGGAGTCCCCAGTTTACGTACAATAAAAATATCCAGTGGGAGCGATAACTTGGTCGCTACCTCATAAGCAACAGGGACCCCACCTCGAGGTAATGCCAAAACAACCACATCAGTCCTTGCCGCATAGTCCATTAGCAAATCCGCTAGAACACGGCCTGCTTGATTTCGATTATCATAATTCACGCCCTATTCTCCAAAATGCTCCATCAACTTGAAGTTTAGTCCATACTGATTGAGGTCAGCAAATAAGCACACCAAAAACGAGTTAACTCCAGTAGCGGTAATCCCAGAATAGCTCTCTGTGCTATATTTTAACAATCAGTTGTTCTCAGGGAGGAAATAAAGATGAATGTAACCGAAAAGATCATCAAAGCCCATCTTCTTGAAGGCAAAATGGAACCAGGAAAAGAAATTGCCTTAAAAATTGATCAAACGCTATGCCAAGACGCAACAGGAACTTTGGTCATGCTTGAATTAGAAGCCATAGGACTTGAACGAACTCAAGCAGAAATTTCTGTTCAATACGTCGATCATAATCTCATCCAAGAAGATAATAAAAATCCTGATGATCATCTCTTTCTTGCCAGTGCTGCGCGACGTTTTGGTTTTTATTTTAGCCGGCCTGGGAATGGGATCAGCCATGCCGTGCATATGCAAATTTTTGGAAAACCGGGTAAAACATTAACTGGCTCTGACAGTCATACGTGTGCTGCAGGCTCTCTAGGAATGATTGCTATCGGTTCGGGTGGGCTGGAAGTTGCCATGGCTATAGCCGGTTATCCTCTCTTCATTAAAATGCCTAAAGTGATGGGGATTCATTTAACTGGCGCGCTGCCCAAATGGGTTAGCGCAAAAGATGTGATCCTGGAAATGCTGCGTCGTTATGACGTAAAAGGTGGTGTAGGTTACATCTTTGAATATTATGGTGAAGGATTAAAGCACCTAAGCGCCATGGACCGCCATGTAATCGCCAATATGGGGGCCGAGTTGGGGGCAACGACCACCGTATTCCCATCGGATGAAATCACCAAAGAATTCCTGCACAGTCAAGGTCGTGAAAAAGACTGGTTGCAATTGAAAGCAGATAAAAATAGTTCTTATGATGAACATACAGAAATCAACTTATCTAAACTGATACCACTCATTGCAAAACCCACAAGTCCGGGAAATGTAGTTCCAGTTGCTGAGATAGCAGGGGAGGAAGTGTATCAGACCTATGTTGGCTCCTCTGCCAATCCAGGATATCGTGATTTTGCCATTGCAGCTGAAATAGTAAAAGGTCGAACCATCCATCCTAATGTGTCATTTGATATCAATCCAACCTCACGAACCATCTTAGAAGAGTTGGTTCGCGATGGACATTTAGGCAGTCTCATTCACGCTGGCGCTCGCATTCATCAGGCAGGCTGTAATGGATGTATTGGGATGGGGCAGGCGCCCGCAACAGAAAAAAATAGTTTACGTACGGTTCCAAGAAACTTTCCTGGCCGCTCAGGAACGGATGAAGATAAGGTTTTTCTGTGTAGCCCTGAAACTGCTGCTGCATCGGCATTAACAGGGGTCATTACCGATCCTAGAACTTTAGAAATACCTTATCCTGAAATCAAAATACCTAAGAAAAGGATATTAAACCCTGCGTGTTTTGAAAACCCTTTACCGTTAGAAGAGGCAAAAAAAATAAAATTAGTTAAAGGACCTAATATAGTCACCTTGCCCGAATTCGAACCCTTGCCTCATTCGTTGAAAATACCGGTGTTACTCAAAGTCGAGGATAATATTTCTACCGATGAAATTTCTCCAGCCGGTGCGAAAGTGCTTCCTTACCGGAGTAATATTCCTAAAATTAGTGAATTTACTTTCGGTCATGTCGATCCAGATTATGTGGCACGAACTCAAAATCATAAAAAAGGCCATGTGATTGTAGGCGGAGAAAATTATGGCCAAGGCTCAAGTCGAGAACACGCAGCGTTAGCTCCTCGCTATTTAGGTTTACAAGTAGTTATTGCCAAGAGTTTTGCCCGTATCCATTGGCAAAATCTGATCAATTTCGGCATTTTGCCTTTAACCTTTAAAAATCCTAAGGATTATCATGCTATCCAACTCAATGATGTGGTTGAAATCAAAAACCTTCCAGACATTCTGGAGAAAAAATCATTCAAGATAAAAATAAACGATAAAGACGTTGAAGTGGAACAAATGCTATCCCAACGCCAAATCGAATTATTGGTTGAAGGCGGCTTAATTAATTGGGCTAAAAGAGATTTGAAAAAGAAAAATCAAAGCCAATAAAGTGGCGAATTGCTCTACTATGAATCAAAATCCAATTTTGGTCCCAAAGGTACAATTTGCGTTGGGTTTATGGTTTTATGACTGAAATAATAATGTTGCTTAATATGTAAAAAGTTTACCGTTTCGCGCACTCCAGGATGGTGATAAAGACGTTTCAGATAGGGTTGGAGCCCTTCATAATCAGCAATTCGTTGCTGGTTTGTTTTGAAATGACCGTAATAAACCGCATCAAAGCGTATTAACGTCGTAAAAAAACGCCAATCAGCCTCTGTTAACTGTTCGCCCAACAAATATTTTTGGTTATGTAAGCGCGCATCCAGTTCATCAAGCAGAAGAAACAATTGGCCATACGCCTCTTCATAGGCCTGTTGTGTGGTTGCAAACCCACAACGATAAACTCCATTATTAATTGCATTATAAATTCGATCATTCAAGACATCGATTTCTGGACGAAGTGGTTCCGGGTAAAAGTCTTGATTATCCCCAGTTAAATGATTAAACGCCTGATTGAACTGACGAATAATTTCTGCTGATTCATTATTAATAATCGTTTTTTCTTTTTTATCCCATAAAACCGGTACAGTCACTCTACCCGTATATTGGTCATTGGCTTGCAGATAAAGTTCGTATAAATAGTTCAATCCATAAAGCCTATCCCCAGTTGCGCCCATCCCTTTCTTAAACTCCCATCCTTTTTCAAGCATATGCGGATGCACGATCGAAACCTCAATATAATCCTCCAGTTTCTTGAGTTTTCTGAAAATCAAAGTACGATGTGCCCAGGGACAAGCCAGGGAGACGTATAAATGGTAACGTCCCTTTTCAGCAGGAAATCGAGCATTGGGTTCATTACTGATTGCAAAGTGAAATTGGGATGATTCTCGTTTGAACTCCCCTCCAGTTTTCGAAGTATCATACCAGACATCATGCCACTGACCATCAACGAGAAGCCCCATGATTTTTCCTTATGAATTTAAAAGCGCCTGACAGCTCAGTTCTATTTTCATAATCATAGATTATGTTCTTTGTTTAGGCTACATCAAAAAAAATGGTAAGCGAGGTGCGAGCATCCAGAAAATTCGTCTACTGTAAGCCTAGCCTTGGCTCCCTTGAGTATCTTACGGCTAATGCACTAAAATCGGGTCATTCGAAACAACTATTTTGTCGGCCAAAGCCTGACCTTTACATCTAGGAAAGCCTGGTAGCAAGCGACCAGGAATAATGATTCAAGATTCTTGTCTTTAAAACTCAATTATTCCGCAAATAACCCATGCATCGCCTTAATCTAAGTTGACCTCTCTCAGCAACAAAATTTCAAGCGTACTGACGCCACTTAATGTTCCAATAATAATCGCAATATATAATAGAAAAACATCATGTATTTTTTGGAAGCAAGGATGCCTCATTAAGACTTTGAGAAATGAGGTAGAGAAGATGAATAGCAAAGAAGAGTATTATATTGGCGTCTGTGTCAAAGATACTAACTCGGAAAATGGTCCTGGGCATGTATCATCATTTGTTCATAAGGTTAAAAATGATGTTCCTAAGACAGATCATTTTAGTTTCTTTCCAGGACCACTTGGTAGTCTTCTTAACGGATTAACATTCGGCTCCATACCTGTTTTTGGACAATATGCTCCAGATCATAAAGAAGATATCAAAGAAGCAGATGATGTTTTACTTAAAAAAGTAACTAAAGATCAGTATAAAAAGGCGAAACAAGCACAAAAAGAATTGAAAAACGAAGTAGACAGCAAGGAATGTTTTTACTCAGTGTTCGAATATCAAAATCCATTTATATCAGCAGCGACTCAACTACTCATCGGTGGTACTGGAGCAAAATTATCAGTAAAAAATCATGTGTCGCAAACAGGCTGTTTTTTACCAGAATGTTTTGATGGCAGCATTGGGACCATGTACCGCGATGAGCATCATCCAGCGACAGAACTAAAACTTACAGTAGATAATTGCTCCTCTTCGGTAGCAAGGATTTTAAATAAAGCGGATGTTTCGTTTAAAAACCCGGTGATACCAACGTTCTTTAAACAAGTGATGCAAGAACAAGGATTCGTTAAAGTTGAAAAAGATAAGTTAAATAGTATTGGTATCAAACTTGATTAAAACGGTCATCCTAGTGCAGCCAGGCTCTTTCTGCATACCATTCGTTACAGCAGGGAGAACTCTCGCATCGTTTTTGCGATGAAGGACTCCGCAGCCTGTGCCGCCCAAGATGCACTTATTTTAATTTTTGCGTCTCATGTTATGATGCATCACGCACTCCTTTTTAATTCCATGAATGAATAAAAAAATAATATGCATTGGCGGGATCACTATTGATCGAAAATTAACATCCACTCATCAGGTGCAATTGGGAACATCCAACCCTGTTGCATCCAGTTCAACCTTTGGTGGTGTGGCGCATAATGTCGCTCAAAATCTTGCCTTGTTGACTGACAAAGTCCATCTTTGCAGCGTTGTCGGCCAAGATAATTATGGACTGGAAGCAATAGCCCATTTAAAAAGTCTTAATATCGAAACCCAAAATGTTCTTACCCTTCCTGATAAGCCGACAGCTCATTATGATGTCATTCTTGATCAAGAAGGAGAGTTATTCTTAGCTTTAGCAGATATGGACATTTTTGATCATGTTCCGTTTTATCCGTTCACCCAATCCTGGAATGAATGGGATAGTGAAACACTTGTTTTTTTGGATACCAATTTACCAAAGGCAATTATCGAACATACTATTCAATTAGCAGGTAGCAAAAATATTAAATTATGCATTGATCCCGTCTCTGTAATTAAAGCCCAAAAGCTCCCTTCCTGCCTGGAACATGTTTTTTTACTGAAACCCGATCGTTTTGAAGCAGAAGCATTGACTGACCTCCGCATTCATTCAGTAGCGGATTGCATCAAAGCCGGTCATTTATTATTGGATAAAGGGGTAAGAAATTGCGTTATCAGTTTGGGTAAATCAGGCTATGTACTGGTTAATGAAACGGTACAGAAGCATTTCCCAGCATTTTTTATTGACCCCATTGTTGATGTCAGCGGTGCAGGCGATGCATTTGTTGCTGGAGTTCTGTATGAGTTGAAACACAATGCCCCCCTGGTTGACGCCTGTAAAACCGGCGCTGCGATGGCTGCTTTAACCATACAATCTTGCCATACAGTTAATGAACAAATTAATCATGCGACATTAAAAAACCTTCAGTTAACCCAAACACTAAGAGAAACAGATCATGCAGCAATTTTTTGATTATTCGCCAGAAGTAAAATTAGCTCTTGAGCATAAAAAACCGGTGCTCGCATTAGAGTCCACCATCATTTCTCATGGCATGCCCTATCCTGATAATTATGAAACGGCCCAGGCAGTGGAGCAAATTGTCCGCGACCATCAGGTAACGCCCGCAACCATCGCGGTAATTGATGGAAAAATAAAAATTGGTTTAACTGCAAGTGAATTGCAACAATTTGCATGCAATAAAGAGGTTTTCAAAGCCAGTCGACGTGATTTACCTTTCATTGTCGCCAATAGATATTCTGCTGGAACTACAGTTGCTGCCACCTTATTTTGTGCTGCGCAGGCGGGCATTAAATTATTTGCTACCGGAGGGATTGGTGGCGTCCATCGAGGTGATGCGCAGGATATTTCCGCAGATTTAATTGAAATTTCAAGAACACCGATCGCCGTCATTTGTGCCGGTGCCAAAGCAATTCTTGACCTGCCGCGTACTTTAGAATTTTTAGAAACGATGAGTGTACCCGTCATCGGTTATCGCACTCAAGTATTACCTGCTTTTTATACTGATTCTACTGATTATCAGTTATCCACCTGGGTAGAGGACGTACCAACTCTCGCGAAAATATTAGCTGCTCATTGGGAGATAGGTATGTCTTCAGGTATCTTAATCACTAATCCGATCCCTAAAGAATTTAATATCCCAATAGAGATCATCGAGCCGGTAATCAGGAATGCCATACAAAAAGCAGCGCAAAACAATATTTCTGGAAAAGCGTTAACCCCTTTTCTACTGGCTGAAGTGGCACAACTGACCCAAGGTAAAAGTTTATTAGCCAATATCGCTCTAATTAAAAATAATGCTCGCCTGGGTGCCGAGCTTGCACGTGCTATTTTCTAGTTCAGCTAAGAATCCCCCCTCCCCCTGGTGGCAGAGGGAGGGGGGGTGAGGGCATCCCTCATCCGCCCTGCCGAACACCTTCTACCCAAACATTAATTCATAGTCCCCTTAGCCATATGAGCACCAATTGTGTCAGTTGAGCGTTCTTTTGCGACTAAAGCGCCTGACTCCGATGCTGAATAGTTCATATCCAGAGGATTACAAATCATGGCGCGAATCACTCGAGGCCCCATTCCAGGCATACCTGCATGCATGACTTTTTTATTATCGATGAGGAGTACATCCCCTTTTTTCCATAAACAAGATGAATAATAATTTCGCATTAATTGAGCCAGTTCTTTAACTTCCTCTTTATTAAAACAACTTCCTACTTTCACTGTATTCAAGGAAGAGCGTTTTATTTTTCTGCTGGCTTTGAAGTGAGTTAATTTATTGCGCACCATTTTATATGAATTGGTCGGTGAGTTAAAAAAAGAAATAAAAATAATTGCAAGTTTTTCTACGGAGTGAAACACTGCAGTGGGTAATTTCCAAAAAAAACGATGCCAAAACCATTTCTTCCCTTTATAGTCATTCATAAAGCATTTTCGCAGTTCATAGTTCAGGGTAGGAAGTTCAAACATATTGATTTGTAATGCTTTCTCTTTAGTAATCGGGTGCTCTAAGACACCTGGTTTATACATTAAAACAAACTGCTCCTCTCCTTCGCCAATTACCGGGAGTTTAAAGTCATTACATATTTTATGTACTGCATCCTGGCTAATCTGGTATCGGTCAGCCACTTCAGCAATGGACCATTTACAAACAAAAAAGGAATTTTTTTCCAATTTCTGTCTCAATGCATCGTGCAAATGGCTGTAAATTTTTTGTGTATTGATCAAACCGGTTTCACCACCTAATTCCGAAGGTTGAAAACAACAAAAACAAAGATAACTAGGAACATCAGCGGAATAATAATTTTCAGTATGAAATCCACCGAGATAAAGTGTCCCTCCCGTTTTATATACTGAATTAGTATGCAAAACATATTTGAGATCATTCACATGAACTCGACCATTTTCTGACATAAACGCTTCGCTAATACCACGAAACTCGGGAATACTTAAAATGATCCGTTCAAAATGTTCATCCGCCTCGATATTAAAGCCTCTTAAAAGCACAGCCCCATAACGAGCCATATCCTCGAGGATTTGCAGAGAATTGGATGCTAGAAATTGTTGCAGAAATGCAATATCCGCAGAACCATTTGCTTCGATCACTAACGGCATTTCACGTTCTTCGGATTGAATAAGTCGTTCCTCCGGGCGGAGAAATCGAGTGACCACACCTTGGTATTCCTTGCGCATACCCCAAAAATTCCTTATTAGATAGCCATAAAAAACTATACCATAAAAAATGTAAGTTCGATCAAACGCGCCTTTGCTGAAACAGTTCCTCCGGACCTAAGCTTATTTTCGAAGGAACGAAATGAAGCCCTCAGTTTGATTTAGAGTATTGCACTTTTTCAGAAAGCGATATTGCCAAGTTATATTCTTGCTGCCTATAAAAATCAGGCCATGCTTTAATAAATTGGCTTAAATTTTTATTCTCTACAAGAGTTCTTCCCCTAATGTCTTGCCTGGTTATTGGATCTGGAATAGGAACGCTATTACTGACTGTAGGAAGATTCACGTATTTACTGTTTATCCATGTTTCTATAGAACTTTTTTCATATGAATGTCCACTAGGACTTAAAACGGGCTCCTTCATGGTTTTTAAAAGTATTGGATCCTGGATATCTTCTTCTACTTTTTGCAATTTCGCCCAATAATCTTCGGAACTTAAAGAAGTTGCAGAGACGTAATTAATAATCGTCTTTAGTTTGATATTGGGATAAAAATCCTTTCCTTCCTCCAAATCAGGATGAAGCATCAATAGCTGAGAACGTTCATAGCTAATACCATCAGCTACCCATGTAACCGGATCTTTCATCACTTTCATTTGGCCAGAAATTATGGTGACCAATGGACAAGAGAGCGCCATAAGTATCCCTTCTGGCAAACTGACAGTCGTCGACACCAGTTGCGATTCCTTGGAGTCTTGTTGGGGAACATCGGCGTCAGTACGGTAGGAGGTATAACCTATAGATAATGTTTCTTCCCCAATTTTAGGATTTATTCTATTCTCTACTTCATAACCATTTGCAGATAGAATCTGTAATAATCCAGGAAGATGGGGTTGTGTATTCTCATTGGTCATATGAACAATTCCACCGACTGAATCGGCAATGACAAAAAAACCGCAGACTCTGGACACGCATTATTCACAACCCAACCATAGTCATTTGACAACATAAAACGTTGCGGTGCATCCGCCTGCCATTGTGCGAATTCCTTATTCCAGCTAATGGATTGAACCGTGAGCAATCCTTCAACTCGGCTGTCACGGATCAACCATAACTTTGAGCCGTTTTCTTGCAAAAGGGCGATCTTTGAGGAGTAGTTCGATTGATTAGTTAACCAGGAAACCTTAGAAAAAAGAATGAGGTTGGTTTCATCTGGGCCCATTTTACCATAGATAAAAACATTCGCATCTGTAGTGTCTTCTTCTATCTTAAGTCGCATTTTTTCTCCTCATTATCAATGGGTATGCTTTAAACAAAGCAACAGATGTAGTTGGAGCCACAAAACATTTAATTTTATTAAAGATTATTGATAATTCATGTATCTGAGTCCCGCGAGGTGTTCGCGGGATACCGGACTAAAGCATATTGGTTATAGATTCTAAATCGACTCTTTGCAATTTTTTGATCAATAAAAATCCATTCCTCAAAACGACTGGTCATCGACTAGAAGCAACGGGTATTAATTACAAGCTCACTTTAGCTGTTTCACGAGTATGTGCTTCGTCTTCCTTTTCTGGGGCATCATTTTTTTCTTGCCACCAAGACTTCATTTGTTGGACACCATGAGCGGCTGCTTTATATAAATCGGGGAGAATGGATACAATTGCATCGAGAAAATCAGTAAATCCACCTTTATTAAAACCATAAATGCAGCGGCTAAATTCAGCACCCTTTTTACTGAGGGCTATGGTATCGTCTTGCTTAGAGAAAAATCGATCCGTCTTAAAACCTAATTGGAATCTTTGTTCATAATCTTGTAATTCCTTGGCAAATTCTTCCTCAACATCATCCGCAATCAAATGTCTCACTTGCACTTCAGTAAGAACGGGATAAAGTACTGCCATCATAGCACGTATTGCCTCATTCTTGGTGAGATTAGGAATTGTATCTTTACGCTCATCAGGACCTTGTCCAAGACTCCAGTTACATGCTCCAACTAAGAGTGTTAATGCTTCATGATATTCAGCATAGGCTGTGGCGCGTTGGTTTATAAAATAAGCTGTAGCGGCCCAGCCTATCCAACCTAAAAAACCTACCACAGGAAGAAAAGACAAGGCGGTTGCAGTGACACCAAAAACAACACTTCCCGCAATTTTTTGATCAGTACTTTTTAATAGATTTGATTTTTCTTTAACAAGTGTAATGCATTGATTTAAAAATTCGATATGTTGTTGATTGGATGTTCTAAAATCCTGCCCCTTTATGATGTGAACAGCCAGCTTATTGCCATCAGCAGCCTCAGCAGCACGTTCAATAGTAAAATACTGCTGTGATTCAATTTGCCGTTTGTACAGGGCATTATTGATACCGAGTTGAGGAACTGGTGTAGAAAGTTGCTTTTTTATCCCTAGAAATTCGAATACTGATGGCATTTTGGCTTACCCTTAATAAAAAAAGGCATTCTAAAATTTCTTTAGCAGAATAACAATAAATACATGTGCAAAAAATAGTTCTTATGAATTATTTAATACCGTAATAAATCGCAGTGAAGTTGAGGACGCTCATTAATTTGAATGATTAAGAAAAGGATAGATGAATTGATTTATTTAGCTCTTTTTAGCGATTAATTGTTTAATATCAATTGCTATTTCTCGGATGGTTTGTTCCTTATAAATATCATTACGAATATCCAAATCAAACTCATCCTCTAAGTCAAAGAACAAATTAACTAAGTCCAGAGAGCTAGGAACTACCTGGTCAATTGATTGATCCAAATCAATCTCATCAGGTGGAATTTCTTGCGTTCTTGCAATTAAATTAACAACACGACGTTCAACTGTCTGCTCCATAAAAAATCCTTTTTTTATTTGACCGATATCATGGAGGTCAATGACCTTTTATGAGTATACAACCTGCTTCCCTTCAACTCCATTACTATTTATCCCTGACTGATGTTGGTACCATTATACCTTGCAAGTTCGTTGGGTCGATTTAAAAGCCAAAACGTTTAAAACATTGTGCTCCCAATGATTTCATGGCACTGCATCGAATTATTGTGGTTGTCGCATTGGCATCATTGGCTATCTGGATAACATATGAATGACCATCAGAGCAGGCAATATTCCAATATGCTGCACCATTAAGATCGACCCCTTGATAAAAAGATCCAAGAGGAGTACAAGGTTCACCTGCTGCATTGATAATACTGCTTAATATTTGCGTTTTCTGATCTGATGTTCTGCTTAATAAGATGTCATTGGCAATGTTGGCATCAATACAGCAAGAAAATGCCAAAAGGAAAAACATCTTCATAGACTTACGCATAATGCATCCTTTAATAGAAGGTATCCCCACAGGAAAATTTTGGTCTATATGATGTTATTCTAGAATATAGAATGGATTTCTCCATTTCAGTTAGAAAAATTGATAAACAGAGGTATTGAAATTTTTGCAATCACGGCATGGAAGAACCCGCTCCAAACCGCAATCAATTAACGCTTAGCGTTCATCACAAACCGTATAATATCCATGGCGAAAAGGATTGCTACGCGCTCTAAACTGATAATCACGACAACGTTGCCCGTGATCATCGGTATATCGTCTGTCCAAACGAAATGAAAAATCACCGAAATTCATATCTTGCTGCCACTCGCGTTCTTGACGGGCTCTGTCTTCTTCGTCCATGTGTTTCAAAAATTTACTGAGTTTACTGGCATGACCTACGGAGAAAAAAGAAGTCAGAAGTACAAGCACGATTATTTTTTTCATAACTAGACCTTAAAAAACACAAGAAGCACGTTATTAAACCATAATTGTTTTAAATAAACAAAAAATTAAAGGAACAATCAAGAATGTGTATACTAGGAGCTATTTAAGCCATTGAATTACAGGGATTTCTACATGACGGGACAGCCATTTAAAATCACTCTGCCTTTCTTTTTGTTCAGCATGATCATTTATCTTATAGTGCTTTCTTTTATTCAGTTTCCTTTAACTACCCTACTTAAACCCATTCCGATTGCTTTGCTGATGCTCTTTGTCCTACAAGTTAATTGCCACAAACAAGTAAAAGTCTTATCACTCTTTGCCTTAGGATTTTCACTCATTGGCGATATTTTTTTAACCCTCCCCATAAAAGTGGCCTTGCAAGTGGGGATCTTGGCATTTATGGCAACGCATGTTACCTACATCTGTTTGTTTTTAAAAAATAGCCAATTTCGAGGCAAAAATGTTCTTTCTTTTTTACCTATCTTGGTATTCGTCTTAGCAAGCTTCTATTTTTTATCCCCCTATTTGGGCGAGATGAAGAAACCCGTAGCAGCTTATTTATGCTTGCTGACTTTAATGGTCTTTTGCGCATTTCAAGTAAAACGGCAATCGCTTTTGACTCGGCTTGGAGCGATTCTCTTTTTATTGTCTGACTTTGTTTTGTCCTTAAACCTATTTGTTTTAACAAACAATAAGCCCATAGCTGTGCTCGTTATGCTTTTATATTACGCCGCCCAATTTTTATTGGTCGTCGGCGTCACACAGACCAAGGAAATAATCTTCCTTAAATTGTATCAGCTATTACGAGGTTTAAAACTGGCGTAGTAGTTAGGTAACAAGGGAAAACAATCTCAAAAAGTGTAGCAAATAAGCGACCAAAATAACCAGGGTGATATCGGCAATGAAACCCATCTTGTTTATTCCTAAAATCAGGGAAGAAACATATCTTGCCAATTCAGTCATCAACAATAAAATCAAATAGGTAGCGAATATGATGAAGAGTGCCCAATAAAGACATTCTTGGTTAAAATAGAAAGGGACAAATTCGGTAGTGAGGCCTGTGCCTTTTTTATAACATAAACTAAAAAAATAATGCCGGTCATAGATAACTAAAAAAATTATCGCGTACAAGCGGAGAAAATGGATATTGTACAACATAGTCATACTCTGATTCCTGCAGATTGATGCTCCGCTGTATTTGATGTAGGTTGGGCCTTGGCGCAACAAAAGCCCCATCATGCAGTTGCATTTAAGGATGGGAAATATTAGGCCAAGGCCAAACCTGCATGGATGGAGCACATGATACTTCCCGTGCTTTTTATCCTATTTTTTTATAGGAGTCATGGCCAATAAATCGAGCTCCGGGCCCCTCATGAGTAATGTCGGTTGCTTGCTTGTTCAGTATGGAAATTGCATCAATAATCTGTTCCTTCTTATCAAAATGCCCACTCACACTCAATACTGACTCACACATGGGGTAAACAACGCTGAAAGAGAGCACATTCCCTACTCTATAACCGGTAATAGGTCTTTTTTGATTGATAGCTTGCGGACAGGTTTTGGAGGCAACTGCTGTGGTGAAATAACCTTCTATTTTATTATCTGCCAAGTCAGTAAGCACTAAAATTGAACCGCGTTCATTTTTATAGGTTACCTCTTTTTGCGCCGCAAAAACAGAGTGGTTCAATAAAGAGGATAATGCCAATGTAGCGCAAAAAAACGATTTAAAACTCATTCAGATACTCCCGGGTAATTTTTATTTTCAGCGGTTTAACAACGAGTTGATGTGTAACATTTTACTCAGATAAGGTCAAATAGTATCCGCATTTCTCCTGCTTTGCATCAATTCACGAACTCTTTTGACACACAGAATTCTTGGGAATAAGATACGTAATTAAAACCGTAGTCGCATATCTGCCGATACTCCTGCAGTATAAACAAAAAAGATCAGGATGATTTAAATGCGTAAATTGCTGTTGATTGGATTGACTGTCTTACTGTTAACAGCCTGTGGAGAGGAAAATCAGTCTTTTAGTGGGTATATTGATGCCGATCTGGTGTATTTTTCTGCCGATTTTTCTGGACGACTGACTGATCTCGCCGTACTAAGAGGACAACGAGTCAAAAAAAACCAATTTCTACTGAGACTGGAACAAACCAGCGAGCTTTATAATGTACAAATGAGCAAATTAAATAAAAAAGATTTGCTGGCTCAACGGCAACAAACTTTGACCCAACTTCAATACAACGAAATCAATTATCGTCGTGTTCAGGAGATGCGGAAACAAAATGCAGCAAGTCAAAATGATCTTGATGCAGCGCAAAGGGATTTAAATATTTCGAAAGATCAACTTGCAGAGATTGACGCGAAAATTAAAAGTAATCGAGTTGATACTGCTGATAAAAAGTGGCAGGTGACGCGCAAAGAAAATTTTGCTACCGATAATGGAATTGTATTTGATACTTATTATACACAAGGTGAATTTGTCCAAGCAGGGGCACCAGTTCTCTCTTTAGTGACCCCCAAAAATATTAAAGCCGTATTTTTCGTTCCTGAAGAAAAACTCGATCAGTTACGCCTCAATCAACACGTTCAAATCAAAACCGATCATAATGCTCATTTTGCCACAGGCCATATCTTCTACATCTCAAACATTGCTGAATACACGCCCCCAATCATTTATTCCCGGGAGGAGCGTCAACGTCTCGTATTCCGCATCGAAGCCAAAATTGACTCACCCGATCTCGAAAGAATTCATCTCGGCCATCCGGTCACTTTGGAAATAACTCAATGAGTGAACTAACAATTGATGTTAAAGGATTAACAAAGAAATTTGATGAAAAAGTCGCGGTTGATCACATTAACTTACAGGTGGAAAAAGGATCCATATTTGGATTTTTAGGTTCTAATGGTAGTGGTAAGACGACAACGATCCGAATGATTTGTGGTCTTTTAACTCCCACCGGTGGAGAAGGGACTTGTCTTGGTTACGATATTTGCACACAGAGTGATGAGATAAAAAAACGTACCGGTTATATGCCTCAAAAATTTAGTTATTATACTGGGTTAACCGTCCATGAAAACCTTCGTTTTGTTGCGGATATTTTCCAGATAAAAAATTCGGTTAAAGCAATAGAAGAAATTATAAAAGATCTTGAGCTTGAAGAGTATCAAAAGGTACAAGCAGGCAATTTATCTGGTGGGTGGAAACAACGTTTAGCTCTGGCATGTAGCTTGCTGCATAAACCTCAACTTTTATTCTTGGATGAACCTACAGCCGGTGTTGATCCAAAAGCTCGCAAAGAATTTTGGGATTACTTACACAAAATTTCCTCACGTGATGGCACCACAATCCTTGTGACAACTCACTATATGGATGAAGCGGAAAAGTGCAGTAGCCTTGCATATATTAATTTAGGAAAGCTATTGTATACAGGCAGCACCAGAGATTTGATTCCTCACTCCCAGGTCAAAACTTATATACTCAAGGCGGAGAGAAAAGAACAACATCAGTTTATGGAAAAGGTAAATGATTCCTATCCCAAGCTGTTGGCCTCAATTGTAAATAATGAGCTCCGGATTTCATCAAAGGATCATCAATCACTGAAACGGATGCTTGATGAAAACAGTGCGCTGTCATTTAAAGAAACTACACCTTCTTTTGAGGAGGTTTTTATCGGATTAATGCGATGAAATATAAGGATCTAGTACATGGATTATCTATCACGCGGCTCGACGGCTTAATACGTAAAGAATTTATTCTTATCACTCGGGATCGTGGTACTATAGCGATGTTAGTCATTCTCCCAATTATGCTGCTTATTCTCTTTGGTTTTGCCATCCAATTTGATCCCAAACATCTCCCTACTACAATTATTAGCTATGATAATTCGCCATTAACTCGAAGTTATGTCAGCGCTCTTGAGGCTTCTGGATATTTTAGCGTGATTCATGATGAAAAAATGAACGAAAATAAGAAAAATCAGGATTTCGCCAATGGAAAAATAAGCTTCGCCTTCACTATTCCCCCTAATTTTACTCGTAAATACATTCGTAACGAAAATCCCCAATTACTGGTTGAAATCGATGGCTCAGATCCCGGAAGCAGTGCCAGCGCATTGAGCAATGCTCTTCCCATTCTGAACCAGACTATGGAGGCGTTTAATAAACAAGGTTTAGGTTCGCCATCACCTACTCAGTCAAAGCGAAGTGTCAATCTCACTATTCATCGACTTTATAATGAATCGAACACAAGTTCTTATAATATTGTTCCAGGGTTAATCGGCGTACTCCTTACACTAACCATGGTGATGCTTACATCAACCGCCATCACTTCAGAAAAAGAGTCTGGGACAATGGAAATGTTGTTAAGCACCCCTTTAAAACCAACTGAGATAATTCTTGGTAAAGTAATACCTTATATTGTTTTGGGTTATTTACAACTAACCAGTATTTTAATTTTTGGTAAATTATTAATTCATATTCCTACTGAGGGAAGCATCCTCCTACTTTATATTGCAGTTGCACCGTTTATTATTGCCAATTTAATGGTGGGCATGATTTTTTCCACCCTGGCACGTACTCCGATGCAAGCAATGCAACTGAGCGTTTTCTATCAACTCCCTTCAATGTTTTTATCAGGTTACATTTTTTCTTTTTATGGAATGCCTACTTGGGCACAAATGATAGGGTACTGTGTGCCCATGACGTACTTTATTCGGATTGCACGTGGCATTTTGCTGAAAGGCAATACGCTTAGCCAAATTGTTCCAAATATTTTTCCTATTTTATTAATCGCGTTCATTTTGATTCTTTTGACGGGGAAAATATTTAGAACAAAGCTCGACTAGGGTCTGTGTACAATTCGTTCGCTTGAGCCAAGACAAGCGAAATGTACCTACCCTAATTAAATTTAGATTAAATTGGCACCATTATGAAAATAAAAATTATCTTATTGAATCTATCCGCCATTTTGCTTGCAGGTTGTTGCAAAAACTGCCTTGTTCCTGAAAAAGTAAATTATCCTAAAAATTCGCGTAGTGGAATAAAATACATCGATAATAAAAGCGACCTAAGTCGAGTCGCATGGTGGAACAAACTGCATGATCCCGAACTTAATCAGCTGATTATGCAGGCCTTAAGATGTAATGATACAATTAAAAGGTCATATGCAACGATAGAGCAAGCACAAGCTCAACTTAAAGCAGCACAATATGCATGGATCCCCACACTCGATGCGACCGCGACAGGTTTTTCTGGCGGAACTTGGAATTCCCATGTGACCCCCAGAGGTCAATTGGCGAATAATCCTTTTTTTTCAAATCTTTCTCACCTGAGATTTAGAGGATACTACACTGGCTTTACTCCAAAATACACCGTGAACATCTTAAATAATATTTATAATATCAAATCAGCCAAAGCCTCATTAGCCATGGAGCAAGCCCAGGCTCAATCAACAAAGTTGGGGATTATCAGCCAAATGAGTGGCGCCTACTTTATGCTCCTAAGTCAACGAGAACAACTGGCTGTTGAGAAAGAACTGCTTCGTGATTTAAGGAAACTGCATCAACTGGAACAGGTTCGTTTCAAGAAAGGCGCCAGCAATATTGAAGTACCAATCAACATTGATCAACAGCTGTCCCAGGAAGAAGCCAAGATTCCTCAAATTGAAAGTGTCATCGCGCAAAATGAGAATACCATCCGCCTCTTATTGAACCAAAATCCTGGCCCGATTACGACGCATCGAAGCGTACTTTCGTTGAACTTAAATCATTTGATTCCTCAATCCTTACCCTCATCGGTTTTGAAAAATCGCCCAGACATTATGATTGCTTTAAATAATTTAAAAATAGCTCAAGCACAAATTGGAATGGCTTATTCGGCTTTTTTTCCAACCATCGCATTAACCAGTTTAATTGGAGGTGCCTCCATTGATTTAAGAAACATTTTAAAAGTGAGCACCAATATTTGGGTTGCCCAAGCTGCTGCATCAACCAAAATTTTCAATGCCAGTTCCTATGAAGACATCAAATCAACTAAAGCTGGATTCAAAGCAACTTATTATGAGTATTTGAGTACGCTGCATTCCGCATTTGCAGATGTCGATGATGCGCTTACGAATGAACAGAAAAACCATTTATCCTATGTGCAAATTCAAAAAGGCTATTGGGCAGCAAAAAAAGCATATGCTGTCGCTTTAGCACAATATAAAGCAGGAGCCAGAGACTATCGCAATGTAATCAATGCCAAAATTAATCTTGATCGTAGTAAATTGAGTTTAATTCAAGAAAAAGCGCAATTACTTGATAGTATTGTCCAGGTATATGATGAAGTGGCCGGAGGGTATGATGTTGCTTAATATTAGGTAATTTGATGCAACCTGTTTTTTTAAACTCTTTTTCCCTCACCCCAGCCCCTCTCCCGAAACGGGAGAGGGGATTTATAAAGCGTCAATTTCTCTCCCGAAACGGGGGGAGGATTTTATAACGCGACAACGTCTCATCTCGAAACAGGAAAAAGGATTTTTATAGTACCCCAAATCCCTTCTCCCCTAGGGAGGAAGGTGCCCGCTAGGGCGGATGAGGGTCTTTCATTAAGCTTTTTCGTCAAGAGCCTTTTCAACAACTTTGACCAATCGTCCAGCCTCAGGAGAGGTCGTTGAATAGAAATAATCAATTAACTCCCCTTTCCGATTAATGAGGTATTTATGGAAATTCCATTTTGGTGCCGTGCCAAAGCCTAATTTCTCTCTAGCCCAAAGATAAAATGGATGTGCATTTTTGCCTGAAACCACCTCTTTTGCAGTCATTGGAAAAGTAACCCCATAATTGACCTGGCAAAAACTTGCAATTTCTTGCTCAGTCCCAGGTTCTTGACCGCCGAAGTCATTTGACGGAACGCCCAAAATGACTAAACCACGATCTTTATAGTGTTCGTAAAGCTTCTCTAAACGCGCATATTGAGGGGTAAAACCACATTTTGAGGCCGTATTGACAATCATTAATACCTTTCCTCTGAATGATGATAGGGGTAATAGTTCATGCCCACGTAATGTATGAAAGGAATAATCATAGGCATTGTCATTGAGTTTAGGTGAATCAGCTGCTGCGGTATTAGAGGTCATGATGTAACATCCTAGTAAAATGGTTAGAAAGCGCATGGTTATCCCTTAAATGTTCGTTCAAGAGCTGAATCGCTGGGATGTCTATTAACATCTTTATCATATAGCAATGATCCTCTATTGCAAGAGAAACAACTAATGAGAATGCAACTGGTTTCTAATTTTTTCTTGCACTTCAAGCCTATGATGTTCATCCCTATAATGAGTTCGTGGCCAAAAAAAGCCCTTCAGCCCATCGTGTTTGTTTCTGGGAACAATATGGATATGAAGATGGGGTATGCTTTGACTGATGGTGTTATTTATTGCAATAAAACTTCCTGCCGCGCCCATTGCTTTTTCAACCGCGCTGCCAATTCTTTGTGTTAATGAAAAGAGCGGGGATAACATCGAGTCTGGCAGATCATATAATGTTTCAATATGCATCTTTGGGGCTAATAAAGTATGCCCCGGGAAAAGCGGACGAGAGTCCAAAAAGGCAATGAAGCCCTCGTCTTCGAAAACAATAAAAGATTTTTCTTTTTTTGCCACAATCAAATCAATAACACATTCAACTGTCATTTTTATATCCCTATTCATCCCCATGGATCATTTAAACAGTTAGCGCTTTATCCATCGCATTATATGTTTTTCCTTTATGCTCCAACAAATTCTCGTTTTCATCTTTATATTTCAACTTGAGCAAACGACTAAAAAAACCATCCACACAATTGGCAGAGGACATAATTACAGGAGGCGTTTCTTCAGCAATTTCTTGTATTTTTTCAGCATTGATGCGATTGCGCCATCTATAGGCTAATCCAGGAAGAGCGATAATAACTCCTCCAGTATAACCTGCCGCTACACCATAAATCCCAAGTTTGGTTTTAAGTCCAAGAAGTGCCGATCCCGTTATTCCCAGAGATAACGCGGCAACTGAAATCATAGTTGAACCTTTAAGATCCTTCAAAACCCTTAACTGTTGTAAAAGATTATAACGTGCCGAATCCAAAATGACTCCAGCCGACATCATGGGCGCCAAATATTTAAGCATCTCTTTTACTTCCCCAGGATTATTTCCCATTACCAGGACACCGGGCATCACTGCAAAAAATATAGGAACAGGAGCAGTGTACGTCAGAGTAGTTAATAATCCATATTTCCCCATACGGCTTGCATTTTCGTATTTTCTAGCACCAATCAGTCGATTCAGTTCTTGCGAATTACCCTGCCCAAACCCCGCTAAAAGTAAGAAATTAAAGAATATATACTGATTTAAATCAGTGATGGCGGATTGTTCCTTAGTTCCCAACATACCTGAGAGGATGCTTACTGAGAGAGACATCGCCATTTCACTTGCAACAGAAAGAGTAATCGAACCACCAATCGCCAACAGCTCTTTAAGTTGTGCAAACTGGCCGGAAAATTTTTTAAAAATCTTGAAAAATTCGTACTGACTAAAATCTTTATGTTTTGCTAGGTACAGAGCATAGGCTAAAGAAGTGAGATAAGCTTCAATGACATAACCAATGGCAACGCCATCTCCTCTCATCTTGGGCATTCCTAAACCACCAAATCCGAGCCAGGAAGAAATGCCTGTCCCCACTAAAAGACTTGCAAACCCCATAAACATAGCAGGTTTAGAACGTCCAAAACTAAACATCATTTGTTCTGTAGATATTCGCGTCAACACCCCAGCTACTGCCGGTGAATAAACGCGTAAAAAATGCTGGGTAATCTCTGCGACCTGATCATTCTGTCCAAAAAGAGTAGTTAATATCGGTTTGGAAAAGATCATGCCAGCCATAATCGGCGGGGTGAGGACGGCAGAAAGCCAAAGACCATTACGACTGATGCCCGCTATATAATCACGCTTTTCTTGCAAGACTAATTCGTTGGTCTCCCCTTCTTTTTCAGCTTCGGTAAGTTCACCAATTTTATTACTGGCAACCACACTCATGGAGAACAAAGGAGCCATACCAACGACTAAAAGGGTATTGATCATCGTGGAAATTAATGTGGCTGAAGCGGCTTCATCTTCATTTTCACTGAGTGCATTAAGCAAAACAACAATTAAAAAAATCTCAAAGCTAAAAGTAAATGAAAGCGCCATTGGCACAGAAAGCGAACTTAGCGATTTAAAAACATCCCAAAGTCCATATGCAACCTCATCTGCATCCTCAGAATCATTAATTGGCGTAATTAAAGCTTCATCTTCTTTTTGCTCTTCCAATGAGACCGGATCTAATTGATCCTCAGAAGCATGAGCCGCATCAGTAACATGGATTACTATTTGTTGGTTTTCTGGTTCTTGAGAACTTGCATTAATACTCATTCCTGCTTTTTCATTTTTTACTTCTTCAATTTTTTTTTGCATTACTGTTTCCTTTAAAACAACTCATTCCAACTATTAAGGGCCACAGCCTAGATTACATTTAGAAACATCTAAACCAATGTGCCAATAAATTAAATTTAGTGAAAAAATATTAGGCGAAACTTAGGGGCGTGAATTATATCAACCTTTAAAAGCTTTGCACCTGAATTTTTTTATTCTAAAGAATCTGTAAGGACTCAATTGAAGAGAAGCAAACACTGCACTATCATTTGTTTTTCTAATCTATGAATTGATAACGGCTTTTTCTGTCAATTCACTCATTTTTTAAAGGTTGGAGTAACAATAAAATGAAAAAAAATTCTCTGCTTTTGTTTTTTGCATTCTCTCTTTTTCACTGCCATGGTTTTGCTAATACCTTCACTATCGAAAGCGCATCCTTTAAAATGAATTCAATGATTCCGGACCAATATACGTGTAATGGCGTGGATCAATCCCCTCCTTTAACTTGGCAAAATATACCAAACAACACACAGTCACTGGCCTTGGTTGTTGACGATCCGGATGCAGATGAAGGTACCTGGACCCACTGGATAGTATTTAATATACCGCCCACTGTAAAAGAATTAGGTGCTGGGGGACCAATTCCTCCGGGAGCCGCAAATGCAAAAAACAGTTGGGGAGGATTAGGATATCGAGGCCCTTGCCCTCCTTTTGGTTTAGCTCATAGTTATCATTTTAAATTATATGCTCTAGATACGGTATTAACTTTGGGGGATGGGACGACACGAGATATTCTTTTAAATGCAATGACTGGACATGTTATTGGTAATGCGGAATTGATTGGAATTTATCAGCGATTTAAAAATAATACTCCTGCTCAGTGAGGGTGACCGAGCCTTGTTGCGTTAAAGATATTAGGTTGTGCCCCCTTGGCTCAACCTATTCTATTTGATGATTCCCATTACTCTTATCTGGGCTTCCCCCAAACCATTTCTTAAATATTTTTTCATAGGTCCCATCGGCTTGCATTTCTGCTTGGGCCTGATTTACTGCTTGAACCAATTCCTGATTGGCTGGATTCATGCCAAAGCCTAATGGCTGAGGTGCTTTGGGCACAGCAGCAAGAATTTTCAATTGTGGATGGTGTTCAACGTAATAATAAGCTACAGGAAATACCTTCATCACCGCACCAACCCTACCTGCGATTAAGTCATCTATTGCCAGGTTAAAATTTTTAAATGGATATATTTTTACTCCGCGAATTTGTCCCTCTTTTTGCATCTGTTTGGCGATATCAAAATCGGTCGTTTTGGCTTGTACACCCATAGTCAGATTGTCTAAATCAGCAATCGTTTTTGCCTGCGGTGTTTTTTTGGTATTAATCACGATGCTTAAGGTCGTTGTCATATAGGGCTTGGAAAAGGCAATTATTTTCTCGCGCTCATTGGTGATCGTAATCGCTCCCATAATGAGATCATAGTGCTGGTCTCGCAATTCATTTATAATTTGTTCCCATTGGGTGTTTTTAAACTCTAAATGTAAATGCAGTCTTTTGGCAATTTCGCGAATTAAATCCACTTCAAAACCAATTTCCTGTTTATTTTTTAAATATTCAAACGGCGGATTGGTAAAATAAGTAGCAACAATAAGGGTTCCTGGTTTCAGTGTATGCAATGCGGGATAATTTTCAGTGTTTGCATAAGCTAACCGGGTAGTAAGGGCAGAAAATAAAAACACTAAAAAACAAAGAAATAATGTTCTTGAAAATTGTCTTAACATACATAACTCCTTTTACACTCATGCAGAACCTATCTCACCAAAGTATGTCACTTCGTTTGTGAGACTCTTTTGATTAATAACGGTACAAACCCCAGGAGAATTCCTCCCAATGCAACAATATCGGTCACTAAATCAAATTTTGGGATACTAAAGCAGGCGATAAAGACCAAAAATAGCGCACTACAAGTAGGCCAAATAATGTAGCCGAGTAATTCAGCTGTAGTGTTCCACAGAAAACGATGGTACCAGGCACAAGCAAAGCCCGTTAACGAATAATAAAAGGCAACCAAAATACCAAGTGCATGCACCGAATCTTTAATAATCAAGTTTACCGTTGAAAAATTAGAAGAGAGTACTAATAAAATCACGCCCAAAAACCAGATAAAAAGAATTGCTACCCACGGGGTATTTCGAGATTTATGTAGGGTCGCATAACGTGGATGAATTATTTCATCCCGTGCCTCGGCAAATAGAGTTCGTGTAAACTGAACGATGGTAGTCTGCAAGGTACCGATGGTACTGATCATCACGCAAAGAACCGCCAAGTAGCTCCATGGACTAGGTACTATTTTTTCTGCGACTGCAAAAATTACATTTGTTCCTGCATGCTTTATTTCATCATCATTGAGAGCCAGGAGGGTTACAATAGCAAAACTGACATAGATGCATATGATAATTAATACAGACCAAAAGGCTCCTATCCCCGGCGCATGCCGGGTATTTTTAGTTTCCTCATTTAAGTTAAGGGTAACATCCCAGCCCCAGTAGAAAAAGACGGCGGTTAATGCCCCTGTTGCAAATAACTCGGGAGTAAAGCTAGTAAAAGAAAGCCAGGAAAATGAGAAAGGATGCGCTGGATGAGGTGCAAACTTGATCAAACCCACACTAATAATTGTAAATAAGATAAGCACTTCAAACCCAGTCATTAAGATTTGAAGATATGCCGTAGGTTTTATTCCAGCAATAGCGATCGCTGAAATCATGGTTATCCAGAGTATGCTGGTCAAAGTAACCCACCCCGGGCTTTCCACCAGATGAGGCGCGACGAGTAACAATGTTGCTGTGGCTGCAGGAATAGAACCCGAAACCATAAATACAGCGGATGAAACTAAAACCGCCCATCCGGCAAAAAAACCTAAATACATTCCAAAAATTTTGGATATCCACGCATATGAAGCCCCTGCATTGACAATGACTTTGTTCAGGTGAATGAATGCCAAGGAAATACCGAACATGATAAATCCACAATATAAAATACTTCCCGGCGCTAAAGTACCCACTGTAGCGACTAGTGTTGCCGTCGCAGCAGCAACGCTAAAAGCGGGCGCAGCTCCTGCCGTTCCCATAATGATCGATTCACCTATCCCCAGAGAATCCGCAGCAAGCTTTCCTTCATTCTTAATATTCATTTGGTCAAAATTTCCAATTATAAAATTAAGTCATCTTTACTAAGCATATCAATTTTTAGGGAAATATGTGTTGAGCACAAAAATTTCTCAAAAATAATTTAACCCCTTTCTTTGACAAAAAATGAATCAGAATAAATAATTAATTATCAAAAAAGAATCCAACAGGACTTACAGAAACCGCTTTTTTATGAGCTTAACGAGAGATCTCCATCCAGCACAGGGTTCAGTGCGAGGGCAGCTCTCTGGTGACGCTTGAGCTGGTGATACTGAAACACTGTAACATTCCATTCACACAATGAATTGAGAGCAACGATGCAAGCAGATCTCTTTTATACGGTAGATAGTGTCCGACCAATCCCTCTTTATCTCATCTCCCAAAAACAATGGGAAGAGCAAAGTTCTTCATTCACCTCAGTTGAACGTAACTATTTTGGACAAATGCAGTTTCATGGAGCAATGGGAGATTGTTGTTTGTTTTATAATGCTGATGGTTTATTAGAGAGCGCATATATAGGGACTGGAGATGAAAATCAGGTATTGGCAATGGCCCATGCCGCTCAATTACTACCAGCGAACACCTATCAAGTTCAAGGAACTTATTCGCAAGAGGCCGCCTTATATTGGGCATTGGCACAATATCGATTTGAAAAATACAAAAAAAACTCTTCGTCACCTCGTGTCTTAATGGTTGAGTCGCAAAAGGTTGATGATTTACTCCAAATGGCTCAGACACATTTTCTGGTTCGTGATCTCATCAACGAACCGGCCAGTGATCTGGGTCCTAAAGAAATGGCAGAAGTAGTGGCAACCTTAGCCGATACCTATAATGCAAAATTTGAACAATGGATTGGTAATGAACTGTTACGAGATAATTTTCCAGCCATTCACGCAGTAGGCCGCGCAGCCCAGTCAGAACCACGTTTACTCTCTTTAACCTGGGGAGATGAAACACATCCTCGTGTTGCGTTGGTCGGTAAGGGGGTTTGTTTTGACACCGGAGGCCTGAATATCAAATCCGCTTACGGTATGCGCATCATGAAAAAAGACATGGGAGGTGCAGCACATGTGATAGGCCTCGCCCAATGGATTATGGCACGTCACTTGCCTGTTCGCTTACATTTGCTGATTCCCGCTGTGGAAAATGCGATTGGACCCAATGCATACAGGCCAGGCGATATTTTAGTGATGCGCAACGGCTTAACCGTGGAACTGGATAATACTGATGCAGAAGGACGTTTGATTATGGCTGATGCTTTGGTCAAAGCATGTGAGGAGCAACCTGATTTACTGATCGACTTTGCAACCTTATCTTCCTCAGCTCGTGTTTCTGTAGGTACTGAAATGTCAGCATTTTTTACCAATGACGAATCGTTAGCCGCAGAAATCATTGATGCATCGTCTAAAGCGGCTGATCCGGTATGGCGTTTACCCTTATTTGCTGCCTATCAAAAATTCCTGCGATCTTCGATTGCAGATATGACCAACTGCAGTGATTATCCTTATGCAGGAGCTATTATAGCTGCATTATTTCTCCAACGTTACATCACCCAAACTACGTCTTGGCTGCATTTTGACATTATGGCCTGGAGTGAACAAAGCAAACCTGGTAAACCAGAGGGTGGCGAAGTCATGGGTTTACGTGCCGTCATGGCATATTTGTTACGTGTTTATGGGTAATAGTTTGCAGGCAGCCACGCATAAGGTTTACAACTTTTAATTTAAGCGAAACTCTGCCAAAGAATAGTAATTTTGTTTCCCTTGTTCTGGCCTGCTTTCGATGAGATAAATCTTATCTACCCGCATTGGGGGAATACTCGGCATTTTCACTGTGTCTAAGAGTTCGCGCGGTACCTTATGCCGAATCAATCGCCCCAGGGTTAAATGCCCCCGAAAAGAGCGCGTTTCAACTGGGACATTCAAAGCAATCAGAGCTTGTCCGATCGTATCTGACAACCTAGCTAAAGCAGCTTGGGGTTGAACTGTTAACGAGAGAACTTTAGGACGTCGTACCGTTGGGAACCACTCCAACTGCCCGAATTCAAGTTGAAATGGCGGTAGGTTTTGTAGTGCTGCATGCACATATTCGGTCGCAGGTATGAGCTGTTCTTGTGGTAAATGACCTAGAAATTGTAAAGTAATATGCATTTTTTCAACATGGACCCAACGCATATAATCGGACAAGATGGTCTCGTGCAAAGACTTCAGGCAATTGGATAATTTAATTTGTATTTTCTTTGGAAAGGTAATTGCAAAAAAAATTCTTAGCGTATGCATTATCCCTCACTAAAGCAGTATGTTTGGGTCTTGGAGTCCTATTTAAAGGCCCCATCCTTAAAACAACTTAGACTAGATACAATAATAGTATCATAATGGATTAAATAAAATTGCATGTGCACCGAACCTAGGTAACTTAAGCCAGTGGATAATTACTCTCATTCTTAAAAGCACATAAAAAAATTGAATTTATCGAAAAGGGTCGTTTGCTTAGGGGGCCTATTTTAACTTGAGAACTCCATCTTATCTTGCCCCCCAATACGCCGCAAATTGAGACAAGTCATTCCCACTTTACTGTAACGACGATGGATATAGATAAACTAGAACTGAGATGATAGCATTACTATTTTTTTGTTCGAGAGCGAATGAAATACCGACCCGATATTGATGGACTCCGGGCTGTTGCCATTATACTGGTCTTAATTTATCACGGAGGACTCTCCTTTTTTCCATCTGGATTTATAGGGGTTGATGTATTTTTTGTTATCTCTGGCTTCCTTATTACCCACATCATCCATGAGTCAGTTCATCACGGTTCTTTTTCTTTTTTAGACTTTTACAATCGAAGGTTATGGCGTTTACAACCTGTATTTGTTTGTTTGCTCCTTTTGACTACCGCATTGGCATTATTGTTTTTTTTGCCGGATGATTTAATTCTCTACAGCAAAAGCGCGCGTAAAACTTCGTTATTTTTATCTAACTTATTTTTTGATAAAACAACCACTGGATATTTTTCTCCAGAAACATACCAGCTTCCTTTACTGCATACCTGGTCTCTTTCCATAGAATGGCAATGTTATCTGTTTTTACCTTGCCTCATCTATTGCTTGCATCGTTTCTTACCTAAAGGATACTTGTTCCCAATTGTCGTCGGACTGACTTTTATCGCATTGCTCCTCTCGATGTATCATGCGAGAACCTTACCTGCACATACGTACTACCTATTTTCCAGCAGAATTTATGAGTTTTTGATTGGCTCTTGTGTCGCCCTCATTCCAGCGACATTTTGGGTAAACAATAAATATGTTATCAACCTATTTGGCAGTCTTTCATTGCTCACCCTATTGTATGTTGCCCAGCTTAATCCCTCTTTGGCAGGTTACCCTGATGAACATGCTTTTGCCGTCTGTATTGCCACCGGATTACTTATTTTCATAGGGGCATGTGCTCCGGGAAATATATTGAGCCAAATCCTTTCCAGTCAGCCTATGGTATTTATAGGATTATTATCTTATTCCCTCTATATTTGGCATTGGGTAATTTTTTCATTTCTAAGATATCAAAGTATTGTAGAAACCCCTGCTGTTTTATTAGCTGCTTTCGGACTTACTTTTGTTTTAGCCTATCTCTCCTGGCGCCTCATTGAAATACCCTCAAAACGCGGAAAACAAATACCATTTCGTTATACTTTTCTGCTGCTTTTTTTAATTCCTAGCATTGCCTTACATTTGACCGATTATATGATTAAGAAAAACCAGGGATTTCCTCAGCGTTTTACGGGTGAGTTATTAACTATCCATCAACAATTAAACCAATACAACAGCCCACAAAGAGCCGTATGTGTGACTGATTCACAGAGTAAAATTAATAGGCAATGCGGTATCGGTTCAAAAAAACCCAACAGCAAGCAAGCACTCATGATCGGAGATTCTTTTGCCAATCATTATTGGGGTTTTATGGATGAGTTAGGACAAGCAGCAAATATCTCTATTTTAATGCAGACCGTATCTTCGTGCTTAACCTTGCCCGGCATTTATCTTTTTGATTGGTGGCATTTTAAAGATCAAAACTATCAGCTCTGTTATGAGCTGACTCAAAAATATTATCAAATGATTGAAAACAATCATTATGATTATGTAATCATTGGCCAACTATGGGGTAATTATTACAGTGATCACATCATCAATAAGTTAGGTGATAAACGATCTTTACCCTTAGGCCTAAAAAGACTGGAAAAGGCTTTAGACACAGCACTTTCAATCATTACCGCCTCAGGAGCAAAGCCTGTATTAATTCATTCAACAGCAACAATGCAAAATAGTTTTCATGATTGTTTTTATAAACATATAAAACGAAGAACTGCATATAATCCGCACGATTGTGATTTTACCCTTTCGGAAGGAGAATGGTTTGATCGGTTATTTAATAAAATGAAAAACAAATACCCACAGTTAATTATTATCGACCCTAAAAAAATACAATGTACGCAAAATATCTGTAAAGCAGACCTCAATGGTATTCCCATCTATCGTGATGTGGGTCATATCACTGATTATGCCTCTTATCAATTTGGGAAACTTTACTTAAAAAAATATCCTAATCCTTTGGCCTAATCGCCTAAGTATTTTTACCTTCCAGAGGTAGGTTTTAAGCGCGATGGGAAATCAGTATCTCGCTACTTATCGTCTATCCACCGCCACATCAGTTTCTTTTTAATCATTTCCACTAAAAAAAGATAGGTGATTGTTGCCGCGATTAAAAACAGGAAATAGGTTGCGGGTAACGGGACGAATCCCCAAAACTTTGCAATAGGCGTGAAAGGCAATATCGTAGCAGTAAACACAATCGATAAAACCATGATGATTAAAGCCTTACTGGGTTTACTTTGCCAGGGACTTTTCACTGAACGAATCACAAATACGACTAGTGTTTGCGTCGCCAAAGATTCAACAAACCAGCCAGTTTGGAACAATGCTTCTGTTGCTGCAAAGACCTTCAACATCACAAAAAAAGTAATAAAATCAAAAATAGAGCTGATGGGGCCGATATAAAACATAAACTTGCGAATAATTCCTATGTCCCAATGCTTTGGTTTACGTGCAAAACTAGGGTCGACGTTGTCCGTTGGAATCACAACCTGTGATGTATCATAAAGAAGGTTATTTAAAAGAATTTGTGTCGGTAACATCGGTAAAAACGGCAACACCAGAATCGCACCGGCCATACTTAACATGTTCCCGAAATTCGAACTAGTCCCCATCATGAGGTATTTCATCACATTTCCGAATGACTTGCGTCCTTCAACAATCCCTTTCAGCAACACGCTTAAGTGACGCTTTAATAAAATAATATCCGCGGCTTCACGCGCTACATCTACCGCGCCCGCAACCGAAATGCCTACATCCGCCGAATGCAACGAAGGAACATCATTAATTCCATCCCCAATATATCCTACTACATGGCCCCGAGCGCGAAGAACACTTATAATACGTTGCTTTTGCATAGGAGAAATGCGAGCAAATACGTCAACTTCTTCCGCAATCTCTCCTAATGCCATATCCGTAATGTGATTCAATTGCTCACCAAGTAGCATTCGACTTGCATCAAGACCCACTTGCTGACAGATGTGACGCGTCACCAAATCATTATCACCAGTCAAAATCTTTATTTTGACCCCTTCTTTAAATAATTTTTTGATGATTGTTGGTGTTTCCTCAAGAGCTGGGTCAAAAAAAGCCAGGAATCCCGCTACTATCATGTTTTTCTCATCCGGAATATGATAGGAAGTCTTGGTTTTGATTTCGCGGTAAGCTACAGCCAAGGTGCGATAGCCTTGCTCACTTAAAGATAAAAAAGTGGCTGCAATTTTTTTTCTTGTCGCGTCATCCAATGGATGGATTTCCCCTGCCAGATCATAATGAGTACAATCGCAGATCACAAACTCTGGAGCGCCTTTGGTTATCAGCAGATGAGCCCCACTTTTATCGACAACAACGCTTGAGCGCCGACGCTCAAAATCGAAGGGGATTTCATCGACTTTATGATACGTTTGTACGTCAGGATGATCGTGTTTTAAGATCGCAGCATCCAAAGGATTAATGTTTACTTTTTTTAATACCGCAATATTAAACGGGTTAGGAATCTCGGTACCATATAAACTATTTAAATAAGCCAATAACATCACGCTTTCGGATTGATTACCCCAAGGATCGATATGGTGCTCCAGGACCATTTCACCACTGGTTATCGTACCGGTTTTATCACTACAAAGAATATCAATGCTGCCAAAATTCTGAATTGCAGATAAATTTTTGACAATCACTTTTTTCTTTGCCATATGGACTGCACCAGCAGCGAGTGTCACCGTGGTTATCATCGGCAATAACTCCGGGGTAAGCCCAACAGCCAAGGCTACAGCAAATAATAAAGATTCAAGCAAAGAGCGTTTTAAATAAATATTGACCGCAAACACAAATACCACAAGAAAAAAAACCACCTTCATAATGAACAAGCCAAAGCGCGTGATGCCCTTTTCAAATTCAGTGTGTGGTGCAACTTTAGAAAGGCTTTTGACGATATCACCAAACTGGGTATTCGCTCCGGTCGCTACAACCACAGCCGTAGCAGTACCACTAACTACTGATGATCCCGAAAAAACAGCATTTTTCGCCTCTTCAGGATTTTGAGGGGGTGTGCTTTCTTGAATCGCTTCCTTTTCAACGGGTAAAGACTCACCAGTGAGTGCCGCCTGTTGGACATGTAAGTCCTTCGCCTTTAATAATAGAGAGTCTGCAGGGATCAAATCGCCGGCAGCAAGACGGATAATATCGCCAGAGACCAATTCACGGCATGGGAGTTCCCCCCATTGGCCATCACGTAAAACATTTGCAGTGGATGCGATATTCTTCTGCAGTTTTTTCACCGCCACTAAAGAACGATGGCTTTGAAAATAATCCAAGCCAATACTCATCACCACCATAATAATGATGATGGCAGAACTCACCACATTCCCAGTAAACGCTGAAACTCCTGCCGCAATCAACAATATGGCAATCAATGGATTAGTGGAATGAGAAATGGCCTCCATAATAAGCAGACGATAAGGGCTTTGAGTCACTTCATTAAACCCTGACAATGTCTGTCTTTTTTGGGCTTCCGCGCGAGTCAAGCCATCAAGAGAACTATTGAGTTTGCTAAGTATCGTCTGGTTGTCCAAAGTAACTAATGCATGTAAATCCATTGATTCCAACCCATCCTATGTTTCGCCTGTTTGCCTCATTCCATGCAGCCGTCTAACGCAATGACAAGTTCACTGGATTTTTATAGTAGTTATTAATTTTATTGGCAAGCCAACCGCCATCATCACTAGGGAAGCTACCAACACTGGTCGTATTACCTCCGCCCCAAAGAATGGCAAATACATTGCTGCTGGCGGCTTGTTGTAAATTATTTGTTTGCCAAACATAGGTATTGCCCCCATGAGCATCCATCATCAAATAATCCATAATATTGCTGGTACCATAAATTGAACTCGATAAAGAAGTGCCCAGGACATAGGACTTTAAATTGCTTAAAGGATTATATGAATTCCCAAAAAAAAAGTCAGGCTCGGTTGAAGCATGACTTGTTCGCGTGTCCACATCATTATTTTGTTGTAAATGACCTCCAGGGATTTGCCATAACATCACCGGAATATTACCCAAAGAAACGCTAATGTTGTTGACGTAATTCAATACATTAAACCAATCCCGCGCATTAAATAAATATCCAGAGCCAACTGCCCCAGGAATGGCATCCATTTCATATTTATCAAACACAATAAAATCGGGTTTGTAATTGCCTTGATATGCAGTAGTCGCTTCAATTAAGGTAACAGTCGGATCAGAAACATTGGCCTTTAATGTCGCTGCATCATAGTTTTGATGCACCCAATTGGAACTACCAACTCCCCACAAATTCACTTGCCAGCCAAAAGTTACATGAGGTGCAAATTGCCGAATAATCCAATTAGTCGATTGTACCCAACCAGGAAAATCGTTCGTAAAGGCAGGAATAGTAATCGATGCAGGAACAGTTGGGTTGGCAATGCAATGATTAAAATATTGCAGCTTATAGGTATCCCAGGTGCTCATTGCCGACCAATTATCGGTCGTTTTACTCCGGATTGCCTGAAACAATGCTTCATAATTTAAGCCTGTACCATAATTTGTATCAATGGTTGATGTAGCAAAACACACAGCAGTCTGCAATGCTTTTTGCAGTGGCACTTGACTTATCGCCGTATTGGCATCGTTTAATAAGTTTTCTTGTTGCAGCATTCCGAATAAATCAGGATTTAAGATAATCGCCCCCGGATAATTAAACTGTGCTGATTGGAATGATTGGAGTTTTTGCGCCTCCATGATGAGATTAATATAGTGCATCACCATATTGGTGTATTCAAAGTCAGTAAAACTGGTGCCACCACTCATCTGCGCAGTATAAATAACCATTGTAGGGATTACTTTATTGGGTAATTGTTGCTGCTGGTAAAAGGCAGATAGTGCTTGTGCTTGTTGTGCCGTTTCCAAATCAAAAATTGGATAAACAATTTGTCCTGGATCACCATTCCCACCTAATCCACCGTATTTGAAAATGGCATCGATTGGGCGTGATTGCAATGAAGTTTGTATTGCAGGTGAGTCATCAGTAACCGCTCCCATGGCAAGATAATTTGGCCATCCAGGAACTTTGCTTGAACTGGGCGAGAAAGTAATTGTTTCAACCACACCGGCAGCGGCTTGCAAGGGTTGCGGGCTAAAATGTACGGAGTAGCCTGGGATAGCACTGGTAGACAAAGTATAGATTGTCCCGGCAGTCAATGAGACCGTTGCAGAGCCCGAGCCATTGGTCAAATTGACAATCTGGGTCAAAGCAGCAAAACCATCGTTAGGTGTCAAAGTAACACTTACTTGCTTCAGTGATCCAGGGGCCCCGCTGACATTTATCGTTGCGGCTTCTTGTGCTATAGGAGAACAGGCATAGTTTAAATTAACCGTTGGAGGGGTTTCACCAGCCACCACAGAAGCAGGAACAAAAGTAGGAACGCAATTCGTGCCATTAAAAATAATATTCGGCGTAGAAAGGGTGTAGGTACTGCCACTTTCAAGTTGTGTCATTGGAGTCACTGCATTCCACGGTGCATTGGCATTGACTGAAGCCCCGCTGTCTGTCTGGGTCGCGATCACATTAGGGGTATTTGTATAACCACTTAGATCTGATGGTAACGCTTGTACACTAACGGCGATACGTCCTGTGTTAGGAGGTGCTCCTAAATAAACTTGAACACTATTCGCTACATAATCCGCTGTAGGTGCACCATAATAGAGCACAATGGAACCACCTTTAGGTAAGATACTGTTTGAGCCAGTTGTTGTCGGAAAATGTAAATTAAGCGTTGCTACAACAGTTCCGTCTGTCTGCATTTGAGAGGTAATTTGCAAGACATTATCGGGATAGGACAAAGAAGAAAAATCGCCCCAAAATGAGGTATCAAGAGAAGAGGCATCCACAAAGGTTATTTTGGTATTCTGAAAATCAACGCTTTGTCCGCAATTATTCGTTAACTTAAGCGAAATGTTTTGCCAATTTGAATTCCCAGATGCACTAAAACTGGAGTTGATACACGAAGTGGGCTGTGCTGCAAAAGAATCACTAGCGCTCGCCGTATTCAATTGGGCTGTAACAACAAAAACAGCCAACACCATACTCATCAACCTATTCATTATCTAACGAGCCTTATGGAAGTGTCTGGATTAGTAATAGTCAATTAGGTTAATATATTATTAATTTTTTTACAATCAATGATTGATTTGGGAATAAACCGCGCCGTTATCAGGGCTAATTGTTTCCTCAGGATTTCCATTTTGAGGTCCGGCCAAGAAACTTTGTTTTGCAATTGAATGGGAAGTGGTCGTTTGACGCCATTTGCCCATGATGGGTGGTACAAAATGGCTCTCGTTTTGCGGAATAGGCTTTAGGCTCAATTTAGATTGCTGCTCGTCAGTTTGCCTTTTCTCAGACTCATTCTCTTGTTCAACATCAGGAATTTTTGCTTGTTCTTTTTTTCTTAATTCAACTTGAGGCGAATAATAAAACGCAAACAACCTGAGTTTCACAACCAGCCAGAAGGCTTTCGTGGGGGTCAGTTCTTCATATCCATTAAGGCTTGGATTTTTGGTTGTCGCGGTATACTCACTTGGGGATAACATCTTAATGCGTTTTACATCGGAACGAAAATAAATTTTTTTATTATTGGGATCCTGAATGAATAAAGGTTGCGGTTGAGAATCCTTGTAATTGATTTGCGGCAAAAAATCCAAACCTCCGTAATCAACAGATTGTCGCTTTTCACCAGTTTTCATCAAACGCGCAATATCTCCTAGGGAATTATCCATCCCATTGATCAGCATGTTCGCGTTTGCATCATTCTCATGGTAAAAATAAGTTCCGTCACCATAGGCTTTGCTATCCTCCTTGATCATGTCTTGCTCTCTACTAAAGGGCTGAAAAGAATTGGTAACGGCAACGCTGTTTTTATTGTCTTCATTATGCATGTTATTAACAAGAATACTGCCCCATACACCGAACTCTTTTGGAAGAAGCTTTCTCATTTCGCCCATGCGGCTCAAATGGCCTCCAGCAAAATGGTCCGAATAAAAATGCATTGCAAATAAATCACGAGCCACTGCCATAGCATGAAAACGATGCCCCAGTTCCGTAAATAGTTCTTTCTCGGTTAACTTCCCTTCTGTTGATTCAGGGGCCAGTTTATATTTTGCAGGGTCTATTTCAATTTGCTGTACAATTTTCGCTAATCGATCTCGAATTTCTGAAGGAATTTTTTTATCTTCTTTACTGACTTTCCCTCCAGCAATTTGATGACAATAATAAGCTATCTCCGCCATATTTAAGGCAGATTGATGTCCTACAATATATCCACGCAGTGACCATGGTGCAAAATGATCTTCATTGCTTGCTAATTTTGCACCATAATCTTTTACAGTGACTGCATAAATTAATTGTTTCAATAAGCTGGGAATAAAACGTGATCCATCGATAGCGAAAATTTGGCTGATCGCGCTTTTTGTTACAGCGGGTGAGGCTAAATCATCATAGGCTTGTTTGAACGCATCGGTTTCGGCTTGCGTCACTGGGGTGTGGAGTAATTGCTCATTTTCTTCAGTGCCATCTCCGGTTTTTTCAGGAATTTGTAATTGTTCCCACCAGCCTGCTTTCGTATAATAATCACCAGCTAAAGCAACGACATCCCCAGCGCTTAACTTCATAGCAAGCGGCACAGGGATGCCATCAACTTCCTGCATCATTTTAAGACGCAAATTATTGGTATTTTCTGGGGATAAATTCTGACTACCTTTCAGATAACGATTGCCTAATGTTTGAATGCGTATTTGATCGCCAGCATTTTTATGTTCGTTGGTTTCCATAAAAACAACATCATGATAATAAATTTAACATAATTATACTCAATAAAGATTAAAGGAGCCTTAATTGGGTTACCAGCTTGCTTTTTAATTAACTACAAAATGACCTATGCATGTCTGAAAGAAAATGAACAGGTGAACTCAAACTTCCCTTGCTACTAAATGAGTCCCGCAAATCATTTCTTCGGGACGAAAATGCACCCCACAACATTCACAAAATAACTTGCTGTTTTTTCAAAACACAATGGGCAATTGCCTTAGAGCCAATATCCGTTCAAATAGCGCTGATTCTTTTCAACCCATGGCTTCTTTTCTTTTAATAAGACCATTCCCTTATTGTGCAATCATTGTTGAGCAATTTGTTCATGCCATCTGTGATAAGCTGTGTTCCACGGTTCGGCGAGTGGATTAACGAATTGATCGCATTGGATATCCATGGACTTTAAATCATGAGCAATCAAGTCATGATAATAATTACCCGTTTCATTAATTATTTTCGAAAATTTGCAAATTATCGAAAATAACATAAGTTAACTTTTCTTTGAGTTGTTGATGAATGCTTTAAACCAGAATCTTATAATATTTTGGGTGTTACACTTGCGCTGCCTACTAATTCCGGCCTGCTAAACGCTTTTTCAGAAAACCAATCAGCGTACACATTGATATCTGGGGTAAAGAACGCTTTAAAATCCCATCCCAATTCATCATGATTAAAAGGTCCTAACTCAATATTCTTTTCTTTGGCAAGCCCTCGGATCATCCATTCAACAATTGCTGAATTTCCTCGGCCAACGGGTTGTAATTGAGCCAGGCGATAGGCAAGTTTTCCTGCATTAATTAAAAACTCCTTAATGTCTTGACTCGAATCCCAATCACAGCAAGCTTGAAAATAGGGCTCAATTAATTCGAATTGCACCTGAAAATAACTGGATCGATCACGATAATTTTGATTAAACGGAGTAGGACGATGATCGACGACAAGTGATGTTCTGCTATCCTCTTCACCGTAGTCCTCAAAAGTAATCGTAAGAATCACATCGTCTTCGATGAATGGAAATGGTGACTCTGCATTTTTTTGATGTACTCGCTCACATTCCACAGGGGTTAATTTGATCCTAATCGCATATTTTGTACCGTTTTCTATTTGTTGCCCAATTACCTCAACATGCTCCTGGTTATGATGAATTAAATCCATGAGGTGCTTGTATACTAGATTTTTTTGGGTAGGTAGATCGCGAGTCAAGTTAAACTGGTCTGTTGATACAAAACCTGCTTTATTAATCAACCCAAATTGATGTCGAAACGGGCCTTGTTTTAACATCTTAGCGACTTCGCGACGTTTATCGGCCAACCAGGCATAAGTACAACCTACACGGGACAGAAACATCTCGGGAGGACAATGAATATCTTGATGGACTACGGGAGGTATTTGCGGAAAAGAGGATATTTTTTTCCCTAACTCATCAATAATGCTTTTGCTCAGGTGAATCCATTGAGTCTGTTTCGTTGCATCAAAATCTTTGCTGCGATCTTTAGAGGAGGCGGTACTTTGTTCCGAGGTCGAAAATAGGGTGTTACGAAATAATCCTAATGATTCTTTTTTTTCGTCAGTCATCATTTTCTCAAGCGGCTCTTTTTTTAATTATAGAAGTGAAAAAGCCCCCTCGCCCAAAAAAGAAAAATCCACATTTGAAGGATCGCGAATTCATTTTCTTCCAAGTGAGTCTTACTTTATTTGAAGATTTTATAGTTCACTTCTATAGTTAAATTTTTTCCCCTTATTTCTGAACATCATGCTGGCATAGCATTTAGTAATTGATAATTTTTGGAGTGTACTAAAAATAAGAAAAATGGAGCTTGCTTATGAATACAAAAGAACATACGGAACTGGGCGATGCATTACGTTTTCTCGATTGGGAGGTCTTAAAAAACAATCCCTATGTCACTATTGATAAGCAGGGGGGCTTACATCTTCAGGTGCAAGGGTTTAACGAACTTGGCCTTCCCCAATCTGTCGGGTTAAATCTCACACCGGGTAACATTGTGGCCATGTCGGGAGACTATTTTGGTGGTCGAGAAGTATCGCTTAATTTACCGAGTATTGCTGCATATAATGCTAGCCCCCGAAGTTATGATAGTACAGGCACGTGTGAAACATTAGGAAAATATTTAATTAAAGAGCCGGTTAGCGAAAGCGAGGAGCAAAAGTTAATTTGCTCTTATAAACGTCTGGCAAATGACAACGTAGATCAAAGCGATATAGATACTATATATAAAATAAATAATGCCAACTACATCCCATTTTCAAGTACACTCAATTTCTATGTACAACAACTGATGTTTGCCCTGAGGGTAAAAAATTATAGTGAAATTTTGAATAGAAATTTATCCCATTTTACTCCATGGTCAGTGCGTGTATACACTATAGGCCATCATATAGCACTTCGATATGCACGTATTTATTATGAGCTCACTCAATTGCTGGCTGATTCAGAATATCAATCAGAAGATAGTGAATTCAATGAATTACTCAAGATTATCGAGCAGACACCTGAGGGGCTAAATCGTGATACCTTGCAAGATATAGCCTATCGGTATCAGGCTTTGGCTTTGGGAATGGAATTTTTTTGTTTCCACTATTATACCGATCACTTTGCTGCAGGGCATATTGCCTTCGTGGGTGACTTACGTGACCTACTTCCTAAACGTTTCGGAGTTTGGGGCAGTATTTTAGTCAATAATTTACACGATGAGTTAAACCGGGTAACCGTCTACACCAAACGCGCCTATGATCCAACGCCCGATAGCAGCGAGCCCCCTGTTAAAGCAGGAGGCGATGGTGATTTTGATGTTGCAAATAATTATTTTAATAAGCAAGCCTGTTTGGCAGGAATGGCGTGTTCATTGCACGATCTGCATGAGGTATTTAAAGGCTATGAACTTCCTAGGCAAACAGAATACGGTGGCCTAGAGCAAATGCCGGATGTTGATTATCACTATCGCCAACCCCAACCACTGCTTGTGTTAGGAAAAGATCAAAAAATTTATTATCGTACCGATCTCAATCACATTGATATCTTATCTCCGTCTCAATTGCGGACAACCTTTAATGATCCCTTGAGTCATGGATATACTGAATTAAGCAGTAAACTGGAGGCATTTTTATTGGTGTTCAAACTTCGCGTACTCCCCTTCTACAGCAGCCAAGTTCAACCACTTAGTGCAGAGCAATTGAAATTGCTGGAGGCAGAAGAAAGTAAACTCAATCCAGGGAGAAAGCCAGTACCGCAACCACCAACCGTACTCGTCCAAAAGCCTGTCGTGATTCCAGTTTGGCAACAACCTGCAAGTGATCAGGTGGTCATGCAGGGGCTCGTCAAAAATGGCTTATTGACTGCTTCGGGTAAACAAGGTCATCCGTTGGAGCAAGAACTGATTTTAGATGCAGAAACAACTTTAAGTTCTTCGCTCTAAATCAAGGTTATACATTGGGTGTGTTGTCAACACGCCCAATGTAAATAGAATAAATCTCTGCCATTATAAATTGTTCTTATCACATGACTATAGCCCTATTCGATATGGATAACAAAAATTGTTCAAGGCATACCCTATCCCGCGTTTAAATATAACTCCCAATCCAAATTTCTTGCTCAGGCGAGGGCCAATATACCAATATTTTCCTTACCCTGATCTCTTTCCTTACAGCTGTTGATTGTATTGAGAAGAATATGCATCATCCATGTGGTGCAGATCATTTACAGATCGTGTTCTTCTAAGATTACTAAAATGAGAGTGTGATTGAAGCGCTGATGATGAGTGGTCTTCTTTTTTAGAACTTATGTATTGCTGTAGCTTCACTTCCCCCTTTAAACGAGCTATTTCTTTTTCCAACTCCGGCACTCGTGATGCCTCTTTTTCCGATTTTTGTATCGTCAATTGATCTGCTTCGCTTTTCTCCAATTGAGCAATACCGAAATTAAGATCTTTGATTAAGTGGTTTAGATTCGCGGTTTCTTCATTAAGAACCTCAGAGTTGCGTAACTCATCAATTTTTTCTTTGTCCAGTCCCAGCCAACGGCTGATCAGATTCTCGATTTTTGGACGTTCAACATACCAATAAACACTCAGCGCCCCTAAACCAACAAGAATACCCACAGCAAAAATAGCAAGAGGCCATGCTGTTCCAACTACCGAAGCAACAAATAAACCTGCAATCGCCGTAGCCACAGTTTGACCCGCAAAAAGGCCTCCACTAAAAAAGAGAAAACCGGCAACACCCGCAGTGATGTATTTCCCAGCTTTTAAGTAAGGATTGTCTAACGCAGCATTAAGCTGATCTCCAGCTTCTTTTATATCCAAAAGTTGTTGAAGCAACATCCTTGCGATTTCAAGATCTTCACTTAATTGTCCCTTAGTTTTATTTCCAATCCCTTGCAGACGGGCCCTAATGGCTTTTATTTGTTTTAATTGCTCCAGTAACATATCAAGCAATTGAGGGGTATCTGAAGATTTTATACCTAAGTTTTTGGAAATTTCCACTAAGTCAAAGCTATAAAAAACAATCATGGAAAGGATTGAAAACAAAATTCCCACAGCAAAAAGAGCAAGCGAAGGAATCGCTGAAAACATCCCCATAAATGCGGTAACGCCATCAAATCCTTCACAACCAAAATAAATTGTTCCTGCAAGAGCTAATAACCCATATTTGACAGTTGCAGACATATCTGATTTTTTATTTTCATCATCCTTTTGTCCAGCAGGATTAAGGAAATTATGCAGATCTTTTAAAAGAGAGGCTTTCAATGAAGCAATTAAAAAAAATGCTTCATCAGTAGTTTTGGTTTTAGTGGTCAGTGCAAACCAACCTAACAAATCCGGTATTTCAATGGTTGTTGTGCTTTTTTGCAACAACGAAGTGCGATCAAGGTTGCTTGCACTTAATTTTTTAATCAGCTCTTGGCTGTTTGGACTCAGTTCAATTGTCATACAGTAATCTCCCCCTATATTACTGGCTTATTTGCTCTTCTATGGCAAAATTAGGGAATAACTTGTATATGATACTGGTTATTTATTAAACAAACATTAAGTCGTGGATGCAATTTGTAAAAAAATGCTTTTGTTTTGTTAAATAGGAGTAAAATCAGGCGAAAATAATCTAAATATAACTCGCTACTTTTTCCAGCAGTAGAAAAATTGTATGCTAAGGGACAGTGGCATGAGGATGATGTGCCGCTTCGAAAAAATCGCTCCTATTCCATTTTTAGGAGAAGGGATTAACCTCATTTAGTGCTCCACCTCATGAATAAAAGGTGATTTTCTATGATAATTTTGTATTCCTACCCAGAACTCTTTGGCTTACCCGATAATAATCCGTTTGGATTGAAAGTGGATACCTTTCTTCGATTAGCCCAAATAGAGTATCAGCACGAACATATTGTTAATACCCAGAATGCACCCCGAGGACAGTTACCTTATCTGGATGATGCAGGACGCATCATTACAGACAGTAACAACATACTGCATTATCTTTCACAAAAATACGTTAACTTGGATCAACATTTAACATCAGAACAAAAAAATACTCATTTTTTAGTTAATCGCATTTTAGACTATCATTTGTATTGGGTTATGTCCTATTCGCGTTGGCAAGATGATCAATTTTGGCCTTTATTCAAAGCGGAATTCTTAAAACAGCGTCCTGAGTTGTCCGAAACCTATCTTGAAAAGGTAAGAAAATACAATATTGAGAAATATCATTATCAAGGGATTGGCAGATACTCCAGCAAGGAGGTGTATCAATCAGGTATTGAGGATTTGCAGGCAATTCATCATATTTTAGGAGCTAATGAGTATATATTCGGTACTACTATCCATGCTTTGGATGCATGTTGTTATGGATTTTTAGCCAATATCGTTTATTTTGATATCGATACGCCGTTAAAGGAATTTATGAAGCAAACCGCTCTAAGTGATTATACCCATCGAATCAGAGCTTTGTTGAGCTATTAGTCCAAATGAGTTCGAGGGCTTGCAGCTCTTTTTCGCTTAAAAGCTCATATTTGCTCATGGCATTTGTGGTAAGGTTTGGGTAATGCTCAAGGCATTTTTTAATCAGCTTTAATAAATCACTTTCATTTATAGGCTTGGTTATAAAATCAATCGCCCCTGCTTTTATCGCTTTAACAGCCATAGGTATGTCTCCATAGGCGGTGATCATAATAACCTTAAGTAAGCTGTTTTGCCGTTTTAATCGTTCAAATAGCTCTAATCCATCCATGTCCGGCATTCGCACATCCGTAATCAAACAGCCTGTATGAGCCGGATTATATTGTTCCAGAAAAGTTTTTGCATTCAAATAAGTTTTCACTTCAAAGTTCATAGACTCAAAAAGCCATTTCAAAGCACGTAATACATTCTCATCATCATCGACAATATAAATGGTTTTACTCATTGCAAAGCCCCGAAGTTTGCTTAGGCAGCCTAAAAGAACATATCGTCCCCTCCCCTGAGGGATTTTTTTCTATCTTGAAATTCCCACCATGGGCTTCAATTATTTTTCTACAAATGCTTAAGCCAAGACCTAATCCGTATTCTTTGGTGCTATAACATGAAGCAAGTAGATTATCGAGCACAGTTTGTGCCACTCCTGGACCATTATCCCTAATGGTAACCAGCACCTCAGCATCATTATTTTTTATTTGAATCAACAAGATTGGGTTCGTTGTTTGTGCATCAGCCATGGCTTCAAATGCATTATTAATAAGGTTTAAAAATACCTGCCGCATTTGATTTCGATCTAAAGAGACTTCTGTTACATGTTCATCTACTTCATATTGAACTGTTCCAGAAAAATTGGAATACAACTTGGACAAAACAACAGATTGTTTGGCTAATAAAGCCAAATTAACCCGTTCAAAGTGGAGTTCCCCATGAGTAACAAAACTTTTCATCCGCTTAATAATCGTATTGATTAATTCAACTTGTTCCAGTGCCTTTTGAAGTACATTGATAAATTCATCAGCCTCCTTCCCTCCCTGCTGCAAACGTAAAATACTCCCAAGAAGATAAGAATTTAGGGCTGATATGGGTTGAGCGATTTCATGGGCTAATGAAGATGCAGACTCCCCTGAAAAATAACATCTTGAGATACGATCGAGCGTTGCCTGCTGTAATTTGATTAATTCCTCGTTCTTTTTGTGTTCTGTAACAAAATGCCAGGTCCCGATCATTTTAATCGCATTATTCTCTGCGTCGCGAATATAACGACTCTGGGCAGATACCCATTCATAATGCCCTTGCATCGATTGAATCCTGAAATCCGCCTTATGATCCTCAAAATAGGCGAAAGATTCGAGTAATTTATTAGCAACCTCTTCACGATCTTCTGGATGAAGTCGTGTTATAAAATGATCAATATGTCCCACTGCGCTGTCTGGGTTTAAAACGGATAAAGATTTGGAATAACCAAAATCAATAATCTCATTGGTGCTCAAATCCCACTGCCAGACGTTTAATTTACCGACCTCTAATAATTCCATTAAATAATCACGAGAGATTTCGTAAGTGAGCTTATCTGCGAATAGATCCTCAACGCATTTTAAATCAATAGACATCTTGGATTTTATCATTATGTATCCTCTGTGATTGAGTCATCCTTTCCATGATTCATACAGTTCGTCGCATAAGAAACCATTCTTTCGCTTTTGAAAATGATAACACAGTATTAATACATAATTTGAGTTAATATATACCATAATGTTTTTTTATATAAGCATTCAATTGAGCATAAAAAAAATACGACTTGGATTCTTTTTTCCAAGTCGTTATTGAAAGGATTTAAATTGAGCTCAGTCCGCTAATTCATAAGGGATATAAATTGGATTCCATATATTAGCAGCAAGTTCATTTTCAAGCTCAGCCTCATTGACCCCAGCCAGACCCTCTGCAATGGCTTGTTTTCCCACGGCTTTAGCTACCTCAAGACTAATTGCGCGAAGATCGGCAATGGGGGGAAGAAGGTTTGCCGACTTATTTTTTCTCGCAGGAGAACATTCTGCTAGCGCAAGCGCCGAGGCCTTGATCATGCCATCAGAAACACGTTTTGCTTTAGCTGAGATGATACCTAATGCTAATCCTGGGAAAATGTATGAATTATTTGTTTGGTCAATATGAAACACTTTTCCATTATACTGAACAGGTTCAAATGGACTTCCTGTTCCAATCAGGGCACGTCCATCAGTCCAAGTAAGAAGGTCTTGTGGCACTGCCTCACTATGAGAAGTTGGATTAGATAAGGGGAAAATAACAGGCCGATCTGTGTATTTAGCCATGGTTCGCACCACTTCTTCGGTAAATGCACCTTGTTGCGCCGAAACCCCGATTAAGGCGGTAGGTTTTACGTTACGAACCACATCCAGCAAGCTGATTTCCTCACGGTTACTGACTTGCCATTCAGCGACTTCGGAACGTTTGCGAGCAAAAGTGGCCTGATCATCGGTCAATCCTTTACCGCCTTCTACCAGAAGGCCATACCGGTCCACTGCATAGATGCGATCTCCAGCTTCTTCGTCGCTTAATCCTGCCCCTTTAAGAGCACCGCGAATTAATTGCGCAATTCCATGGCCAGTTCCCCCAAAACCAAGGAACACAATTTTTTGATCCTTTAGTGGAATTCCAGTGACATTAATAGCAGAAAGCAGAGTACCTGTCGCCATTGCCGCAGTTCCCTGGATATCATCATTAAAAGTACATAGTTTATCTCGATAACGGCTCAACAAACGAGCCGCATTTGCGCCAGCGAAATCTTCCCATTGCAGCAGAACATTTGGCCAACGACGTTTTACTGCGGAGATAAATGCATCAACAAATTCATCATATTCAGCACCGCGAATTCGCTTATGTCGCCAGCCAATATAAAGCGGATCCGCCAATCGTTCTTCATTGTCTGTTCCTACATCCAGTAAAATGGGTAAACAATATTGAGGTGGGATACCAGCCAAAGCAGTGTAAAGTGCCATTTTACCAATCGGGATTCCCATTCCACCTGCACCTTGATCACCAAGGCCTAGAATACGTTCACCGTCACTGACGACAATACATTTAATCAAGTCATAACGTGGATGAGAGAAGATTTTATCAATCAGGTTCTTATTGGGATAACTAAGAAATAGACCGCGAGGTTTACGAAATACTTCACTGAACTTTTGACATCCTTCCCCAACTACAGGGGTATAAACGATCGGGAGCATTTCCTCAATATTGTTAATGATCAAGGAATAAAAAAGGGTTTCATTGTTATCTTGCAGATCGCGCAAAAAGCTGTATTTTTCTAACGAGGTTGGCAATGCCGTCAATCCATCATGACGACGTTTTTGCTGTTCCTGTAAGGTACTTACTTGGGGCGGTAATAAGCCATGAAGTGCGAAAATATCTCTTTCAGCATTAGTAAACGCAGTGCCTTTATTTAATCTGGAGTTATTGAGCAGATTATAACCGGTTAATTTTGTTTTGATGACGCCATCTTTGAGATATTGCGTTTCTTGATCCGACTTTTTCATTTCAAGGTCCTTTTTGATGAGATTAAGTGTATAAAAGTTTACGTTAACAAAGCACCGCACGATTCAGGGTAAGACTCGCTGCCATTAAGTTATAAGAATCCCCCCCTCATCCGCCGTTAAGGGCGCCTTCTTCCCCTAGGAGGAAGGGAAATGTATTTCACTTAATGGACTTGAAGGCCCCTACTCTGGCAAAGGAACAAATTCTTTTTCATCACCAGGTATTTTTCCAAATTTTCCTTCTTTCCAATCCATTTTCGCTTGCTCAATTCGTTCTCTCGAACTGGAGACAAAATTCCACCACACGTATCGTCTTTCCTCTAGGGCAGCACCTCCCAGAACAATCATATGCACCTCAGAATCCGCCACCACTTTGAGCTCAGCTCCTGGCTTGAGCACTAACATTTGTGGGGCATTATAGATTATCTTGTCAATGATAATCTTACCACTTAAAAGATGAATTGCGCGTTCTTCTACAGTCGATGGGATGATCCACTCCGAATGAGCCTCCAACTTGCATACAACAAAAAGTGCATCGGTTTGAGTCATCACAGAAGATTTAAGTCCCATCCACTCCCCAGCAATTACTCGAAAATGCATCCTCTTATCATGATGTGCAGGGATTACGCTTTTATCATAATGTGTAAATGAAGGATTCGTTTCTTCTTTATTAATAGGTAATGCAAGCCAACATTGAATGCCAAAAAAATGTTGAGGATAAAAACGATCCTGTTGCGGCGAACGTTCTGAATGAGCAATTCCTCGTCCAGCAGTCATTAAGTTCACCTCACCTGGAACAATAATTTGATGACTTCCCAGCGTATCTCGATGCTCCAATCGACCCGAGAATAAATAAGTCATCGTTGATAAACCAATATGAGGGTGTGGGCGTACATCAATCCCCTTTCCTGAATGCAGTTCACTAGGTCCTGCTTGATCCCAGAAAACAAAAGGCCCCACCGTTCTTTTTTCTTTAGAGGGTAATATACGTTTTACTTGAAACCCACCGAGATCCACTGTTCTCGGAATCAACTCTACGCTGATTTGCTTGGGACAATCCTCTGTCTTACCTATTGGGGCTTTTCCATCAAAATAACTCATACTTCCTACTCTCCTAGACAATTCTAGGTCACACTATTCATACTGCAGCATTTGATAAGCATAGCCTAAATTAAGCGTTTCTGTCGCTTTCAATATGAAAGAAAATACAGCGACATAATGATAAAAAATTAACTCTCAACCGCTTTAATGACTATACTTAAAAATAACTTTGTGTCAGGGAAGAATTAACATGAATGTTCATTACTTTGATTGGTCTCAAATAAAAAAACACTTTTTTAGTTTCATCATCATTTTTTTATTTCTAGATTGTTTGAGCATAACCTCTTTTGCAGCGCAACCTATCCTAATAAAAAATCCGGATGGCTCATCTGTAGAAACCAAGGCCGATGGGACGAAGATTATTACCAACGCGAATGGATCTTCGGTGGTAACCAAGCCCGATGGAACTAAGATTATTACCAATGCAAATGGCTCATCTGTAGCAACCAAATCCGATGGCACTCAAATTGTGACGAATGCAGATGGCTCATCAGTTCAAACGAAGCCCGATGGGACCAAAATTGTAACGAACGTGGATCATTCATCTGTACTCTATAAACCCGATGGAACGAAGATCATCACAAACCCAGACGGTTCATCAGTTCAAGTGAATCCTGATGGAAAGAAAATTATTAAGGATCCCAGTGGCAAAATTCTCAACTAGCTGAGAGACGTAAAAGCCCTACGCTTTGTACGTCAGCCCACTCGCTTGTTAAAAAATTGAACGTTTTCCCAAAGCTCCAACTATTTTAATCAGCCTTCTTACAGGTTTGCTTAAATTTCGCAACGAATTCATCGAGCATGTTTTGCGTTAACTTATCTTTACCCTCAGCATGATAAGAAGCAAACAGTTGGTTAAAGCATGGCTGGAGTGTTCCTTGCTCGGTCATCTCTAGCATGTCTTTAGCCTGTTCTAAATCAACAAAATTCAACTGCAACTGCGAATTGGAGCTCAGCTCATAATGTGCTTTTGCAACACAACAAATGGCGCAAGCTGCCAAATCATCATACGCTTTAACCTTTAAATCAGATGTCTTAGATAATGCAATGAGATCATAGGCAGTCAAGTTTTGGCTAAAACTTAAGTGATTATTTACTACTGATACATCTTGTACGCCACCATTACAACGATCACCACCAACCAGCATTTCGATTTCTAAGGTATGGGTATTTTTTCTCTTTACCTTATAGAGGGCAGTGAAGTCTCCTGTACCTCCGCCGCTATTAATGGTGTAAAGCCAATACTCATTTTTTCCAGCATGAAAAAATTTATAATAGCTATAGCCCTCTGCTGGACCTGGATATTCAGGATCTTGCCAATTATAGCCTATATAACCTTTAGCAATTAAACTGGAATTATGCCCTTTTACAGCATATTTAGCTTTTGCTAATCCACAGTGTTCCAGATCAATTTCCTTGCCTTCCGAGTTAAAAAAACAGAGCGCATCAATAGGTTTATTATGAAACATCAAATCAGCAGGAACAGCTGCACTCATTTTTGCGGCACATACAGAGGAAAAAATAATCAAGCCGAATATTCTGAACTTCATTTTAAAAGCCATTCCTTAAATGTCATCGTCATGCTCACGCTTTATTCGACAGAATAAACCATACCCGTTTGTGCCCCCTCAACGCTTTTACTAAATGCTAAAGCGACGCGACGTGCAGGTACCGGTTCAAAGCCGCGAAAAAAAGGAGCATATCGATTCATTGATTCCGAGAGAACAGTAGGGCTTACCGCATTAATCCGGATATGATGCGGTAATTCAATCGCCGCACTTTTAACAAATGCATCAATCGCACCATTCACCATGGCTGCAGAGGTACCCATAGGGATCGGATCATGACTTAAAATACCACTCGTTAAAGTAAATGACCCTCCTTTATTGATGTATTTGATCCCCTCTAACACCAGTCTTACTTGCCCCATTAATTTACTATTGAGACCTACAGTATATTGCTCCTCAGAAAATTTGGTTAATGTTTCAAAACATACTTCTCCGGTTACCGCAACAACGGCATCGAACGAACCGATTGATTGGTAAAGTAATTCAATTGAGCGGGTATCTCGAATATCAACTTGAAAATCCCCATTCGTATGCCCCACGGTAATTACCGTGTGACGTTGAGCTAATTCTTCACAAACTGCATCACCTATTGTTCCAGTTCCACCGACTACGATAACTTTCATTTTGCTTTTCCTTTTGTGAGAGATCAGTCCATACCAAGACCTATTCTAGGCCATACAGCTGTTCAAGAATTTCATCAATACCTTTTCGAGCAGCTAAAATTGCTGAGGCAGTTTTACAGTTCATTTGATTGGCATCCCCTAACAGCCTGTAAGAACGATGTAAATTCGTTCTGGCATTAAACCAGTATTCTTTTAATATGAATTGCCCGCCATGCTCTACTAATCGGGCAGACTCTTGCATCAAGGAGGAACAAGGGTTTGTTTGATTCGCACTTAATTCGTCAATTTTTTGCGATAATTCATGACATTGATTGGCAAGATAAGCTTTCTCCGCTTCAGGCATACTGTATGCAGAAAGAGAACATAGTAAAAATGAAGTGCTGATAAGAAGTTTTTTGAGCATTTGATCATCCTTTAACAATTTAGGTCCAAAATGTTCACACTAGATTCTTACATGGTATTGTTCACTTTTCAATCCTGGCAATCATGAACTAAGGCCTCTTTACCTTATAAAAACAATCGATTAATAAAAACAATTAGTGTACAATAATAAATCATTTTCTGTTCGATAATATTTAAGACTTTGTTAAGAATATATTGATAGTATGAAAAATAATTAAAACCAGGGATTATGAAGATGTTTTACTATTACGTTGATCAGCAAATTAAAAATTATTATAAATGGGGAACTAACGATCAAGGAGCGCCCGAATTTTATCATTTATACGATAACCAATGGACACCACTTCCCATTAAAGGTAAGAAAAAGACAGACCAGGGTTGGGAATATGATCTGGGTAAAATTAATTCAACTCAGATTACACTCAATACATTCAACAATTCTGATAGGATGAGTTTGTCATTTTTTACTCCTCCAGAATCAGGTCTTTTGGGAACAACCCGGTTTATTCCCCTTTATTTAATCAATAAAGATTTAGTGCCATTTCAAAAGGAGACCGTCAAGATTCCTGTGGAAACCCTATCCCAAAACCCGGCTCATTCATCTCAACCCAACAGCAAATTAAAAACTTATAGCCTGACCCCTAAGCAAATAGAAAGGCTGGAACAACACAAAGAAATGCTCAAGGGTCGTTGCTTTGAACGTCGTATCCATGATTATTTATTTTTTTGCCAGGGACGTACTAGAACTGAAAAAATCAGAGAGATCACTAAATTGCTTCATGGCGAGGCTTGCGATCCTGAGGTAATCGAACAAGGACGCACTGGCAAAATTGTAAAGGGATAAATGGTAATGTTCAGGCTCACTTTATTGCGGCCGGAACCAAGTTAAGTGCCGCCCAATGCGGCACTGATGCTCCCTGAGAACACCAAGAAATCCTTCATTCTCACTCATTATCGCATCATCCTTTTATATAACCTCGAGGGTGCTCTAACTTATCTTGGATTCTTTATTTCTGTTATTGATTGCATGATAATAACAGCTGCAAAAACAAATCATCTATTTTTATTCGATAAAAATAATACAAAAGGACCATTATGTATCGATTGATTACTCAATTACTCTCTTGTGTTCTGATGTTCATGAGCACCTCCGTTTTTTCTGCGCCCATCGAAATCAATCTTGAACCCAATAAAGCGGCTGTCTTGGCTAATACGAACAAACAAACACTCTCTTTATTATGTGAAATACATGCGGTTGCAAGCGCAAAAAATTATATTTCCATTCAGGTTATTAGTGGAAAAGGTATGTTCAATGGAACTAGCTTGAAACAAGGCGACTCTTTAGTATCAGCTTTAACCAACCTACAACAAGTTCCCATAGCAGCAGATCCTGGGACCAAAGCGCAAGTCACGAATTTAGGCACGCAACCAATAAAAGCAGTATGCATCTGAGGTGCATCACATAATCCAGGCTGGTTCCATCCAGCCTTCACTTGCTGCCATCATCTGCATTCTCACCTAAAGAATCCCCCTGATGAAGGGCATCATACTTCCTGCTTTGTTCTTCCAAGGCCGCTATATCATTGCTGCAAATATACTGCTGCAAGCGATTAAATTTTTCTTCATCCCAACCATAGATGCCCAAGCGAAGAAGGCGCTGAATAACCGTGTCGTCAAAACGTTTTTTAACCACTTGAGCAGGGCTACCAGCAACAATACTGTAAGGTTCAACATCTTTTGTTACCACACTATTGGCTGCGATAATAGCGCCCTCGCCAATGGTGATTCCCGGCATAATCATGGAACGCATACCCAGCCAAACTCCATCATGAATGATGGTATCCCCTTTGCCTTGGTATGCTTGCACATAATTGTCTGCAAAAGGATACAAGCAAAACCAATCCGCACGGTGATTATGATTCCCTCCCAGCATAATAATTACCTCAGCCGCGATACAGACATAATCCCCAATAAACAGTTGGTCAATATTCCATTGTGGCTGCCAATTTTTTAAACTGAACTCATCGCCATAGAGATACCTGACGACCGTCTCCTCAAAACTTCCTGTCCATGCATCGCTGTAGTAACTGTGGGTGCCTTTAATATGAATGTTGTGATTCTTGACACTCTTGTGCAGGTACTCTACTCGAGACCAATGTTTCTCTACTGCCGTCATGATGATGATCGTTCCTTTAAAAAGTTTCATTCTATCCAAAAGGAAGCAAAAACTAAATTTTTTAAAATAGTCTAGATAACCGCAAAAACATTGGCTATCCTCAAGGAGGAAGGAGTACTCTTAAATCAAAGGAGTGATAAATTATGAATTTTTTCAAAAGAATGGCTATTCCTGTTCTTTCCCTTATGTTTGCTGTACCAACTTATGCAGCAGAAACGGCAGGTGGTGGAGACTTTCAAACGCTTTGTACTAATGCTTGGATGAAAAAAGCAGATGAAGCAAAAGATAAAGTAGACTTTAAAAATTTTGGCGAAAAATATTGTGGTTGTGCTGCCAAACAACCTCTAGACAATGACGCCGCAGTTCAAAAAGCAGTCCATCTCTGCATGTCAAGAACCCTGCTCCATGATGCAATGGATTCGTTGGAAGATGAAGTAGGATTGAGTAAAGCCAAGGATAGCGACGTCACTGATTTTTGCCAAGACAGATGGAATCTGGTTGATCCCAAACAAACAGATGAGGATAAGAAATTAATTAGTGCCTACTGCGAATGTGCGAAACCGAAGTTAGTGGATCTGCTCAAAAGATCAAATGATATGACCGATAAACAATACAGCGATGAAATTGATAACATTGCTGATAATTGTGCTGATAATGCTGTTGCCTCAAAACCCACCCCAGCCAATTAATCTATATCCCGTCTCTCCCCAAGTGGTGAGACGGGACATTTGCTCAAGTAGGATCCGATAAATTAATCGAAACTCCTTCCAGGAATAATAATGGTTTTTTTATCACATTGGCCCATTTCCTTCCCCAACATAGTTGACAAGGAACAAATCGCTTAATGCACGCGATCTTTTCTTTGGTGATGTAAATCATGCAGGTGCGAAAGGCAATATGATATTCCAAACCAGCACCAATTTTTTGTGCAATCGCATCACAATTAGGTTCAATAATTTGTGTGGCTAATGCTTCAGAAGCAAGTAGAGACGCATCGGGCGTTAGATTACTATAAAGTCGTTTAAATTCGTTATCATAAAAAACCATCTCCTTCTCCAAACAATAAGCATAACGATCCCGAGTCAGAGAAAATTGGCATTTACCGCTGTATCGGAAATAATTCGCATGCCCACAAGCCGAAGCTAAAAAAAGACTGAATAAAAAAACAAGATAATATGTTTTTTTCATCATACCCTCACCTGGTTTAGTAGTTCGGCTTTTGTGCCTAGTTCAGTTAAATGGGAAACGGCTTAATCCACTATAAATGCTAACGACGCATTAATTCAACTAGGCTGTGTGTTATGATGAACAACTCAATAAAAAGTAGTGATTCCCCCATGCAATACACAAAATATGGTTATAAAGTAAAACAAATCACCGAAGGTCGTGGATGCAGCTGGTTATTCTTACCAGGTGGTCCTGGTTTGGGCTCTGAGTACCTCGATAACTTATGCAGTAGGTTACAGTTACCTGGATCTATTTTTCTATTAGATTTCCCGCAAGATGGCATCAATACTCAAGGCAAACTTGATTTCAAGCATTGGCAAGAGGGTTTAATTGATTTATTAAAAGACTTTTCTAAACCGGTATTAGTCACCCACAGCTTTTCCGGGATGTTTGCATTAAATTTTCCGGAACTAAAGCATCATCTGGCAGGTCTGGTATTAATGAATACCACCACCGAAAACAGTTTTTTTCAGCATGTGAGTGCCATGCAACAGCAACACCATTTACCCGATTTAATTCCTCCCGCCAGCCAGTATCATTTGGCACCCTCGGATGAGGCATATAAAATGTTTTGGAATAGCTATAAACATTATTGTTTTACCGCTGAAGAATTGGTGGAAGGCGAAAAAATCATGCTTCTTTTTGCCTTTAATAATACCGCTTATCATTATGCCATTGAACATTTTTATCCCGATTATTCATGTAAATGGTTTCCAGAAACCATACCCGCCATGACCATTGCCAGTGAGAATGACTTTGTCTGTCCACCCTTGATTTTTATGAACAATGAAAAATTCCAAGGCAAAAATTGTATCCATAAAATCATCCGCAAAGCAGGTCATTGTCCTTGGTTGCTTTTTTTGAATGATGTTCAGCATTGCTTTGATGATTTTGTAATGACGCTAAATTCTGTGACAATAAATGAGTCGCTCTATTGATTAGGAGAATAAAATGTATCCAATGACCACCATAACCGCCTCCCTGTTCGCCTTTGCCTACATCTATCTTTCAGCCCGTGTTATTAACTTGCGTCGAAAATATAAAGTGAGATTAGGAAGCAACGAGTTTGTTGATTTGGAAATGGCCATAAGAGCACACGGCAATTTTGTTGAGTATGTTCCGTTGACACTGATCTTGCTCTTTTGTGCTGAAGCAAATAAAGCCAACTGGATGGTGCTTTTGGCTTTGATTTTTTTGTTTATCTTGGGACGAATCTTTCATGCTTATGCATTTCTGGCCAAAGAGCATCTGCTTCAATTTCGTGTCCGCGGGATGATTTTGACCTTTATCGTCATGGCCTGCCTTTCGCTTTTAAATTTAATACTTCTTTTGATACAATGATGATGAAGTGAAACGTCTTGAAACATTTTAACCGCTACAGCAGGTCATTCTATTTGCCCGTCCTAAGGAGTGATTGACAGGGCCATGATTGATATTTTTGATTGAATCCATTATGTTTGTTAGGAAAATCGATCCGTTTAGGTTAAGGAATGACCTACCGTCTTATCAATAAGAATGTTGATATTTATAAATTTCCTGATGAACTGGAATCCAATTTAGGTTCAATTACTCTTGGCGATTTACATGGCAATCCAATCAAACTCATTCATTTTCTTTTTCGCCATCAAATCATTCAATTCCACCCTAAAATTAAGCATGTTGCGGAAGCTTATCAACAATTTGTAACGCTTTATGAGCAGTACGGAGCGCTTCTTCAGGAATATTTGGAAAACCGTACGCTCTTACACTATACACAAATCAAAATAGATAATGCCAAAGAACGAATTGCCAATCTGGACAAACAAATAATCGTCGTCGCAACTGCTGAAACCCAAACAACGAACACCTTGTCTCAATTGCGAGAACAAGCCCTAATAAAGCTACCTGCCGCTGAAGAGGAGCAAAGGCAGTTAAAGCAAAAACTATCTGAACCCAAAGAGAAGCTGGCTTATTGTGTGAGCCAATTTAATGAGTTCATGGCCCTATTGGAAATCCACGATAATCAAACCCTGATTCGCCTCATTGGCGATGAAGTAGCAGATCGCGGAAATTGCGATTATTTCACTTTTAGAATTCTTAGTATGCTTCGTCGAAATCATTGCCCGTTAAATATTTTGATTTCTAATCATAGCAGCGAGTTTATTTATGCCTTTGAGCAATTCATGGCGGGGCAATCCTTTGCTCCCCCAGGTTATATTGGTGATGTACAAATTCCTTCATTTTGGGGTCTTAACCTGTTACTTGAGCATCATATTATTCACCCTCAGGAGTTAACCCAGTTAATCAACGAAAGCTATAAACCTTCACTTAAGATGTTGGATTATACACTCAATGAACAGGGGATTACTTTATTTAGCCATGCGCCCATTCGTTTTGATATCATACCATTGCTGGCAGCACGTCTGGGGGTAAATTATAATGATTCCACTGCGGAGGCTTTAGCGGAAACCATTGATCAGATTAATCATCAATTTCAATTCTTCATTGAAAACAATGTCATGAGCTCACTGTTTCATACGGATGCAATTCATGACAGGACCAATATGTCAGAACAAGAAAGAACCGCCTGGCCTTTAATTCATCTTTTATGGAATCGCTGGGATGACGCGAAAGAACGTGAGATGGCAAGACCTGCGACTCATAAAGGCTATCATATTACTTATGTTCATGGTCATGATGGTTTTCAAAGTCTTCTGGCCCACATTTATAACCTGGATACCCTTTGCGGTAAAGATTCGCGAACAAATGAAGAGGAACAGATTAACAAAGCAGTCCTCCAGATTAATGAGAATCGCAATACAACCACGGATACAAAACCATCACAAGCCTATCTGCGAGAAGTTTTAAGATATAAAGTGTTCGACTCAGCCGAACGCTGCTTGGCATTTGAATTGCACCATAAAGAAAAATCACCCAAAGTAGATCTCAATGAGAGCATCAAAAAATTAGGCCTTCTTGGAAAACCTATACCTCAGTGCTTCACCTCATCCGTGGAATTAAATTCACCCACTACAGAGTCCAGCCCAAAAGAGTTAATGATGAGCCGAGAAAACGAGGAAGATCAGGCAGTCTTGACCTATGAGCAATGTAGATCAAGACCTAATGGATACTGAATTATCGTTGGTGCTGGAAAAATAATTTCTTATCACCGTAATTGGAAGCCAATAAAGGACTTTCCAACATTAATGTCCCTATACGATACTCGATACCTTGATATTCTCCATAGACCTCATAGATTGGACCCATGGGCACCTCGGCAAAAGAGAGTCTGAAGTCTTCTCGTGAATTCTCAGGGATTAAATCCTTAACCAAGCTCGTTGGTCGGAAATAGATCCGCTCAGGGAACACAGGGATTCCATCAATTCTTCCTTCACTCGTCCAAGCGGCTAAATGCCATAAAGGAAGGTTATTCGCCGGGTCGCGAGTCCACTCAAATATTTTCTCAATAGCACTCAAGGTCCAACTGGTAGGATGAGGTATTTGGTTCGAAAAATCTTTCGCAAAATAATTCCAATTGCCTTTTTGTCCCTCAAGCAAATTCATCACGTGTAAATTTAAAGAGGGATGTCCTGTGATTAAAAATTTAATTGCCATGCCAGGAATATAATTATCATCAGCTGGAGGGGTTGCTAACGAGAGACGTGCTATGCCGATTGCCCCCGTCTGATAAATACCTGTGAAGGGATGATCTGGTGAGGGAACTAAAGCAATTTTTCCTACTGAACCATTGGCGTGAATGATTTTTACTCGTCCCTCCGGAATTTCATCACTAGCGGTATCAAATGTTGGGCTTAAGTTAAACAATCCTTTTAATTTTTCGAGCACTTCATTAAAACTATTGCCAGTTAGCTCCGGTAAAGGATCTTCTTCATGGCTTGAGGTAATTTCAGCCCATAATAGCTCACGTTTTTCATCAGCAGGTAATTCCTGGTAGTAGCAAGGTAATTGAGCATATAAACCAAAACTCATGAAAAAATAGATGAGTCCGCTAAAAATCAAAATCAAACAACGATGCATCTCAACCTCCTTGTCTTCAAAGTTATTTTTTTGACAGAGTATACGAAATGGCAAGGGTTTTCTAGGTCATGTATTCATTAAGTTTTTTTAAAAAAATAGGGATACTTTACAACACAAAGATAAAGAAATACCCACCACAACGAGCGGAGCAAGAGCGTCCTTGTTGCAGCACCATACAAAATAGTGAAGGTTTTACTGGTACCTGGAATAAGAGCAAATAACCGCGGTTAGGGCTTTGCCCTCACCTTGGCTCCATGGAGCGTGTCCCTAATCATGACTTCATAAAATGGTCATAAATTGCACGACTTGCAAGAGCGATGGCGCGACTGCGTGGATAATCACTGGCTGATTTCGATTTAACATATACTGCAATGGCAACATGGCCTTTATTATTGGGTAACGTAATAATGCCAACGTCACTCACGAAACGATAAAGTTTTTTTGACCCAGGGTATCTTAAATAGTCCCGCTCATAAATAGACCATGTTCCTGTCTTATGGGCTACTTTAACATGGGGAGGCAATAATCCTTTTATTCTGCTGCGACCAGTTCGGCATTGCTCCATGATGTTCATAAGAAGATTAGTACTTGATTCTGAAAGAGCTTGTTTTTTGTACAATTTAACCAACAGTTTTGCCATATCATAAGGTGTTGTGGTATCGCGTATGTCCTTTTCAAAACGCTGCCAAGCTTGCTGCTTTTCTTTCAGCGGAACACGATTTGATATTTTTTGCCAAGAGTATACCGGCTGACGTTTTGTTAAAAATGAACGATCCACATGATTTGTATCGACAAACATTTCCATAATGGAGCGATTGATAAAAATATTTTTTAAACCAAGCGCACTCATACGCTGTGCTACATATTTAGGGCCATTAGCGGCCTGTAATAATGCATCACTTGCACTGTTATCACTATTTTTGAGGGTATGCATCAAGATTTGTTTCAGGGAAATATTCAATTTTTTCTTTTCGAATAAATAATGAAGTGCCCCAGAACCAGGAACCGAATAACGTGAATCCATTTTAATTACACGATTTAAAGAGTCTTTTTTCTCATCGACGCGGTGTAAAAATGCCATCGCAATAGGTAATTTGATTGTACTGGCCATGAAAAAACGCTGATTGCTATTATGGGCAATCACTTTATTTTTTTCTATATAAATGGCAGTAATCCCCATGACTGTATTTGAGTTTTTTTCAATCGCATTTAATTTTTTAATCAGTTCTGCATCACTTGGGGCAGCAAAAGCGCTCACTGAATAGACAAAACCCAAAAACCAACACGCCAGTAATTTTTTCATAAGATATTTAATCCATTGCTCATTATTTTTATTCAATTTTTTAGCGTAATAACCAGTAATACATTCACTAGTGTATCTTTTAAATCGTATGATAAAGCGTACGTTAGAAATTTCCCTATCCGCATGCAACAGTCCATAGTGTGTTCGGAAGGTTTGTAACTTAGATAAGGGAATTAATTTTTCTTTATCGCATTGTGACCATTTTCACTGTCAATGCAATAAAACTTTTAATGCATGTAGCAATTTTTATTCTATTTTTAAATTGATTACAACCTATTGCTTACCTTGAGAGACACTTAACTTACTATTGATTCATAAAGAACAAAAAATACCCATCGCGTTCTCTTCTTAATTCAGCTCCCTCAAAACAAATTCATTCCTATTATCCTGAATAAAACTCCGGTCGCTTGGCTCTCGTTTATTTGTTTTATAAGCGCTTAGGCCATTTACTTAAGAAGTTTAATTTGCCAGTTTCCAGTTCTTGTTTGTTTGCCCGCAGCGGCGATTAAAAGCCCTAAATTAACAAAAATATGGCCGCAAATTATATACAACACCCCAAGATCATCAAGAATCATTTTTGATTTAAGTCTTCATGCGGACCCTTTTGCCTCAAACTTTAGAGTTTGTAAGAAGATATGAATGTTCCATATACCTCATTAGTTCCTCTTGATTGACCGGCATCTGAGTTAAACCTATATATTTATCTGGACGAACCAATACAGCGGTAGGTCGCACAATTTTAAATCGGTGATGCATCTTTTGATCTTCATCAATCAAGATGGAAATCCCCTCATCAACTAAAGTCATTTCAGATTGAGGCAGTATAATATGAGTCTTGATTAAACCCTTAAATTGCTGCGTAACAGCCCTGGCGAGTTCAGAGAAAACCAACAATTGATTACTATTCTCAGGTTCCAGTCCCCTAAATAAAAATAAGTGATGCAGCGTTCCCTGAGTGATTTGCTGCAATTCCTTTTTTTCTTTGCTTTTTGCATCAATAAAAGGGGAATTAATGAGAAATCCACCTATTTTGAATTGGGTTTTTTCACCCAATGCGGTGACGATAGGACTTTTCGCATAGCTCACCCCCAACTCAGCAAGATTATACATAATAAAATTTTTAACTGCGTCGAATGACATAACGGTCTGTAAAAGTAAATTACGTAAAAAAATCATCACCGGATTACTCATCATAATCAAACGAGTCATTACGCCAGTATCTTTTAATACCCCTGCAGCAATCGGATGACGTTCGCGATGATAACTATCAAGTAACACATCGCTTGCCAGTCCTTTATGCACCAGTGCTAATTTCCAAGCGAGATTATAAATATCTTGTAATCCGGTATTTAACCCTTGCCCACCCATAGGACTATGAACATGAGCGGAGTCCCCAGCAAAAAATACTCGTCCATAACGGTAGTTTTCGATTTGCTTGTGATCAATGCCAAATTGACTGATCCAAACTGGATCATGCAGGGTTGCCGGATCCGTACAACGTGCTTTAAAGACTCGAATGATGTCTTCCATTGTCGGGGCTTGATGCATGAGTTTTTCGGGCGCAGTCATGACCAAACGATAACGTTTTTCACCCATCGGGAAACACGCAGCAGGGCCTTCATCACTGACGTAGATAATAAATTTATTTTCAGGAAGTTCCCAATCAATAAGCAGGTCAGCGAGCCACCAAGTTTGTTTAAAAGAAGAGCCTATAAATTCAGCATTAACTAATTTTCTCAGCGTACTGTGCGAACCATCACAAGCAATAATCCAGTGTGATTGAACTTTTTCGATGCTGCCATCAGCCTGTTTTAACGTAGAAACGGTATGGTTAGCCGTTTCTTCGATTTCAGTTAATTCAGTTTGCCATTCAACATGCAAACCTCGATCAACCAGCCCCTGATGGAAAATGTGTTCCGTTTTGCTTTGAGGAAGGTCAATCACAAAATGATAATCCGCTTCAACAGGTGCATAGGTGGCATGAATTAACTCTTTTCCCTTAGATTTAAACAACACCCCATCTACTTTTTGTCCCTGGATGAGTACTTCATCAAGAAAACTGCAATCCCTGAGCAGATCAAGGGTTCGAATATGAATGGCCAATGCCTTAGATTTATCACTGAGTGCCGACTTTTTATCAATGATCCGACAACTCAAACCGTGACGAGTCAGCTCGTTTGCGCAAAATAAACCAACAGGCCCAGCTCCAACGATTAGTACATCCAATAACTTATCAGACATATTCACTCCCTGTTTTAATCGGGTCATTTAGGGCAAAGAACGATTATATGAACGGCTTAATCCTACGTTTTATTATAGTATATTAAGCGGAGTTAATCTTCGCCATGGGCTAAAAAACCTATTGATTTTTCTTGCATTTTTCATATTTAAAAATTCAGCTATTGTGAACCAACTTCATCACCCGATTGAGAAAATCGGGACCAGGATCATCTTTATCGGTCTGATAATTTGGATCCTGTTCGAGCCAAAGAGAGGTTTTTTTAAAATTTAAATAGTCATTATGTCCGATAACATAGTTTATTTTTGGATATTTCTTTTTGAGATAACACACCAAAAAAGCATTTGCTTTGGTTTGTGCGTCGGTTAGATCATCTTTACTGTCAATTCCACCTACATTTTCAATGCCAATTGCATAATGATTCAATCCTATGACATGTCGTGCCATCCAATGCTCCGGCATGAGTTGATAAATACTTCCATCCCGATCCACTACAAAATGGGTTGATACGTTCAAGTCTCCAGGTAGCTCCTTGATTCGTGGCGAATTTTTAGGGAATGTGGGTGGATTAAATACACGAAGAGTGGCTGCCAACGTCGGAATACACGTCCAATGCAAAACAATCATTCTCGGTTCAATTTCAATGGATTTTGAGTCAATTCCATAATGAGTTAATTGATACTGGCGTGTTAAGGCAATACGTTGTTGATCAAATTGAATTGGTGCTTGATGGATTTCTTGCGAATCATTGCAAGAAAAAGCATGAACCATAGAGCTTATAAAGAATGAGCAAAATAAGAAAATTTTCATATTATTCTTTTAATACCATAAAATAAGCGGCCACATAATCGGGTAAGTGCCGAGTTGCCTGAGCGAAAGCGCCTCTTCCTGCATAGCTACCCGCTAAAAAATCAACTTGATACTCGTTATTTTCGAAAGCGCCACCTGTGTCCGCAAAAATACCTGCGCGCGTCACCAGATTACCTGTCCGAGTAGGATATTGCACCATTAATAATTTACCCAAACCAAACTGCTCAAGATCCGCTGCAAAAGTCACCTCCGTATTCACCGTGATTTTATGATCGGCATCCTTTCCATAACCTTTGATGCCTGCCACCTGTTTAAAATACCAATAGCGCTCTTGCTGATAAGGGTTTTGGGTTTTGTCGTAGGCAATATTGTTGCAACGATGAACATTAAAGGTCTTTGTCTGGTTCTTACCAAAATCAGCAACCACAGTACCCTGCATTAGAGCCGCTTCAAGGTCTTCTCGACTCAAGTAACCCAGTGCAGGGACGTTCTTATTCGCTAAGGCCCCTTTTAGGATAGCCTGCTTTCCATATTGAAAACGTATGAGTCCAGGCTTAGCATCTGCTTCTTCTAGAGTCAGTAACGCCTCATCCTGAGGAAGACCATAAAGAGCAAAAGGAAAAGCTGCACTGCGCTTGCTTGATGCCTGAGCACGATGAACGTAATACTTAGTCATTAAAATTTTATCTTTGGGTAAATGAGCAACAAGCGGTTTTTGCGCACTCAGTGACTTGGCTTGCTCAAGATCGGGATACCATCGAATAAAATCGAAGTGTTCTTTAACAAAAGCAGGATTATTCAATTCGCGTTGATGCTGGCAAATAAACATCAGCGTAGCTTTGATTCGGGCAAGCGGGACTTTAAAAGCCTTTCCTTCATGAATCACTCGAGGATCATAACGAGTACCTTTGTTTAAATAAGCCAAGGTTTCTTTAGCCGTAGCACATAAAGCAGGCCCATTGATTTCATAACGAGCTGTTGTTGAGGGTTGAGCTGGCACAAAATGAGGTGCAGCAATAGCTCCAAGGTTTATTAATAAGAAAAAAATACCCCAAAAAACGTTTGTTTTCATCGCATACGACAACTGATTGTTAAAACAAAAGGATATCATAGATAGGTTGCTAATTCTAAAAATGAAACATGAAAAACCAGGGCTCTTATTTTCAAGAGCCCATAGTTTGTTTTTTTCTGTAGCGCACTTCCCTATGAAAAATTAAACAATACCAAACCATTATTGTCATCGCCATTACTGATATTGCAAAGCCAATCGACTACTAATCGTTGCTTATGCAAAATGGGATCAAAAAAATTCACATGTAACGTTGCGGTATTATCTTCAAAAACACTTAAGCGACCTGATAAGGTTAAGAACTCTCCTGAAGGGTTCTGGATAAAAAACTTCATGGACGTGGTCACCGTATCAATTAACTCGTTATTAACAGTCTCTTGGCCATGGAAAAAGTTAGTAAAATTAAATCGAGTGCTCGCGCCGTCTAGCTGTCTTCTTAATTGAGTCGGGAGTGCAGGGCCTGTGACCTGGCAATTATCAAAATGGATGATTGCGCGGACATCTTGCCCACTCTCAACAGCTTGCACTAACTGAGCAAAATTAGTGATATTGTTGGTGATATTATTGTTGATTGTCGTATTGAACTGCGTATTTTGAGCAATCGTCTGATTTAATAAGAGGAGACATGAAACGCCTAGTGCAACAGTTCGCCATATGCTCATTTAAATCCTCCATGATTCGTGCTTTTGCTAATAAAGCCAGCCAGATGACCAATAATAAAACTTCAAATAAATTAAGTGTACGCCCTGTTTGTCCATTTTGCCAAATTTTCTAACCCAAGATCAGAGTCTCAATCCAGATTTTAAGTAAATTTACACACTAAACCCCAGCAAACCAATCAAACTATGAACAAATAAACTATAATTAAAGCATCTTAGATGCATAATTTTTAAATTCCTCAGGAGGTTAATGATGAGATTTTTATATGAAGCAAAGGGGATAACCACCAAAACATCTCAGACAACACGTATGATACAATCCCAACAACAAACCAGAAGCATATTTACTGCAAAAAATGCTGCTGCTGCTCCTATGTATGATAACCACCTCCAAGGAGTGCCATTAATTATTTCAAACCTTAAATTTTTTACAGATACTACGTTCAGAGGAAAACCTATTGGCAAAGATTTTCTTTCTGCCGTATGGAATGAATCGGGATTCAAGCTCGGGTTTAGAGGTATGTCCTTAAGTGAATTAATGAAAAAAGAATCAAGAGCCATGTTAGGAATGGTAGGAAAAAAAGAGATCGTGGCTTATAAATCTGATGGAACCAGAGACCTAGTACAAACCAAAGCAAACCTTGCTGACCATGCATCAGATACGGCAAAAGTTCATGGGATATCGGTTTCCGACAGTATCTTCGTGGGATTTAAATTCTCCAGCTTTTTATTACCATCCACTAAAACAGTGGTCGTTGTTGATTACACCAACATCCCCGAGGATCAACAATTTTCCCCATTAGCAGAGCAATCGGATACCACTCCATCTTACTCCCCACAAGGTGAGCCCGCTGTATATACGAATGAGTATGAAAGAACGATAAGCAACGTGCCAGCATGGGCGATTCTCATGAAAATAACCCGAGATGGATTCACATTCAATGTTGACTTGAATCCTTTGTATGTAGACCGAGCCATTTTATCACCCCAGCTCCAAGAGGACTTTGATAATTTGACTGAAGAGTTTTATAAAGCATGTCGGGTCGTTCGAGATGAGATTGATCATCCAGACGTTCGGGAGTATCGCAAGAGCCTGCATAAATTTTATGAGAACTATGCGATTGAAGCAAAGCTGGGAAGCAAGCAAATACAAGCTATAAAGGAAAATTTAGAACAGTATGGTATGGGAATAGAGGATACCCCAGATACCACAGTCACCACACCTTAAACCGAAGCAAAAGTCTTCCCTATAAATTGCCAAGAAAAATTTATAGAGAAGACTTTATACACAGACTCTAATCCATGAGAAGCATTATCATATGCAGATAAGTCTCGCTTCTGCTCAGACACATAAAATTGAAGCAAAGCATGATCGAGAAACTTTATGCTGTTTATAGCACGGGAGACATCCGGTGACTCTCTGTTGATTGCTCTATTTCATTTCGAATAGCATCCAGCTGATTTTGTCCAGATTTTGCCTCAATCGCATAGCTCTCATAAAACTTGTGAAAATTTTTGCGATATTGATGCACATCTGGATGATCTACATCCTCTTTCACCACCTGACATACTTTATAAAATTCTGCGGCTAAATTATCGAGGTCCGCTTTGAGCTGGGGTGATAAAATGGCTCGGTCTACATAAAAAGGATTCACATCAGCGCGCACTCTCACTGCATCTTTGGCTAATTTCATGATAATGGCCCAAGCAGGAACTGCACTTATTATTCTTCCTGAAGGTTGCAAGGATAATGCCTTTGTTTCATTCACCGGTGTGGTTTGCGACTCATTAGGGATGTTGTTATAGTCAACCACTAATACGTCATGCATTTGGGGGGATACAAAATCAGAAAAATGAAACCCTGGTATCATGGCTTTTGTTTTTTTCGTAGCATCATCCGGGAAATGCTCAAGAAATTTTTGTTTCGTTATTTTTTTCTTTTTACCTAATGCCAAATCTTCATCCCATAATAACCCTAACAGAGTTTGTGCAGGCTTACTACCTAACTCTTCTGCCGATACCTCTCTAAATCCAACAGAAACCCCAGATTCTTTGAGAACATCGCTTACAAAATTTTGCCCAATTGGTTGTCCTCTAAACGTAGTATCCTTGAAAAAATTAAGGTCAATGACTCTTAAAGGAACATTTTTTTTGACTTTGTCAAAAGAATTACTATGAAAAAAATTATATTTCTGATTCGTAACCGCTTTATTAGTACGAAGCAAACTAAATCGTAGCATCATAAGATCACCAAACTCATCAATAAATTTTTGATTCTATATTGACTGATTGTTTATAACAAGCAGTACTATGATCAAAAAATAAACATGCTAAGCTGCTTCTGCCCCATCAAATTCAGAATCACTCGTCGTCAAACGGTTAAAATACCAAGAACTGTAAAGAGCACCTAATCCACAAAAAATTAATCCTAAAGGCAAGGCAATGAGTGATTGCATCAGTAAATAGGCACTTAAAATAGTTAATAGGGATGAGCCAAACATCCGTACCGTATGAATTATGGCCAGTGCAAGACCTGCATTTTCCTTATAGTCTGCAAGCATCATCGACATCGTAGCCGGTGCAGTTAAACTAATGCCCAAATTACAAATTAAAGCAAAAGACAATACGTATAAATTAAATTCAGAGAGATTGGCGCACAATAACATCGCAAAACCGCCACTGATGATAAACCAGCTACCAAGATAAATTGTCGAAGCCATGCTGAAATACTTACGCAGCCAAATACCTAAGTAATTTCCAACAATAATATTTAAGCCATTGATTATAAATAGAATACCGTACACTAAAGGTGAATAACCCAATTGATCGATTATAATATAGGACGAATTAATCACTGAAAGCATTACGGCGGCAAAACTAAACATCATAATGAAAGAACCACTCCAAAGTGTAGGCGATGGAATGATCTCTTGATACGCTTTGATCACTTGTTTCACATTAAAAGGCTCTTTGGGCTGAGTCCAAAATGGCGATTCCAATAATCCATGGCGCGATTTCAGTAACAGTACTAAACCGATCACGGCCATTAACATGAAATTCGCTTGCCAACTGCAATAAGTAAAAATGAGCGAACCCAATACCGGAGCCAGAATCGGAGATATTGAAACAATCATAGAGACATAGGATAAGACCTTGGCGCGCTCTACAGTATCTTCAAAGTCGCGCGAGATTGAAAATGCAACCAGATTAGCACAACACAGAGCAAATCCCTGTAATGCCCTGCCTAGAATGAGCACAAAGATATTTGGAGCAAAGGCACAGATTAAACTGGCAAGAGCGGCAATGAGTAAGCTCCCCGGCAATAAACGACGCCGTCCAAAATGATCAATAAGCGGCCCCCAAACTAATTGAGTCACCCCAAAAACAAACAGATAAATACTTAAGGTTAATTGACTTAAGTTATGTGTGGTACCAAAAAAATTTGTGATATAGGGTAGCGAAGGTTGATAGAGATCAAATGTAAGTAAAGAAAAAGCGGACAGTAAGCCAATAAATAAAATCGAGGTCTTTGGTTGCGACATAATATTCATTTTGTAAAAAAAATAGTGGGCATTATAGTAAAATCTCGATACTTTTGCTCTAAATTCGCAAAAAAATCTGGAATCAAGATTTTATCTGTCTTTCCCTTCTCCGCATGCAGAGCAGGTACCCATTAGGGCGGATGAGGGGTAAGTCGATGAATAACCCTCACCCCTAACCCTCTCCCAAAAGTGGGAGAGGGGATTTTTTAATGGAAAATATCTTGCGTCACTGCCATTAATTCAAGAAATGTCCCTTCTCCCCACGGGGAGAAGGTGCCCGCTAGGGCGGATGAGGGTGGAGTCGATGAATACCCCCTCAGCCACAAGCGGGAGGAGGGATTTTTTTAACTAAACATTTCTTGGCGCCGTGAAATACGCACCGCTATACCCAGGCTACAAAATCAGCCCTGGCGAATCAGATAATTACTGCCCGCATGAATTATTTTTTTCATCCGATTATCTTCTTCTGGATTAGGCTCACAGGCTTTAAATGCATCTTTTACTGAGGCAATACTTAGAGGTAAAACAGGCCGACTATCGGTTTCCAAATAACCGTCTTTATTCTTAAAAATAGTAAACTGGTCCGTAGCAAATTCATGGCAATCCGTTAACGTTTCATCCTGGCAAATGGAAAACTTAATGGAGCGTTCTACACGATAGGACTCACCCACTTCGTCAGCAAAAACGATATCTCCATAAACTATGCTATGGCGGGTACCGCAAAAATAATAGCCAAATTTATATTTACCATTCTCAATAACATCAGTGCGAATAAACCGTCCCTCGCCTTGAGCCAGACCATTGAGCGTCACAATATGCCGAACCTCTTCTTTGGGGTTGTTTGCAGCTACTGCCAAACCCATTAAAGTCCATCCCATGATTAACAAAACAATTTTTTTCATTTTTATTCCTTATCTGAAAAACATCCTCAAGGAACATGTCTTTAAGGATCAATAATCAACTCTAATGTCAATTTAGAAAGAAAAAATTTTAACCAAACTGACATCGCAGTCCATTATGCAAAAAAGAAAGCCTTTTGAACAGATGAAAAAAGTTGACTTTTTGCACAAAGTTTAACCTGGTGATTCTGTTAAACAAGGACAAAACTGCGTCAGTACGAAGAAGGATTGGGGACTTTTAAGCTCCCCAACCTTGAGGTGAAAACCCATTTTTATGGCTTATTTAGATGTTTTAGGCTTTGAGTTGTAGGTGAGAATGACAATCATTAATAAATGCCAGGACACCACCATCTGGGGCACAATCTTTAGGGCTATGGTGCGACTTATCAGGAATATCTAGGGAAGCACCTGCCTCTATAAGCATTTTGATCATTTCTCGATCACCCCGTACCACGGCCTTATGAAGCGGCGTTTGCCCCTCGCTATCCTGAAGATCTAGAGATGCTCCAGCTCTCACTAATGCGCGCGCGCAATCCAAATTTTTGCTATAAACGGCCCAATGCAGTGCTGTGCGTTGATAATTAGAGTCTGTTTTATCCAAATCCGGTTTCGGCATTGATTTGATGAGCACCTTAAGTTCAAATAATCGCCCCCAAGTTGCAGCTCTTCTGAGGGCCTGATCATGCACTGGACTACCCAATTCACCTCTTTTACGTAATGAAGCACAGATATTGGCGAGTTGAACTGAATCGTGTGTCTTACGTGACTCACCCAAAAAAGTAAGCAGTCTTGGTGCGAGTTTTCCACTGGCTTGATCCATAATCGTCTGGTTCGTGTCCACCAATCTGGAGCTGATAGAAGAGATTTCTAACAACTCATGGGTACGCTCCATATCAACCCGACTGAGTGGCTTGTTTGCAAAAAGCAGATTTGATAATTCGATAATCATCTTTGGCATGGCGCCAAATAAAGTGGTATCACTTGCAACCATTGATTTCACAGCAATTAAATAAGCGGCAACGAATTCGGTATTGTTTGACATATCCTGATAATAGGTCAGCTTTTTATCCCTCATCGCTTCCAAAGTACTGGTAACCCCCGTTGACAAAACCAAATCGCCTGATGAACGAGCAACTGTTTGGCGCATTACTCCATTGGGTAAGCTTTGATGGTATTCGATTGCTGGCAGTGACTTGGAAGTAGGCAATGTCGTATCATGATAATATGCATATTGGATATCCGATTTTTTACTGCCAAAATCCCCGACTAGAACATATTTATCTTGACCACTTAACTTAATGTATTGTGCGATTAATTTATAATCTTTAGAAGAATCTACTGCGGCAAGATACATAAAACCATATTTACCCGTCGGAAGAGACGCTTTCTCAGGACCATTTAATGCCGGTAAATCCTCTGCTTTAGTAATGGTAGGTAAACCTAATCGATCTTGGCCAATACCTGCACTGCCAATCAACATATCCTTATCACTAAATGAGTCATAGACCTCAGGTTGATCCTGCTTGGCTTGCATACGGTATAATGTTTGCATAAACATGTCTGCAAAGGCCGCTTGGTTTACGTTTCCTACAAATAAGAATTTGCTGTCAGGAGAGAGAACTCGTTTCACAAGATGAGCAGCTGAATGCTTACACCGATTGGCATCGATAAAGGCTACCACTGTATTTTCAACCGCATCAAACTCTTCCAAGGAAGACAGTCCAACATCAGTACCCTCTATTGAGATACGACCATTGACTGGATTCCCGTACATACTTTTAAATCGAGGAATTCCATCAAGCGTACTGACTAAAACGACATCAATATCCGTTACTCCCTTTTTCCCGAGCTCGCGGACAATATCCTTAGCAATATTACCGGCGAATGCAAAATCACCTTTTGCGGTTGGATTATGACAATTCGCATGAATAACAATAACCTTACCCATAAAATGAATCCTCTAACTGATCAATTTATAAACTATATTTTAGAACCTCAACCTTAACAAAATCTTAACGTTTAGTATTTTTTATGGTTCTTTGGGTTATTTAGATGTCGTTTTTAATTAAAAGTAATTAGATTGTATTTGAATAAATTTTTCTGATTTAAATGAAAGCGAAATGATGTTGTAGCAAATAAAATGGTCAAGTAATGAAGCATTGAGAGGATTTACTTTTCTGCATTTACCCTTCATGGTAAAATATTGTTCGTACATTAGGGGTGCCAGTTATGGCTGAGAGGATGAACCAACCCTTGGAACCTGATCTCATTCGTCTGAGCGGAGGAAAATGTGTCAATAGTGATGTTCTCAGGTGTTATTGCTTTTATTACTTCGTTTATCGGCTTATTGCCGCAAATTATCAAATCCTTAAAAACACGATCAACTCAGGATCTTTCGATGATCATGTTGATTAATTACCTCGTCTGTTCTGTAGCGTGGATTATTTATGGAAGCAGCACGGATTCCTTTTTTGTGATCAGTTCTAACGTCGTAGGCTTAATTGTCAGTTTGCTGCTTATTCTTTTAAAAAGACATTATGATGCACGATGTAATTAATTTAACAGGCTATCAATCGATTTTATGCCTCAATGGAGAATTACCTGAGTCGTCCTTTTTCAAAAGGCTGAACCTGCCCATTATCGCAGCGGATGGGGCAGCCAATAGTCTATTAGCGCGTGGAATTAGCCCGCACTTGATCACTGGGGATCTGGATTCTGTCCGACCAGCGCTCTTAGAAAACCATCCTTATCTTCATTCAGCCGATCAAAATTCTAGTGATTATCAAAAGGCGATGCATTATTTGAAAGAGAATGATTTATTACCTGCGATTATTGTCGGAATCAATGGCGGGCATTTGGATCATGTATTGAATAATATTAATATTTTCATGGAAACAAATTGTCTTTTGTATGCGCCCCCGATACGCGGCTTTGTTTTAAATGAAAATTCAAGTATGGGGTGCTCATTACCCATGCATACAAAAATTTCATTAATCGGAATACCCACAGCAACTATTTCTTCAAAGGGGCTTCAATGGGAGCTGAATCATTCGCAACTTTCTTTTCCAGGAAAAACTTCGTGTTTCAATCGAACACGACGCGCTGATATTATCTTGGAAATTCATCAAGGCTCGGTTTTGGTTTTGATATATGAGCAGATGATTGAGGATGCGGGCCTCATGTTCGCAAATTCATAAAGACACTACAATCATCCTGCATAACCCGAGTGTCGAAGAATGGTCAGCAGCCCCTAATCGATTTCAATGGAGCAATGATCTCCTGTAGTTACTAAAGTCACAATACTGTCTTTAGCGAGCTTTTGGGAACCACATAAAATATCTGGACCAAATGCTGAATTTTTTCGATAGCCAAAAATATATACCTTATTCGCAGGTCCCTTGCCTGAATAGGACTTTCCGCGAGCACCGGATTTTTTACCCTCCACAGTAAATCCTAAAGCAGCAGCTGTTTTTTCATCTGTTTTTACTTGAACGGTGATCGTATCTTTGGCAATAGCTTGAATTGAAAAAGAAAATAGAATGAACCCAATCCAATGTGTTATTAATTTTTTCATCATATAAACGCTCCTTGTTCTATGATTCTCTTAATATAACTTATTTGCGGCTTAAGGAATATAAATTCAACTAAATACTGACAATTTTCTAATTCAAGCTTGTTTCTGGTTATTCTCTTAAGAATAAATCAGTAGAGCGAGTCCGATGAATGAATTCTGTGTCTGAAATCGGTCAACACATGCAGACCTGCGTGCTGTTCTTGAATTCCAAATCATATACACTATTATCAATATATAGCCAGATGAATTCGTCTACGCATAGAATTAGAGGTTTTCAACTCTAATTGATAGAAAGGGAGGGATATAAGGTTCTTTCCAGTAGTCTTTATTAACACTTTTGTTGCCTGTTTGTTTGATGCATTTATTTTAAGATATTGATTCAGAGCGTTCCATAACGAGGCATATTGAATGAAAAAAATAAGGGTTTGTGCATTATGCTACTAAAGTTTTTTAGAGGAAAATCTCCCAGCGTCAGTCATGCGGTAGAATATGCTGCCATTTTTAGTGTTCATGAAGCCCATAAACCCAATTTATTCAAAGGTTCTCTCTCTGGTGAGCTTTGGCGTCATGAAAGCATGGGCAAAACGTTAACTTCAATCAGTGATTTTAAAAAATTACAGGAATTAACAAAGAGAGCAACGGCAAATATGATTTCCTGGGAGAAGAAAAGATCCGAGCCTCCTCCCGTGGTTGAGGTCGTATACCAAGATTGGGGTGTTACGGCGATGGAAGCTACCCAAAAGTATGCAAAAATTTATTCCATATTAAATATGGCCAATTCCCTCTATCCTGGAGGAGGGTCATTGGAAGGTGGAAGTGCCCAGGAAGAAAACATGTGGCATCGAACCACATGCGCACTTTCATTAATTGATAAAATAGTCCGATATGATAAAGATTACGAGAATGCATTTCTTTATACTCCTGAAGGCGTGGAATTGGTAGAAGGCCGAAGGAGAATGACCAATGAAGAACTCGAAATTTTAAAGAAACGTTGTAACGAAGCCTATTCACCGAACGCATGTAAAACATTCCTTAGCGATGAACCGAGAATTTGTTTTCGAGGCCCGGAAGTATTGATTACACCATCAATGGATGATTTTTCAACCAATAAGGTTGCTGATCCGGATATGAGCTTTTCATTTCTCGTGCCAACTAATATTTTTCCCTTCCGTGAATTAAGATCTGCAGCACCAGAACACTTTGCTGAATCCCATTCAAAGGCGCCAGAAGTCGTCAAAGAACACCGGGATGATTTACGACGACGCATTGCAGCACAACTAGACACCTTGATTATTGCCAACCAACCTTATGCAATGTTTGGCGCCTGGGGTTGCGGCGAATTTAAAAATGAACCCGAACTCATCGCTGAAATTTATGCTGAGGAAATTGAAAAAAGAGCCTCGTTTTTCCACCACATCATGTTTCCAATCATTGATACCCGTTCACAAAGCAAAAATTTTGATATATTTCAAAAAATATTGACTGGTATAAAACTTGGAGAGGATAGCGCACCGCAGCCTTCATCCCATATTTAAAAGCCTGCTCTAATGTGCAATGCACCCTCCCGCGACATATTCACCTGACCTTGGCAAAGAACTGCTCAAGGCCAGCCTATGCAGAATGAGAATAGCTCCTCGCTACCAAGATTACTTCGAGTTAGAGAGTTTTCTCTGTTCCTCTATTTCTATTTTCTCGTCATCACTTGCGTCAACCTCTTCTTCATTTTCACTTTTTTCACCCTTTTCTAAATCGTCCTCAGCAGGGCTCTTAATAATCGATTTAAGTAGAAGAGGTGCGACTCCATTGTTGGTAGGTGTTGACGATGTATCTTTAGAAACCTCGCTACCACCCCAGGTAACGAGGAACAAGGCTCCATAGAGGAGTTGAAATAAGAACATGACTTGCTTCACTATTTGGTCATCATGAAATACCAAACTGATTGCCAATCCCAAGATCACTGCAGAAAAAATTGCTTGAAGCCCTTGGATCAATTTTTCATTGAGGTGGGTATCGGAGCGTACTACAGCATACCCGGAGTTTAGGGTCTGGGCAAAAGCGATAGGGATTAACGCAATAGGACTTGTTGTATTATTAATTTGCATTCCTGCCTGTATTGTACTTTGCGTCACCAATAAACCGCCATTCGTTCTTTGCGTATTCCTATGGGCTGAAGAAGAGGTTGGCACGCGTGCCTGAAGACGATTTAATATGTTTGAAGTTGATCCTGGCATTTCAAAATCCTTTTAAAAAATATAAATGGGGATTAAATCCTGGCTTAATCCACTGCGTAATTGAGCTACTGAAAATGCCTGTGCATTTTTTTATTAAGGTTTTCCAGAAGCAAGTCATTATTTTAACTTGTTTTTTTTCAACTTCAACCTTAATTATAGAAGGAATTTAAGGGGTCTTAGTAGAATGATTTCTTATATAAATTCAAAACTTAATTTATAATGTGGCACGATAAAAGGATTTCTATAATTTACAATAATAAGGAGTAGTGAACATGGCTTATGAAAAACAATCTGCAACACCCCAAAAATCGGTGACTATGTATAACCTGTTAAGCTGGAGCACGGTGTATCGAGGCTACAATGCATTGGTAGCTGGGCTTGTTATGTATCAATACATCAATAATCCAGAAGCGGCAGTAATCGAGTATCTTCCGGATGTTGCAATTCATGCATTCGAAGCAATTGCCCCTAATACATTGAATAATTGGGCTGCAGGTGCCAACATCGTTCGAGGAATTCAAGCGGGACTCGGATTTTTCTCACCCAATTCTACAATTCCCAGAGTTGCTAATGGTGTTGATGTAATCAATCACGGAGTCAACACGTTCCACCGAATCTTACAATAACAAACAAAACAGATTGGTTCAGGTTAAGAAATTATCCTTAACCTGATTGCAATAGCCATACTTCTTCTCTTGTTAAGACTTATTTTCATTGATCTGTTACTATACCCCCAATAAAATTAAGCACTTTTTTTATCCTACCTGAGGTCACAAGTTGTTCTTTTCTCAACCTAAAATCAATCGTATTACATTACATTTAGAATCGACTCTTAATGAAACTTGCCGAAAGAAATGGGCATATTGTCTCGGAAAAGCTACTTCTGCCGCATTAATACCTAAACCGACGCACCTAAAAGAAATGGTTGATCCTAATAAAATTTTCAACACCTGGACTTTTTTTCGGGGAAAAGAACATTTTTCTTGGGATCTGATAGCCTTAACAGATGCTGACGAAGTTCCTGCATTGAGGGCAATTAATGCGATGATGCAATATGAGTTTTATAAAGATCTCTATCAAGGGGTGCAAGAAATAAATAAAAAGTTAAGCCAATCTCAACCAGATTACCAGTCCATTATTGATGACGCCAAAAAAATTAAAAGAAGAATAACTGTCGTTACTTCAGTACGAAGTGCCCATGAGACCATAAAAATTGAAGCAGACTCTTGGAAACAAGGCAATCTCTTCTTTGATTTTTGCAAAGGTCTGGTTGGAATAGTTCATGCCCCCCTCATGTTGTTGGTCGGTACCCTGTGTGCGATCCCTTATTATTTATCTCATTCTGAATATTGTGGAGGCCCTGAATTTTTCTTAGATACAGCCGCTTATTTTTGTGAATCAGTAAGGCAAGTGCTATTCTCAGTTTTATTTCCCCTAGCCATGTTGTATTCTGCCTATACTACCAATTCATTTAACCCATTTACTCAAGGTGAGATTTCACGTTCATTGGATGGCATTATTTCATTGGCACAAGCTGAACTGGACAAAGAAGTGGAGCAAATGGTCCATAAGGCAAGTGTTGATTAATTATAAAAACCGACCTTATTAGCCTGAAAATTTGTCTTCGAACCACTGCCTCCATCATCCGAGTGCAACAAGCAACCTCCTAATTGTGGTATTGTCTTGCCACAGGGAGCTCCCTTGTTGTCCTCGAAGTAAGGTGGAACAGGGTCCGAAGATTCCGGCATTGTATAACTAACTAGTGAAGCTTTGTTTTTCCTTTAGTGTCACCAAACAACCAATCCGCACTGACTTCAAGTTCATCGGCAATTTTTTGCATGGATTCGTCATCTAAAGCAACAACACCGTGCAAGAGCGCTTCAATTTTAAATTTAGGTAATTGGAATAATTTGGAGCATACTTGTACCCGCTCAGTCATTAACTCAGGAACACCAAGCTCATCGAGCTCCTGGTTCAAACGTTCAGTAAATTTTTTGTTTGACATGGTAGTCTCCTCTTTCGCTTTTTATCAGTTTAAAACAACTAAGCTTAAGGAGTGATTAACAACTGAAATTTAATGTTGGTTCATAATTCGTTACACGTCCTCTCAAGTACCGGGGATCTCCGCGCTGTGGCACAGAAGTAGGCTTGGGAATACCGCTGAGGCTCGGGATGACTTGAGATTCGGCCAGAAAGTAGCATGGTTATTTCAGAAAATGGCTGATTAGAGGAAGCAGAATTACATTTACAAGACCAACCAAGATCATCGCCAAGCTGGCAATTGTTCCTTCGGTTTGCCCTATTTTACGCGCCTGGGCCGTTCCTGCTGCATGGGCGCCTACACCTAAAAAAGTACCTCGTGCAAGGGATGAATTGAACGATACATACATGAGAATCAGCTCACCAATAACTGCTCCCAAGATGCCCGTAATAATAACAAAAATGGCGGTCAGATCCGGTGTGCCGCCAATGACACGAGAGACTTCCATGGCGAATGGTGTACTAATCGAGCGCGGTAACAAGCTTAGGCGTACATTTTCATCAAGGCCTAACAGAACAGCTAATGCCCAACTTGAGAGTATGGCGGTTAAACTTCCAGTAATGACCCCAATGAACAGCACGGGCCAGTGTTTACGAATCAGCGCACGTTGTTCATATATAGGAATAGCAAAGGCGACAGTAGCTGGTCCAAGTAATAAGACCAGCCATTGTGTTCCTCGAAAATAATCCTGGTAACTGACCTGCAATAGATGAATCATCAAGGCTATTAGAAGGGGGGTGAGAATAAGCGGCATCAGCCACCAAAAGGACCACCGGCGATACAATTGTTTGACAATGAAGTACAGGCTTATGGTTATAAATGACCAAAAGACCGTATGTGTCGCTGAGTTAGCCAGTAGACGACTGAACATGAGCAATTCTCCAACGATAACAGCAATCGACAACCACCGCGGTAACTAACATCACCAAAAGTGTACTTAACACAATCACAAACAGAATTTTAAGACCCAGGACACTCAAAAACTCATGATGCTCGAGGACTGCAAGCACCGCTGGAACAAAGAAAAGCAGCATATCTCCAAGGAGTAGTTCAGTGCCGCGCTTTATACTGTCTAATCTCATGCATTTGGTCATCAAAAGAAGCAAAACCACACCTAAGCCCAGGATTCCTGCAGGCACAGGCAGTTTGGTAAGCTTAACAACCAGATCGCTGGTCAGCCAAAATAGGCAAACCAGTCCAACTTGAAATAGGGGCTTTTTCACCCATTTTAATGCCATATATTCATCCGTTATGATCATTATTCTTTCAAATAAGTGTACATCTTTATTCATTATGAATAAAATGAATTTATAGACTTGTATTCATTCTATTTTGGAATACTTATGGAATTTAAACCGCTTCATACATTTATCGAGGTTGTACGCCAAGGGAGTTTTTCCAAAGCAGCCGAAATTCTTTTCACAACCCAGTCCACCGTGAGTAAAGCAATAAAACAGCTTGAGGATGAATTGGGTTTTCCCCTCATCGAGCGATTTAAGAAACGTAATGTAGCTACAAAAGCGGGCGAAATTGTTTATCACCGAGGCCTCAAACTGATTGCCGAGCGGGATGATCTTCTGAAAGAACTTGATGAGATACGGGGCTTAAAGCAAGGACGATTACGCCTCGGTATTTCTCCTGTAGGAAGCAGCACCCTTTTTGCCCCCCTTTTTGCTCGTTATAATCAGCTCTATCCAGGTATTGAGGTGGAGCTCATCGAACATGGAAGTGATAAGCTCGCAGAATGTTTGCGGGCAGGAGACATCGACTTCGCCGGGACCTTATTACCAATTCCTGAAGAGTTTGATTGTCAACCAATCCGCTCTGAACCGTTGGTGGCGCTCTTAGCATCAAACCATCCCTTGGCAACGAAACATTCCGTTTCTTTATCGGAGCTGAAAGAGATTCCTTTTATTCTTTTCGGGAGTGGCTTTGCTTTACATCGAATGATTATGGATGCGAGCCACCAAATAGGTTTCGAGCCCAAAATAGTGGCACAAAGCAGTCAAATAGATTTTATGTTAGAACTGGTTTCTGCAGGCCTTGGGGTTACGTTTTTGCCACGAATGATTGCGATGCAAAGGCAACACATCCAAATTCATTCTCTTTTACTTAAAGAAAAGGAACTTCAATGGAATATGGCAATGACATGGCGCAGAAACGCTTATCTTTCTGAAGCTGCGAAAGCATGGCTCGCCCTAGTGCGTGAAGTCCATGTGGATCACCAGCGAAGATAAGCGATGCCTTCAATTCCTGCCCTTCTCCTGCAAGCGGGTAAGGGAATTTTTAAAGTGAAAAGCGCTTATACTTACCCGCCCCGTCACCATAAGCATAGCCAGGCCTCTCCATGGAATAGCACCTATCACCATGAGGAGAGCGCTCATTGTACGGGGATGACAGAGAGGGAACACAATGTTCCCCGAGTGGAGGATGGTTATAAATTTCTTCGCTGTAGTGCATTACCCTACTGGAATTAAACCAAAATATTAAGTACCGTTATCATGAAACAAATAGGTTGAATAGCCACCATGAAAATAAACTTAAAACAGTATCTGCAAGCAATAAAAATTGTGCCCTTACCTGATAAAACCTCAAGTGAGGAGAAAATCAATTATTTAAACGCCATCTATTTTGCGCATGTTCAAACCTTTCCCTATTCAAATTTTGAATTAAGGAAAATTTCCCGGCAGCACCCTGTCTATAGAGATTCATTATCTTTTTTTAGCTATAAGAATTTACTTACCGCAGAACATGGTGGCTATTGTTTTCAATCAGCCGCCTTATTATTTGATGCATTATCACAACTAGGGTATGCTGTTTCATTTTGTGCTGCACGCGTCCTTATGGGGGCGGCGGTCAATTCACCCGAAATACTTCAGCTTCCTCTCACGCATCTGATTTTAATGGTACAAATTGATGAACAAAAATTCCTTTTAGATCCGGGCCTCGGTTCTTCGGCACCTCGATTTCCGATACGGATTACAGGAACAAATGAGCCGATTACTCAAAATGAGGATGAATTCAAGTTTCACTCGATTGATAACGTTTATGTGCTCGAAAAAAAGACAAGGCAGGGATGGCTTCGCTTAATGCAGACTAATTTATGCCCTATCAGTCAAGAAAAAGCAGCCCTGAATTTACTCAAACTGGAGCGTTATCCCTTAGCCATTGGAATACGCGATTCTAAAACTGTAATTGGCATCATAACCGAACAGGGTCGTAAATCATTAGCTTGGGATGCCCAATCGAAACACTTGAAATTCTCTAAAAGCGAAGGAAATGATTCCATTCAAAAAATAGTGACTGATTTTGAAGAGGCACATCAACTCCTGGTTGACGAATTCAATATTGACCATATTTCCGCTGAAGATTTGGAAAGTTACTGCACAGAAACCATATTACCACAACCCATAAAGCCTTGGACCATCAATTTTCCTATTGATCAATTGGAACAAACCGAAATGGAAAAAAATCTAAAATTTACATGATGAGTAGTACAGAAAAACGAATAGATCCTGATTAGTGCAATCGCTTTCAACTCAGTAAGCACTGAAAAATATGCTATACTTATTGTCGAAATATCAGTCAATAAGGATTGTTTAATGACAAAAAAGAGGAGGAAATGCAACTCCTAGGAAGGAGTTACCAGTTCAAGGAGAGAGCCATGGACGATAGAAATCATGATGATACACGCCAGCGGATTGTTGCTATTAATGGCAAACCTTTTTCACAAAATATTGCTTTAAAAGGAATGGATTACATAGAGCAAGAGCTCAAAAAAAAGATGGACTTACGTGAGTCGATCAATGCGGAAAAATTAAAGCATTATACCACCATTTTTAACCCTTTAGCGAAACTCATTTATGAAGATAAAGAGGCACAAAAAAGTCTCAAGGAATTGCGGAAAATATCCGAGCATTCAAAGACTAAATTAGTTTTACCCACCTATCCTAAAATAAAACCCAAAATAAAAAGTGGCTCATTGCTTATTGTGACCGCCCCTCCTTATGATTTTGAATGGACCTTTGACTCCTTAGTTCATGATAATACAGGAGGCCAAGCAGAGGCATCTAAGGCAGATGGTCGCTTTATCGCTGACTACAGTGTTTTCAGTGGGGGGACCGCATTGGGCGCTTCCGGTGTGGGGATATTTTTTAGACCAATTGCAGAGAGTACCTGGGTTCGTTTTTCGCCCTTTATAAAATACAGTTTTGCATGGCACGATTGGTCCAATTTGGGCCCTACTGCACATAGTGATGGCTATCTTGCAATTCGGATCATTAGTTTTGATTTTAATGGTAATGATGTTCGGATTGAACAAGATCCCCGCTTTCAACTATGGAGTGATGGAACCGGTTGGTCTGAAGATCACTCCAACTCAGATGACGACGAATTATTTCCCGTAGCCCAAAGTACACTTTATTTTCAAGCAACGAGTGATCGTTTGTATAACTTATGGGTGTGGGGATACTCGGATGGCGACGGAACTGATGGTGATGTATTCTGGAGTAATTCCTGGGGAAGCCTGAAAGTATTTGTACCGTTTGCGGCAATTGAACAATGGAGTTAGCTTCGCAGATTTTATCTCAATTTTAAAAATTGATAAGGATTTGTTGTCCTTTCACTTTGAGAAATTTCTTACACGAATATGAGATAAAAAAGCGATGATAATTGAGGACAGTTTGTTATGCTTAAAATCAACGAGGAATGACAGTGGATGTCTTACAGGGAATTTATAGCATCATGGAAGAAGCTATACCACAAGGATGTGGTGACTCTCCTCGTATTAGTCTGCATAGAAGTCTGATTATGCCCATTAATCAGACTTAATTTTTTTATTTCCACTAGACTCACAAGCCCATAATTTACTTTAGATATTTAGATTGAGAAGACCTTCATGCAGCAGACCTTCCTGTTCCCCTTTGGTCCGGCGAGTGCTGTAGGCCTCTCTACTGAGTTAGGATCTGATGAAAGATGTTCCATTGATCTTCAGAATATTTAACCCCCCTCTATTTGCTCAATGCTTATTTTATTTTGGTCAATTTAATTCCTGTTTATATTCATTTTAGGTAAAGCATATATTTAGGCAACACCAAGCCCAAATTATCATCTTAAAGCCCAAATAATATCTTGACTAGAGCTCATTTGTAGTACATCTTATACCAACTTTACCCGCTCGAGCCAAAAGATGATCATTAATGAGCTATTTAACTGGCTTCATGCCAATGAAGAATTACTTCATCTTTCCGATCACTACCTTTCCAGAGATCTTCTCGAATCAGAACAAATCCAAGCAAAAACAACACACCGAAGACTTTTGGCTGAGGTACGCATTGCCAAATTAAATAAACAAAAAACAGATGAGCTCATAGACCAATTAGAACAACACCAAGTGTTTATGGATTATCTTGAATTTTGCAGTCAAAAATTTGTTGAAGATTCGGCAAGTTCTATATTTTTAATCACGTTGAAATACCTATTATCTAAATCTCAACCGGAAATGCCGTATCTGGGCGCTCGATGGAATGAATTATTTTTTGCCTTATTGAAGACAAATAAAAACAAACTCCTGTCTTTTTATCAAGGCAATGAAGCTTTATTTAAAAATCATCCAGAAATTCAAAAACGTGTTGTGCTTGAGTTGCATGAACTAAAACATAAGGAGGCAATTAAACGAGTTGAAAACCATTTAATTCGTTTAACCGAACAATTAGCCAATCAAAAAAATCCACTAGGAATCATTGGATTATGTCGAGAATGGGTCAGCGAACCCGAATTGTTTGCTGCATTAATACTCTGGCTTTTACAGCGTAATGTCACCACGAAACAAATTCTGCAAACCTATTTATTTCATGACTTTCTCAAATACCATTTATTTACTTTGTACTCGGAAGACAATGAAATTTTTCACTTATTTGCTCTACTCAATCACTTTCCGGAAACCAAGCCCCTCCTGGAAGCAGCGAAACAAACACGAAGCGATGAGCCAGCATTTCAGCACTATGCACTCGACGGAACTTTGAGCAAGAATGAATTAAAGGATATTCCTCGAACAGATTCCCCGTTGCAATTTTCCTTAAAACCAACCAATTTTTTAGCGTTACACAAACTCTTTGGCCAACAATTTCTGATCGCGGCAATCACTTCAGAGGAACAAAAAAATTCAAAATGGTTACACACCTTAAACCATACCTTAAATCAACCTGAAGTTATTGCGCATGAGTTACCTATCATTATTCCGATTGTTGCTCGGGAATATTCTCCTCAAACCTTGGAACACTTAGCTCATTTAATCGATGATGATAGCGCACAACAACTTTTATCCAATAATGAAGGTGCAGTATTTTATCTATTACCCTATAAACCGAAGCTTTTAGAGCATATCAATGAAGAACATGTGACTCGCTTCATTCAACAAATCACCGAGGAACATACCTCGGATCCCGAAATTATTTTTCAGTTGATGGCCTTATTTTCGATGTTGTCTAAGGAAAAAAATCCAGTGACTCAACGTGTATTTGAGGCAATTCTCGATAACCTTGCGCTCCATCCGATGCTGCTGGAGGACGAAAAATTACTGCGCCGGTTAAGAAAATACCCAGATTGCGGGCGAATCATCGACCAAAAAAGTGAAGCCATAAAGCAACACCTGAATTCGTGCATTATCGCGCAAACGAGCCAATCTGCATGGAGTAGTCACAATTATCATCTCATCGAAGATACCTGGCTTCATGCAACTCGCAAACTGAGCGTATTGGATTTAATCAAACCACAAGCAAAGTACGAACTCGATAACAAATATGCTTTGCAAGCAAAAGTAGCTCAAGCCGCCTTCCTTTGTCACGGGCAACATTTTGATTTAAATGCCTTTATCGATGCCCTGTCTTTAAGTCCGGTAGTTGCTGATGAAGTCAGTGAGTACGAACGGGTTTTGATTGAAATTCTTGCCGTCATCGATGATGAGTTCATCAGAAAACAAATTCTTAAACATTTAGAAGATGAGCCGATACGACGACTTAATTGGGCAGCAAAAGAATATGAAGGCAAAACAATTTTTATCAAAGCGGCACAACATGGCAATTTGGGTTTAATTGCTCTTTTAGAAGATCAAATTGCCCCCAACGCATTGAATCAAGCGATAAGAACTGCGGCAAGATCAAATCAATGGCGCGTTGTAGATCATCTTTGTCGAAACAATAAAACACAATTGAGCTCAGCTGAGCTCGAAAAAATAATTTTCCTGGCAGCAGAACAAGGCCAGTTAGAGGTTATCAAGTATCTTTTAAACAGCTATGATTATGAGCCATCCTCAACGGAACTGATGCAGATTCTCAATGCGGCAATTACCTATGATCAACTGGGTATTATTCAATTGTTTTATGATTCTGCGGATAATATGCCCAAACAATCAGGGATTAATAAGCTGTTTCAGGCAGCGATTGAACTAGGGCATTGGGATATCGCCCTATTTATTGCTCAATCAGAGGACAACCCCCCATCCCTTGTGGCAATTGAAAAAGCATTGACCCACGCCGCAAATACCATGCAGCTGGAGGCTATGAAAAAACTTTGCCTTTTATCAACTAATTCCCCTCGGGCGCAGACCATTCAGCGCCTATTTATAAAAGCGTGCCAAGATGGTAATTTAGCCGTGGTTCAAAGCCTTTGTGAGTCTCCTAAACACTTACACCCAGCACTACTTGGAGAAGCCTTAGCACAAGCAAGTATCTACGGGCATATGGACATTATCAGTCATTTATGTCATTTATCCCCTAACCCACCAAACCAATCTTCAATAAACCATGGGCTGGTAGCGGCAGCAAAAGCAGGAAAACGAGAACCTGTTCAATTTTTTTGCTCCATGACTACCCCAAATCAGCCGACCCAGCACGGTGTCAATCAAGCATTGCTGGAGACTGTGAAAAATGACCAGGTAGAACTATTTATTGCATTATGTCGTTCACCTCAGCATGCTCCAAGTAACCAGGCTATAAGAGAGTCATTTTTGCTCGCAGTGAAAATGGGAAAACTGGATAGTGTTGAATGTATCTGTACTTATGAAATGAGCGCGCTCAACCAACGTACTGTTGAGAAGGCATTAATTTTAGCAGTAACACATAAAAAACCCGATATTGTTCGTTATTTATGTGAACGTTCAACCCATTCACCGGAAAAGAAATCATTAAAAATAGCTGTTAATAAAGCAACGGCAAGCAATCAAACTGAAGTGGCTGAATACTTGCGTGAACAAGTGCGAAGTCAAACCAATGCTCAGAAAAAAATAGACCATGAACTGGATAATCATTCAGGGACTCCCAGCGATTCAGAGTTTGGTCCCTTTGCAGAGTTTGATAATCATTCCGAAACGGATATTGAGATTATCAGCAATCCAGGAGAGGATAATAACAACGCAGAAAATAATCACCGCTTACCCGTTGATCATCGTATAGCAATTGAAGGCCACACTGAGGTGAATCAAAATATTGAGGTTAGCGCATCATTAAGGTCTCATGGGCTGTTCAATACGAAAAAACAACACCATACAAGTATTCCATCAGTAGATTTAGGGGCAAGGCATAGCTTATGTTAATAATGGGGTTGTTTTAACTGTTATCCTGAAAGCAAGTCCTGTTTTGCAGTTAATCGACCCAACGAAAACGTCACAAGTTTAATCTCAGGGTTCTCATTGGCTTGTGACCAATGAGTTACATCTCCATGGAAAACTGCAAATCATCGTCCTCCTCATTTTGTTTCTGCGCTAGAGTTTGAGCCATATGCTCTTGTTGTTCAGAAGGTATTAGAATAGCAGCATTTTCTTTGAGTACCTTAAGATTTTCTTGCAAAGTTGTTAGGTTTTTTTCGGATTGATTAAGAAATTGTTGCGTCGATTTGAGCCCCTTAATTTGCTCGTCTTTTGAATCCAAATCAGTCTTTAACGTTGTATTCTCCCTTCTTAAGGTTTCGATTTCAACAACTAATCTTTCCCGAGTCTGCGATGCCAATTCATAGTCATCACATAGTTTTTGCGCCGCCTCGATTGATTTTTGGGGTACAAGTAATAAGAATAGACTCTTAAATGGTCCAGGGCTCTTATCGGCAATAAACTTACTCCAGCCTCCAGGTTCCTTAGGAATGGGGGTCTTATCCAATATTCTTTGCTTACTATCAATTGTTCGATCGGCCTCTGTCTTCCTATTTTTTATTTCTTGATTTTGTTGTTCTAGCGGCTTAAGAGCCACCACCTTCGCCTTCATTTCTTCGATCTCTGCCAAAACCTTGGGAAGTGATTTTTCAAATTCCGCAATTACTCTAAATAAGTCGTCGTCGGTGAGAAAATCTAAAACAGAATGTTTTATATCAGTACGCCGGCTAACAATTTCTGCTTGCCAGACAGCCTTTTTTAAAATATCAAATGCGTTATAGCAATCGTAGCTGATATATTCTTCATCTAAGCTTAGAATGCTACGTATTGCGTTCTTCAATCGTAAACGCACATCTTTATTGAATCCAGATAGCCTGGACAGAGGACTTGCCATTTCAATTATCTAATATTGGTTGGATTGTACAATTTTAGCACATTAATCCTTAACGCTTTCTTAAGTTCATACTTCACAAAACAGGACTGTTACCCAATACGAAATAGCTCCTATACTCAATATATGAGGGATAACGAAAAAAAAGATTAGGAAATTCAATCAGGGACAGGACCGAACGGGAGATTTTTATGACCTATTGCATTCAAGCGGCTATGTTTCGTTTACCCATTCCTTATTTGAATCGTTTTGTGCATGACTTTTGGATTTTAAGAGATCTGGAGCGAAATACGGTAATCGCCCAATTGCATGGCCTTGCTATGTCACGAAGTACTGGATGCATTGTCCCTATTGGCTACCGCAGAGACCATAGTTTAAGGGCATTTGGCCTTACTTATGATCCCCGGTTCGCGCATCAACATGGTTTACCACTCAGTTCTTTTGCACTGCCTATTCATGCCTACTTCACCATGTATCAAAAAGAGGATTGTGTGCACCATTGGTTACGCGCAATAAACGCGGTGAAGGCAATTAACGACTTGGATCTTGATTATCCATTCGCTGGATTCACTATTCCTTTATCTGCCACTATTAATAGTAATTCTATCTATCATACTTTTGCGCAAGTAATGGACGTACCCTTACATGCTTTCGACGGCTTTTTCCATATTGGGATAGAAGCTTCCGTATATGACCAAATTAAACCTCACTTATAAAGCAATCAGACCGTAGTGAGATTAATCAAAGGCGGGCTAAGCTCAGGGCAAGCGGCTGGTTGAACTTTAATCCTGTTAATAACCCAGCGAGGTACGGCTTACGCCCAACCCAGGCCCCCTATTTACAGCGCAATAACGTCTGTTTGTGAGGGCACTGAATAAATGCCCATGGTGTTTGTATCATTTGAAAAAGTGTCCGTCATCCCTAGATTATTTGCGGGTAAGCCATCTAAAAGTACATTAAAGGCACCCGTTAATGGGGTCACTAAAGCCATAAATGTTCCTGAAAGAACGCCTCCCATGGTCCCCGCTTGATCTCCATTCGACTCAGGAATAATAGTTCCTGTATTACAGCTTGGGGATGCGTTGATTAAAACCGTGGGCACGAAATCAACACACATCAGCCAGGTACCAATATTCATAAACGGGTTAGGCGTTCCGCGCGGGGGCATTTTGCATACATCAATGGGGCCCGGAGTCATCACCTCGCCACCTATCATACACGCCATTGTCATTTTATTTATCCTAACTGAACTTGTTTCGCCGCAATCTTTGCATCACCCTGAGCATAAATTTCCATTTCCTCACAATCAATCCGATAGCTGTGTTGTACAATACTTCGTAAGTGACCTACTAATTGATGCTCGAGTTCATTGATTTGCTGATAGAGACGTATTGCTTGCGTATTAATTGTGTCACTAATCGTTTGAATGTACTGACACATCAGGTTTAATGATTGATAGGAAAAGTTAAGTACATCCCCGTTAAATGAAGCATTTTTTATTGAGAATGCCCCTTGGTTGCAATCAATATTTTGGGTGGACGAACTTAAATTTATGCTTTCTTGAGCAACCAGATGAATATGAGGCGCATTCAATTTCAAATCATGATGCTCGCCAATAAGACTCACGTGCTCCCCTAGTTTCATGGTCACAGGAGCGGGTTTTGGACGATGGATAATCGACAAAATATAATAGTTATTTGCCTCTTTGAACAACAACACTTCATCATCAACTATAGGGGTGATAACGCATGAAAATGCAGGTTGAGCATTCACTAAATGACCTTGAATCAGGATATGATATTCATCGTCTGAAAAAAATTTAATTTTCCCTTTCACTAATTCACCCTGAGTGCCAGTAATTGTTAATTCAGGTTCAAGCATGATGGACTCCTTTTATTTCTATGACCACTGTTCTGCTTCCAATAATTCGGGATTTGTTTTCAATACCGTATCGCGTTCTGCATACGCCCAATTGACCTGCTCTTCAGTGATCTGGTGTAAAGAAGCAAGGTTTAATTTTGATTCAGAGAAGTCGCAAGCCGTTAAATGGCTGTTATTGAAGCGAGCGTAATTGAGTACCGCCTTAGTGAATGAAGAATTCTGAATGTCGGACTCTTCAATCAAAGACTGAGTTAAATCGGCAGCAACAAAAAGACAATGACTTATTTGGGACTGACTCAAATTGCATTGATTGAGGTGACAATCGGAAAAATCAACCCCATTTAATTGGGTTTTCTGTAAAACAGCGGGTGCGAAGTCCAATCCCTTAAACGTGGTTTGATTAATAGTTGCTTTAAATAAATTGAGCTGTTTTATTCCTGAAGCGACAGAAAAATCAGACTCAGAAATCTTCGCTGCAATAAACAAACTTCTAAAAAGATTGCAGTGAGTGAACTTAATTTTACTAAACTCACTGGCCTCAAAATTTGCTGCCGTTAAATTAACGGTATCAAATAAAACCGAAACAAAGCGTGCGTTTTTTGCAGTACATTTTTCCATGGTAGAATTCATAAAAACGGACTCAGACAAGTCACATTTTGAAAAATTCGTTTGATTTAAGGTGCAATTTTTAAAATGGCTCTTTTGCAAATTATGTCCAAGCAATTTGCTATTCGAAAAATTAGATTCGGTTGCATGCAGATAAATGGAGCCTTCATTTAATCGAAACAGAGAAGAACTCCAATTGGTTTGCTTACTGGTTAAATGGTTTATGGTACAAGAAGTAACCGTACACAACTGCATAGTGCATGCTTCAAATGTAACGTGTTCAAAACGGCATTTTTCAAAGACAGAGGCCATAAACTTCACCTCCTTAAACACCACATTCTTAAAATCAACTGCCACAAATACTGCACGCAGCACCTCAATTCCTTCAATGGTCATAGAGTCGAAGGCAACGTTTTGGATGATTTTCCTTTGCGCCAGCTTGGTTGCCAATTCTTCAGCATTCATGAAGGTTGTTCCTCCTGATTTAAAGTCAATTTTTTCACAAGGCAATCATCGATAGTGACTTCCTTCCGTTGGCAACCAGTGAACGCGATACTGTATAAATTACAATGATTGAATGTCGTTGTTTCAAAAGTTGAACTATGGAATATACCCTGAAAAAAATTGATGTCCTGAAAAGAACATGCATCAATGGTTGAATTCACAAACCTGAATTTTTTTGCGCTGCATTTGCGGAAAATGGCGGTTTTCCAGGTGCTGTGCACTACCTGAGATGCATCCAAGCTGGAATCGGTCACCGTAAGGCCTTCATAGTGACCACCGAGTAAGGCCGAATTGCTCAAATTGCATTGCTCAAAATGACTCAATGATATTTTGGTTTGCTTATTGCCACGTAGATGAGTCAAATTGCATTGGATAAAATGGCTTTGCGCTACCTTGGCGTTCTGTAAATTGAGTCGGGTTAACTCACTATTCGAAAAAGTACTCTCAGAGATAGTTGACCCTTTACAACTAAGGCGCTCACACTGACTCTTATCTAAAACAAGATGTTCAATAGTACAATCAGTCAGTGAAAGATGAGGGGCGATTAGATGATTCCCGACTACAACCGATAATTGAATGCCTACAAAATGCGCATGCGACAAATCCGCTTTCGAGAAATTAATCGTGCGCCAATCGCCTTGATGAACACTCGCAAATTGCATTCTCGCTTCAGTAAAATCACTCCCCTCAAACGTGCAGTCTACCATATCAAGAAAATTAGCTTTTATGCCAACAAAGTGCCCTTCATGAAAGTGGCATTTCTTAAAATGCACTCGATTTAAAATAGCGTTAGCGAAATTCATCTTTTCACCAGAACAGTCCTCAATCGATGCATGCTGCAGACAACTTTCCGAAAAATTGGTCCCATTCAACCCAGAATTTTTAATTAGTGCATTGGTTAAATTGGCATGGACCAGCTGTGTCTCAGATAAATGAGCATCGAATAATGTGGCCATTGATAAATTGGCTTCGATTAACCTCGTGCGTGTCAAGTTACATGCGCTTAAATTACAGCCTGATAAATTAATTCCTGATAAATCCAAATCCGATAAATCAATTCCTGCCAAATTTTCTCCAGAAAAATCTTTTCCCTCTTTTAGACCTGTAACAACTGCCTCACGTGAATAGGCTGAAGTACGAACTGCCCCTGTTCGAAATTGAGTGATTGCACTGACTTGATCCAGATATTCAATCTGTTGTTCGAGCTTTTCAAACCGGCCTAACTCTTCAGATTGTGTGGATTTTGAAGAAGTTCTGTTCGTGATCTGCTTTTTAAGAAAATCCAGAAATTGCCTCCCCTGCCTATTGCCTGTATAAGGTATTTTTTCAGTGTGTAATTCTGCTCTGAGCTTATTTTTTAATGAGGCAGGGGAAGGAAATTCTTGGTTGCGATTTTTAAAGTACTGCTCCATAGCCAAAAGCGACTCTGTCGGAGTTTTTCCCTGAAATATCTGAAGCGCTGTATTCTGCTCCAAATATTTTTTCCTTTCTGGAAATACATGCTCTACAATTTCATTGACTGCTTCATCTAAATTAAAACCCAATCCCCTTAATACGGATTGATTGGTCGTTTTGGACTTGCTGCGTAGTTTTTCAGGGACTACCTCTTTGGGTTTGCTACGCCGGGTCGCATAATAATCGATATCCTTAGGTGCTTCGGCCAAAACTTCATTCACACTATAGATAAACTCAATATCATTAGCAGCAATATCCTGGGTATCGATAATGCCATGCCAAATGAGTATTCCCTTTTCTTGATCGGGCAATAGCCAAATGGTATCCAAATTCACCTGAAGCTCACTGAGGCGATCGGTGCTATGAATCCGTTTATAAAAACAACGTAGACGCAGTCCTGGCAATTGACCCTCGATGCTTTTTTTCTCAGGATGCATATGAATACAGGAAAATCGTTCATCCCCTTTAAAGAAAATCTCTCGTTGTTGATCTGCTGGGGCAAGATTAAAATAGAGCCAATCAATATCTGCAGGATAGTAAGGACTTTCATTGCGTAACCATTCTTCATCAATTGTACCGAATTTACTCAGTTGGTACCTGCAGGTTGGCGAGTAGGGTACTAATAAGGCAGGTGCAGGAGTATCATTGGGGTGCTTTATCAATTGCCCTGGCAATTCCACATTCGGTACCTTAATTTCGGAGATGGTTTCTGTGTGTTTTACCCATCCCGTCCCATCGGGATTAAGTTCATGCTCCATTCCCCCGTAAGCGTTGTTTAAAGTAATCGGGATTTTTGTGAACTGCTCTGCTTGAGATAAACGATAGTGTTCCTCATCCTTTAGCCATCGCCTGTCACCCCATACCGTGAGTTGTTTTTCCCGATTGTCCAAAGTCACTGTCACAAAACTTTGGCGGGTTTCACGATCATAGCTGTAGCAGGAGCCTTTAACCAAAAACTCAGCCCTTTGCTTTGCCATATGTAAATCAATAAATTCTCCTTCCTTAAAATTAAATGATTTTTTGGCCACACGCCAAAAATCAGCATAACTAAGGAATTGATTTTGTTTTGCGAAAGAAAACATGGCCATAATCGTAATGGCTAATTTTGATTTGCCCTGATGGCGGTAATTGAAGGTGATTACGGTATGTGATTTCTCTTTAAATATCTTCATCTTTGAAGAGTAGTCCTAATGCAACATCAACTTCGAACGTTGCTGACAATATGCGGGATGTACTATGGGTTGTCAATGAGCTTACATGAAAAAGACGGGGGTATCTAACTACCTTGACATGAATAAGAATCCTTCGTTATTGTCAATGCATCCATCTAGAGTGCAAAAACCTCATTCTTTTTTAGAACAGGATGTTTTTCGTACCCCTTAACGATCGAGGCACAGGAGTCTTCATGCAAGCCAAGGTATTGATGCCCAAATTACAAATCCCAGGCGGTGCTCCGTCAGAAATCATTGTCATCGAATTTTCAGGCACCCTGGCTATTTCCTCGTTATATTGCTTCACCGTTGAGTTTGTAAGCAAAACCCCCATTCACGCACAACAAGTCATGAGCCAAAAAGTACAATTACAATTTGCTAAAAAAGGCGGAGGAACAACTCCGTTAAATGGCGAGGTTGTCTCGTTTACTCAACTGGATAATTACGATAAGCATTACCGCTATAAAATTCAATTCATGCCTAAAGTTCATCGTCTACAACACATCCGAAATACAGAAGTATTTCTTAATAAATCGATACCTCAAGTCATTAAACACCTATTGAATAAAAATGGAATAACGCAAGTTGAACTCGACTTAATCATGGAACATAAACCCAGAGAGTTTATTTTTCAATACAATGAAATGGATTGGGATTTCATTACCCGTTGGATGGAGCTTGAAGGATTATTTTATTACTTTACTCAAGAGAAGAACGAGGAAAAATTAGTCATAACCGATGCCAATTCTACTCTCAAGAATAATCAAGACATCCATGAAATGTATTACCAGTCTTATACTCTGGCCAGTCAAAATAACCCTACAGCAAATTTGGTATACAATTTTCAATTGACTACCCAGGCACTGCCACAAAAGGTGACCGTCAAAGCATATAACTCCGAGCAATCATCAAAGCCCTATTCTTCGAAAGCGATTATTGATGCAATGGGCCACGGCGAAATAGTGTATTGGGCAGAACACATCAAAAGCAATCAGGAGAATCAGCAATTCGCGAAATTTATTAGCGAAAGTTATCTATGGAAAAAAGAAATTTTAACGGGAATTTCTTCAGGATCTTTCATTAATCCAGGAACAATCATTCACCATAAAAATTTCAAAGTGGCTTCATTAAACATTCCGATGTTGATTGTTGAAAGTACCTATCATGGCTCGCAAAAGCGCTCCTTTGCATCACTTCACAGTGGCGAGGAACACCACCCTGAAGATTATTTTAAATGTGAGTATAAAGCGATCAATAAATCCGTTGCCTACAGACAAACCATCCAAGATCGAACGCCGCGCATCCATGGCATGTTACCCGGTTTTGTCGATCATGAGGGGGACGATAATACCGTCCAAATCAGTAAAAAAGGATTCTACAAATTTCGAATTGCCATTAGTAATGATAAGCCAGGTAAAGGCTCTGGATGGGTACGCAAAATGGAATCCTATATTGGCGACCATTACGCATTTAGCCTGCCACTTCGTAAAGGCGATGAAGTACTCATCGGTTTTCAATTTGGTAATCCTGATCTACCGATCCTATTGGGTACCGTGAATAATTCCACGCATCGAAATGTGATTACCTCAAAAAATCAAAATTATATGGGGCTTTATACTAAAGAAGAAAATCTGTTCTTCATCAATGAACAGGATGGCGATACTAAAGGGATACAGCTCTCAACACCTCATAATGAAACCACCTTAACTCTGGGTACTGATAATGTATTTGAATCACAACTTGATGCAGGCTTTTTTCTCAATACTAAAAGTAACGCCTATCAACGGATTGAAAAAAACTCTATCAGTGAGATATCCGGACATCAGGCGCAGAATATTGGCGGTAACAACTTCACGGATGTCTGGGGTGTTACTTCTTATTCGAATAAAGGGGCCGCTTATTATGTGTATTATGGTGCCCGAGCCCAATCCGTCTTGGGACTTGATTTTATAGAACGAACCGGTGCCACCATCGATGTAACTTCTGGATTTCAGGTGAAACTTACTAGTGGCTGGCGTTATGAAGAAGACAGTTCGACGAGTTTAAAAACAGCCCCAGTTGTGATGTTGGAAGCCGAGGAAAGCATTTCACTGACGGTCGGGACCAGTTCGATTACCATTACCGATGGTGCAATTACCTTACAAGCACCCGCTCTTGAGTTTGTTGCTGAAACGGCAATCACCTTAGCGGCGCCAACAATCAATTTGGCAAGCGTCATTGTCAATATATCAGGCGAGATGTCTGGAGGTCCCATGGTAGAACTCGGTCCTGAAGCAGGGGAAGCAGCAGAAGCAGCCGCAGCACTGGCTGAAGCTATTGTTGAAGAGGAATTGGTAATGGCTACAGGTTTAACTGCAACGCTCCGAGCATCGGCAGCGGCTGCCTGGGTTGCCGCTAAAGAGGAGATTCCTGGATTGGAAGCCACAGCGGAGGCTGGAGCAACTTTGGTCAATCAGCTGAGTAAAGCCAATGAATCACTGGTTTCTCCTGTTTTGGCAAAAGCCGGAAAGGGAGTGGAACTTGCCGATACCGGCCACGTATTAGCCCCCACAATTCATACCCCAGGTTATATTGAAGAATCAAAAGAGTAAATCCAATACTTAGGAAAGGTTTTATACCCTGTGCTCCCAAGTGCAGCGAAGACTCTCCATACCCTAGCTCTGCGTTCCGATGGGGTTTTACCCGCCCCCCCTCGAGATAAAGAAACAAAATTGTTTCTGGAATAATTTTGTAAATCTTGAAATATATGCTAATTTTTTATTATTACAGGATTTTTTATTATAATGAATTCGGTTTATTAAGGATAAAAAATGACTAATAAGGAACAATCTGTCGCTCCAAAGGAACGTATTAATATTGTTTATAAAGCGCTGATAGAGGGAGTTGAGGAAGAGATTGAACTTCCTTTACGTCAACTCGTTCTTGGAGAGTTTTATCCAGGAGGAGACAACACTCCTTTAGAAAAACGTCGCACCGTTAATATCAACAAAGACAATTTTAATGACGTGCTCAAAGAACACCACATTAAATTATCCCTTCGCGTACCCAATCGTTTTAGTAAAAACAAAGACGATACTGTGAGCATTGATTTAAAATTTGAAACAATGAGAGACTTTGATCCTGATGGAATCTTACATCAAGTCCCACAGTTACAAAAACTCTTTGAGGTACGAGAAGCATTAAAAGCATTAAAGGGCCCACTTGGAAATATTCCGGAGTTTCGACGCAGATTGGATGCTATTGTTAAAGATTCTGCAGCACGCGAGGCACTCATCAAGGAAATTAAGGACAAGAAATAAGCCCCCAAAAATAAAGCCGCAGGATCAAGGAGACAGCCATGGCTGATGCACAAGATAATGCTAAGAAAAAAGAAGAAATAGCGCTGCAGGAGTTATTTGCAGGAACCAACATTACTGAGGATGAAGAGCAATATGCCCTCACCCAGAAAGGTTTGCTTGCTTTTATTGATAATATTATTGAAAACAAACGCACCGATGAAACGGTAACCCCTGCTTTAGTGGATGACGTGATTGCGATATTGGATAAGCAACTGTCGGTACAAATGGATGAAGTCCTCCATAATTCTGAGTTTCAAAAACTCGAATCCGCATGGCGCAGTTTAAAATATTTAGTCGACCGTACCGATTTCCGTGAAAACAGTTTGATTGAATTCATTCATGTATCAAAAGATGAACTGTTTGATGACTTTATTGATGCACCTGAAATACCCAAATCAGGCTTGTATAAACAAGTTTATACCAAAGAATACGGTCAATTTGGTGGTAGGCCTTATGGTGCCATCATTGGTAATTACTCATTTACTCCAAGTTATAAAGATGTCACGCTGCTCAGAAATATCGCGGCTGTTTGTGCGATGGCCCATGTCCCTTTCATAGCCGCAGCGAGTCCTGAGTTTTTCAATATCAAATCCATGTCTGAATTACCTCATTTGAATGACATCGAAGCAATATTTGAAAGCCCTGTGTACATTCCTTGGCACAGTTTACGGGAATCCGAAGATTCACGATATATAGGCCTGGTTTTACCTCGTTTTATGCTACGAATGCCCTACGGTAAAGACACTTATGGGGTTCGTTCATTCAATTATGAGGAAGATGTAAGTTCTGGCGAAAATGCGTTTTCATGGGGAAATAGTGCTTTTGCTTTTGCTGGATGCTTGTCTCAAAGTTTTGCCAAATATCGTTGGTGCGTCAACATTATTGGTCCTCAAGGCGGTGGGGCAGTTGAAAACTTACCTTCTTATTTTTTTGAGGCCATGGGTGAAATTCAAACAAAAATCCCGACTGAATTACTCATTTCCGAACGTCGTGAATATGAATTGTCGGAGCAAGGATTTATTCCACTCACGATGCGAAAAGGGGCAGATAATGCTGCGTTTTTCTCAGCAAACTCAATCCAAAAAGCGAAACATTTTCCAGATACCCCTGAAGGTAAAACAGCTCAAACGAATTATAGATTAGGAACTCAGTTTCCTTATATGTTTATCATTTGCAGACTTGCTCATTATCTGAAAGTGATACAACGTGAAAAAATTGGTCTAGCGAAAGAACGTGATGATATAGAACGTGAGTTAAATACTTGGATTAATGGCTATGTGGTTGATATGGATAATCCAGTCCCCGAAGTCAGAGCAAAAAAACCATTGAGACTTGCAAAAGTGAATGTAGAAGATGTTCCTGGTGAGCCTGGATGGTATAAATGCGTCTTAATTGTTCGACCTCATTTTAAATTCATGGGTGCTTACATCACATTACAATTAACGGGTAGTCTCGATCTTAAGCAAGGAGAATAAAAGTGGCTTCAAATGAAAGTGAGGGAAATGACATAGCCATATTACCTATGTTACCAGACTCTGAGATTGCAAGGACTCAGTATAAACTGATGGCAAAAATTACTACTCAGGCCTCCGGAGTCGTTAAAGGCAGCAGTACTGTAAAAGGATATGAAGGATGGGTTACGCTACTTGATTTTAAACAACGCATCACGCGAGCATTCGATGCGCAAAATCAACTGATTGGCGTTCCCGATTGCAAATATTTTCGTCTCACCGGATTGTGGGATCAGGCAGGCGTTGTACCACATACTCAAAGCATCTTTACCGGCGAGGACATCAATTCGGCCATTATCCATTGCCTACGCTCTAGCGCTTCTGGAGAAGTTGAAGCCGCAGTTGAGATTACTCTAGAGAAAGCCAAAATCCTGGAGGTAGATTATGCGTATTCTCATCCAGCAGGCCCTTTATTCATTGTGGATATGCGCCCTACAGTTTATAAAGTAATGGATAAGAAGAACAATCAAGAATTTGGATGGGATTTAACTAAATTAATGCGAGTTGGTTAATGAGAGAAGAGCGTTTAACGGAACGAGTTCGTCGCTATGCTCGTCAGGGATCTCTTTTATCCGCTAGATTAGATTCATCCATACTGATTGAATCCATACGCAATCACGTTGAAAAAATCTTATCCACAAGACAAGGTAGCGTCCCAATTGATAAGGAGTACGGATTATCTGAATTACCCATACTTGTTGAGGATTACTCTTTTGCTTATCAAGAAGAATTAAGAACTCATTTGGAAGAAATCATTCTTCGTTATGAACCACGTTTGGAATCTGTTCAGGTATCTCAAATTTTTATTGAACCAAGTAAGCAAATTATTACCTGTAATATTTTTGCGAAATTACATAAGTCATTTGATAGCCTCAACGTTTACTTTACTACTATTTTAACAACCAAAGGACGCGTGCTTGTTACGTTGTAACTCTAAGAGCCGCTGCAAAGTCGTTCGCGTGAGGGGCGTTATTGAATAAATAGTTTGGAGGGATACGCACATTACCCAACTGTTTTTTGTCTTTCCCGCCATCGCGGGAATGACCTACGATTTTCAATAGAGCCGCTGGATGCAGGAACATCAGTGTTTTACAGCCAAGACAAGAGACTTTGAACAGGCTCTAAGGCAGAGAAATGATAATTGATTATTACCAGAATGAATTAAATAAAATACGGAAACTAGCCCGAGAGTATGCAGAGCATTATCCCGCAATCGCTCCTTTGTTAAGGGAACAAAGTACTGATCCCGATATCGAGCGATTGTTGGAAGGCGTTGCTTTTCTTACGAGCCAAGTACAGATGGTCATTGATGAAAAATTACCTGGAATGGTAGATGACTTAACCCAGTTATTTTTTACGCTTTATTCAAAACCAGTACCGAGTACGTCAGTCATTCAGTTTATTCCTAAAAGTAACTTAGGTGAACCGCTTTTTGTCCCTGAAGGGACTGAATTAGCCTCTATTCCAATTAATGAGATGAAATGTATCTTTCGTACGACAACCCCCATACAAGTAGAGCCCGTTACTATTACGAGTATTCACTTTCAAGATTCAATTCGTGGAGTGAGTCAATTCGAAATCAATTGCCATCTTTGCGGCATCACCTTAAAAAATTGGCAAGCCTCTTCATTACGCTTTTTTATTAATCAAAATTTGCATGATGCATGTAATACCTTTTATCTACTGCAACGGTTTGTTAGCAGAATTACTATTGAAGCACCAGGAGAAGAAAAACTGGTTTTAACTCCAGATCAGTTGCAACCGTGTGGCTTTGATAATGAGGAGGTGTTATACCCGCTTCCCCCCAACATTCATCACCCTCATCGCGTTTTATATGAGTATCTCCATCAACCCTATAAGTTTCTTTTTCTTCGTTTGGTTGGTTTGGAAAAATGGCAAAGGAATACTGATGGTTTTGATTTTAAAATCAATTTTGAATTGGAAGAAGTGCCTCAATGGATGGAGGGTTTAGATAATTTACAATTGGTATTGCATGCCGTACCTATCATTAATTTGTTTGATCATCATGCTGAACCTATTTATCTGGATCATAAGCAACCCGATTATCAAATTATCCCCAATCATGATTTTGGTGAAAACTATGCTGTATATGATGTAAAGAAGGTTACCGGATACCGCCAGCAAGAACGAAAACGTATTGAGTATGATCACTTATTAAACTTTAACCAAGAATTGAATTTAAACTATAAATATACCTATCATCATCGGCCTTCGGTCACTGGACCTGGACGAAATACCTACATTAGTTTCTTCTACGATTTTGATAAAGGATTTCCTGTCGATGAAACCTTATCCATAGAACTTATGTGCAGCAATGGGGCTTTACCCAGACTATTAGATAAAGGCGATATTACCCTACCCACTGACAGCTCACCTGAAAATCTGACTTATACAAATCTTATCCCTCCCTCTTCTTTTTTAATTCCAACTTATGATAAGGCTTTAATATGGAATTTTCAGTCATTATTGGCACTGAATTTACTGCAACTCTTGGATAAAAATCGCCTCAGACATATTTTTAATTTGTATCTCTATGAAAAAGGAGAAAACTATCAATTGAATATGAGCAGAGTCAAAGGGATTGAAAATATCATTGTGAATAAAGCGCGTCGTCTTTATTATGGAGAGATGATCGCAGGGTCTCATATTACGCTCATTTGTGACCCTGATTGTTTTAAATGCATTGGAGATATGTATTTATTTGGCTGCATGATGGATGTTTTTTTCGGACTCAATGCCCCCATCAATACATTCACTCTCTTACATTTACAAAATGCTCGAACTAAAGAGGTATGGAAATGGCAGCCGAGGTTGAACAATCCGAGCTTAATATCTTAGAAAAGCTATTAACTCAACCTAAAAGTTTTAATTTTTATCAAGCAATTCGTTTGCTTGGCCATCTCATAGACTATGAAGCACAACACGAGGGCTTAAACGGGAAATTAGATATCATTCCCCTATTAACTTTGGCCTTTCCTGAAACCGACATTCATGAGATTCGACGTCATACTGACACCAATCATTTTACTCTAATTGCCACTTTTTTTAGTTTATACGGCACAACTTCTCCACTTCCTACATTTTATACAGAGCAACTTATCCAAGATAATGATCAGGATTCGGATGAGGTAAAATGTTTGCTCGATATCTTTCATAAGCGACTTTACAAGATCCTTTTTGAAGCATGGTCGAAAAATAGGATATTTGAACAATTTGCAGAACATCACGATCCCATTTATAGAGAAGCGCTTTTTGGGTTTATCGGGATGGCAGGAAAAGAGCTGCGAGACAAAATACCGAATTACAATTATTTGCTGCGCTATTCCAGCCACTGGGTTGCAGATAATAAATCCATTTGGAGTCTAAAAAGTTTATTAAATGATTATTTCAAGGTACCGATTAATATTTCTTCATTTTTCCGATCAATACAAGATATACCTGAGGAACAATATTGCCTTTTAGGTAAAGCGAATCATCACTTAAGTAAAACAGCGTACCTGGGAAGCCAATTTAAATCGACGAGCAATAGTTTATTAATTTCTATAGGCCCACTAAGTGCTGATGTATTTCCTAAATTTTTAATCCATACGGAACACATCAACCAACTCAAATTACTCCTCCAACTCTATGTAAAGGAGCCCTTCTCCTATTTTATTGAAGTCATTTTGGACAAAGGGTGTTTCAAACCGATACGACTGGCACACGAGACAACGAGTATTTTAGGCGTTGTCAGCTGGTTATCCCCACAGAAAGATATTGAGATGTTTAAAGTGCGTTACTGGTTAAAATAATTTCATGACATGGGTTCAAATGTAGAATACTTCTAGCGATAGGTAATCCCGGATGAAGAACGCACCTCATCCGGGCTATATACGTTGTAAATGGATTAAGTCTGTAAATTTCCGCTCTCAGAGCCACCTACTCCAAAAAGAACAGCGAATAGAGCACCTGAAATCGAGGATATACTGGGTAAAGCAGTAGTCCAAGTCACCCCGTTATCTGCGCTATAGTAGGCTAAAGGAAGCGAAATATTGTTTGTGTCCGAATAGGAACCTACGGCCGAACAGTTTGTTCCTATGCAACTCACACCGAACAACTCTCCTCGCCCAAAGCCTGAGGGGAAATTGTTCGTTGGAGGAAGCACAATGCTTGACCAGGTTACGCCATTATTTGAGCTGTTATAGCTTACTGGTGCAACTACGGCGAAGCTAGAATCTCGATATAGACCAACCGCAACGCACTGGGTGCCAGTACAGCTTACGCCATTTAAGCCGACCCCTTCACTGCCGACGGGCAGGCCACTCAATGAGAGGAGTGTTGCTTCAGACCAAGAATGTCCCGCATCAGTGCTTGTATAGCTAAAAGGTACATCAGTCGGTCCATCTGTTTCACCAACAGCAGTGCAATTATTGCCAACACAACTCACACCATTCAATTTTGCACCTGTATTCCCAGCGGGAAGCCCAGCAGTCGATGGAAGGATTGCTGATGACCACGTCACACCATTATTGGTACTGTAATAACTTAAAGGTATCCGGTGGCCTAAACTATCATAATAAAAACCAACAGCAGTACAATTGGTTCCAGAACAACTAACAGAGCCTAACCTTGCTCCTTGGTTTGCTGGAGGAAGTGCGGCAATAGAAAGCAAATTAGGCGGTGACCACGTGGTACCATAATCTGTACTAGAATAAGTCAGTGGCAACGGAGTACCTCCACTCGTAGGACCGCTAAAACCTACCGCAGTGCAATTTGAACCCGAACAGCTTACTGCATTAATTTGGTTATAATTATTTATTGCCGGAATGCCATTAGTTGACAGTACATTAACTGCAGACCAGGTCGAACCCCCATCTTTAGTCGAATAACTTATTGGTTGCACCGCGCCATTATTGGTAAAATAATTACCGATAGTGGTACAGAATTTTCCAGTGCATCCAACCCCAAAAAGGAAGGTTTGAAAACTCGAAATTCCAGAAACTGATGGAAGCACCGCTGTAGGCCAGGTCATCCCATTATCGCTACTTTTATAAACAACCGGCGCTCCGGTTGTATTCGTTCCGTAAGCACCAACTGCTAACGAAATCGTAGTGAGACCCGGTCCATTACTATCCACCGTCACATTTAATGAATTTTCTGGCGTAGGACCTGCGCAGGTTTTACCGCCAGGAAGACAAATAAATAAATGATGCTGAGAATTGGGATCGGCGCGATTTACCTCACCCGATACCTTAAGTTTTAATGTACAACTCTGATTAATAGAACCATTTGGTCCCAAGTCAAAAGTGCTGCCGCACACCGTTGGATCGGTGGGGTCTGTAACTTGTGTCACATTGGGTGGCAGCGATTTAACAAAATTATTGACACGGGTCGCTCTCGTATTATTTGTCACTGTATACGAAGCATTGGCTGTTTCCCCCTTAAAAATCGTCGTTGGCAACTTGCCTTGGGGAATGATATTAAAAGGTAACGCATAACTAGTCATTGAGTTTAAAAAAATAGCTAAACCAATTGAATTAAGAGAGTAACGTTTCATGTTCATCCTTTTACATGATAAAGGTTAATTGCCCCATCACTTCATTCGTATAGAAATGGGATTGTGATATTGTGTTAAATGTAGGGACCTGATCTATGGAAGCATTTCCTGACTTTACTTTACCAAAGTCTGCAAATCGATAACCCACACCCACTCGGACCCAGTTATTCACGTCAACGTCAATACCAGCACCAACCCGATACGAAAAGTTAGTAAGAGTCTCATCGCTAAATTGATTACTAAAGGTGGTGAATGGTGGAGTAATCGTCACTTCAAAGTCCTGAAATGAATTTATGCCCACACCTATCCCTCCGGAAACATAGGGATGCAGCACTACTGGTTGAAACGGCAAGTTGTACAAGAGTTTGTTTTCAAACAAAACTTGTCGAACCTGAATATCGTACTCATAGGGAAATGAATCAACGGATAGCTCATCCAAACCTTGGGTGACTGTACCGTTAACATGGAACGATGCAGGTTGATAATAACTAAACCCTGATTGCAAATTCCAAGAAGGATTTAATAAATATTCTGCCCCCATGAAGACACCGAATAAAAATTTGGATTGATCTGAACTATGCGGTGCGTAATCGAAAAACTCGTCTTCAAGCGGATCGGCAATTGGAATAAATTCTGAAGTCCCTACCCTGTCACCGAAAGCTGCAGCTCCTGAAAGAGTTAAAACGGCCCGCCAATTCAGAGAGTGCCAATTGATTGATTTCTCAGCCTGGTCTTTCCATACAGCATGCTTTTTTACTGAGGGGGCCTTAGCAAAAGCCACTGGAGACAGCATGCCGGTGACACAGGAAACCATTAGCAAAAGTCCATCTATTTTTCTTAACAATTTCTTTATCCCCTTAATAATTCAGTCCGTAATTTTTGTGTCCAATTAATTCATTTTTTTCAAGGGATGTTGCTGTAACCCTTAAAAAAAAATTATATTATCAATAAATTATAAGGAATAATAGTAAGTAATCCGATTGGAACGATTGATTTATTTTGCGTTAAATTTGCTGGTTACAATTTATAATTTTGGCCTTTAAGAAAGGTGATACACTAGGCTTCTATTGTTTTCCTTAAAGGTTCTGATACCATGGAATAAATATTCATTCCCTTAGAAGGACTATGTCCCGCCTTCATTGCGGTACGTAGAGTGAAAAAATTTGTGGGGAGTTCTCAGAACACGTTACAGGACGTGGAACGATAAATGATCAAAGCCCCTAATTAACGCTCAGGTTTAAGGATAATAAAATTAAAGTCATGCTAAGAATAATATTTTGCTTCTTAATCTTCATTATAGGTGGCTGCACAACGGGTGGGAAAGAAAAAGAGCCCCAGTTAGCCAGCAGCTATCAAGATAATGCTATTCTTATTCGTGCTGTAGCCAGCAAAGACTTAAATGAATATGATCATAAAAAACATACTTTAAAATTCAGTGTAGTCCAGATTGAAAAATTAGAAGATGTGCAAAACCAAATAGTTACTGCCGAAGGAATTAGTCAATTACTTGATGCGGATACGGAAGCGGACAACATCACCCAAACGAACAAGAAAGTACACATTCGCACTTTTTTTATTGCACCTGGAATGACCCAAACCTTTACCATTGCACGTATGGCTGAGACCAAAAAAGTTCTCGTTGTCGCCGGATATTACAATTTAACCCCTGCCGGGGTAGTTCGTATCTATGAAGTCCCCGTCTTTAATAAATGGAATCCGCTTACTTTTTGGAAAAAAACAAAACAGATGGGACGACTTGGGATTTATCTAGAATTTGGCTCTCAAGCGATTAACTACACTGAAAGCTCTTCAAGAAAGACCGTAATCACGAAAACAAAGAATCGTGTGTCCTTAAAAAAATATTGGGATAAATAAATATGATTTGGAATACGCCGATTGATTGGGAACATGGACTTTTTTTACAACCGCAACACTTTCAATATACTGAACTCAATCAGCATTATATTCATTCGCAATTTTTACGCTACATAACCCCATTTTTTTGGGGATTTTCCGAGTTGGAAATCAATGACAAGGCATTTAAAAGCGGCATTTTCGATATAGAAAAAATGTCATTTTTTTTACCCAGTGGGGAGTTTGTTGAGATTGATGTCAATGCCAAATTTTTACCCCGATCATTTAAATCAGATTGGCCAGCAAACGCCAATTCGCTGAAAGTATACATTGGTGTTAAGGAACTCTCGAAAAATGTAGCTAATGTAACCACAATCGAAAGTTTGGAAAACTTAAATAGTGTGGGTACTCGTTATATTAGTTACAGTGCAGGAGATGAACTCCCCGATTACTACCACCAGGGTGCACAAGCTCATCTACGATCATTATTTTATGTAGTCAAATTATTTTGGGAGTTCGAAATTGAAAATACGCATAACTACTCCATTATCCAGGTGGCAGAGTTACGACGTACCAACGATGAAATTTATTATGCTCCTGATTTTTATCCTTCTTGTGTCAGCATTAATGCGCACAAAAATTTAATTGCACTGCTCAACCGAATTCAGAATGATTTAGTAAAAACAACGAGCAAATTAGAACAATTTAAACAGCCGCTTGATACGTACAGCACCCATATTGACAACAGCAACTTTGCGCGATTGTTTTCACTCCGTTCATTATTACGAAATGTTGCCGTAATGGATCATTTGCTCAATGCCAAAACCGTTCATCCTTGGGAAGTTTATGGTCTTTTACAACAGCTAATCAGTGAATTAAGCTTTTATTCAACAGAAATTAATTTTTTTGAAGGCGGCAGTGGAACTATCACCGCAATGCCTGTTTATGATCACAGTGATCTGAGTAAAAGTTATAAACTCATCGAGGCGTTAGTTACCAAGTTGTTAACCATTATTACCGCCGATCCGGATCGCATTCGTCGAATGGTTAAAGAGAAAAATCATTATTATGCCGATCTTGGCAACAGTTTTATCCGAAAGGATAGAAGTTACTTCCTAGTGATTTATGCTCAGGAGGATCAAGAAGAAATTGCGGAGATGATTAAAGATTTTGGTAAGTTATGTGTTTATTCAGAAATTGAAAATTACATCGATTTTGCATTACCCGGAGCACCTATCTCCAGACTTCTCTCGGCTCCTGAAGGAATACCCAAAGGGGCAAACTGTCTTTATTATCATATTGACCATAAATCCGTAATGTGGTCCAAAATTGAGATGGAAAGAAAAGTTGCATTTTATCTAGGAAAAACACCAGTAGACATTGTGATCGATATTGTCGCTGTAGGAGGATAAAGTGAATCTACAAGCCATTTTTTATGATTTATTTAAATACGTTTGGGATTTAAATGCACATCAATTTGCGACCGTTAGTTATGATGAATTCCGTGGCAAAATCACTTCGTTAATTGCTGAAATTAAAATGAAGGAACATGAAGTTGATAAATATAATTTAAATTCAGCTTTATTTGCGGTCTGTGCATGGATCGATGAACTGGTACAAAAATCAAACTGGATAGGTGTGAGACAGTGGCAAGATAAATTATTACAAGCTGAATATTTTAACACAACGAGTGCGGGCGAAGAGTTTTTTACTCGTTTAAGCAAAATTCCCAGCAAACAAGATGACTTAGTTAGAATTTATTACCGATGTTTGGTTTTAGGATTTGAAGGAGTTTATCATAAGCCGCTCGATAAACCTGATTTGCTAAAGTATAAAAATTTTGCATTAGAACAATTGAGCCACGGGTATAATATGGCAAATTATCCTAGTGAGTTTGTTGCATTCCCTCTAGCATATAAAAATGATAATTTACAAATTATTCCTCCAAAATTAGATCAATATCGAAGCTTTCTGTGGTGGTTGTTACCTATTCCAGTGATTTTAATAATATATTTCTTTTTTTATTTTGTAATTAATAATACAGTTACTAATTATTTACATTTAATTAAATAGGGTTTGTATTACTTACATCGCGAGCTTGAGTCAAAATGACTTGATTTTGAATACCGAAAAGCGGCATACAACCCTTGTCATTCCCAGCGAAGCGAAGGGGCTCCAAGATCTAACATCAGGACAGGAGATCCTCGTTTCAATAGGGATGACGCGGGAGAATGTGGGCATCGGAGCGCAGAAAATCAACAAAGATTGGTCAAGGGAGTAGAAAGGGAAACAAATCCTTAGCAAGAGAGTCGAATGGGACGATTAGGACATATCATTTTTTGGATCTTGCTTGTCGTTATTTTGGGGGCTTACGCCACTTTTATAACGTTTCATCTCGATTATCCTATCTGGGTAGGTGCACTTATTTTCTTGGCCATGCTTTTGGCATTCCTGATTGTCGACAGCATTACCTGGGCTATCAGGAAGTGGTATAAAAAAAGAAAAGCAACGAAGGCCAAAGAGACCGGCGAAAAAATTGAGACTGAAGGTTTACGTTTAACTTTAGAAAATGCGCTGAATTACATAGAAACCAATCATATTGCCGGTGGAGCAAAGCGTTTCTGGCAAATGCCCTGGATACTTTTTTTCGGTAAAACAACGATTCTCATTTCCAACGGATTGAAGCTGCATACCCATTTTATGGTGGGTGATGCGGAAGATGAAGCGCTTCAACGTAATCAAGTTTATGTGCTCGATAATTTTGTCATATGGTGTGTTGATGCAGAGCTTTTTGAAACAAACACCTCAAAAAAAGTAGAAAAGCAATGGCTGGATTTTCTTAAATACATCAAGAGTCAAAAGAAAGCGATTACGCCTATCGATCAAGTGGTCATTGAGCTCCCAGCCTCAAAACTTTTAAATGGAGATAAATCAGACATTGCCCATCTGGCTCGAACCTTGAAAGATCGGATTGATCAAGTCAGTCTGCTCACAGGTTATCGCCAGCAAGTGCTGTTTTGCATCACTCGATGTAATGAGTTAAATGGTTTTCAAGAATTCGTGGGACTGATGCCGGAGAGCCTATGGACTCAAGCCATGGGTTACATTGTTGCGAACCCCCTTAAAGAGTCCACGTCTACAGAACCGCTCAACTACATCAGTAATCGCGCTGAAGAGGTCATTGATATTGTTCTATATGAGACGCAAAAAACCATAGACGTCGCGGCATTTAATTTCCCATCGACCGTAAAAAAACTCAAAGAAAATTATTCAAGGTTCACTAATTTATTTTTTGCTACCTCACCCTATACAGAACCTGCAGTGTTGCATGGGGTTTATTTGCTCGGCGAATATCAGAACAATGGCACTGAAGAAAGTGTTTTTTATTATGATTTTATTGATCAGGTTCAGCTCTCACTGATCCGCCCCATGTCTTTATTAGGCTCAGAAATCAAACAAAGAAACAAACGAAGATGGGAGTATTTAGGTGTTTGGTATTTTGCAAGTGCACTGGCTGCAGGCTATCTAATCTATGTTTATAATGCGACATCCAATCGTTTAGTCGAACTGATAAAACCTTTACCTAAAAAAGAATCCTTCTCCGATCAATTGGAACAAAACTTACTGCTATTTGGTGATTATCATACGCTAATGAGTCAACTCGATCTCTTTAGAAATCAATTGCAAATTAAAGTATTGCCCTATCGTGGAGGTTTAAATCGATTATATACTTATTACAGTGAGCAATATGTAGATCATTTTAAACAATACATCTTGACGCTTCTTGATAATCGAATGGAGCAAATGCTGAGTCATGGCGGCAGTTTAACGGATACACAAAAAGCCTATTTAGTTCAAAATATGGTAAGCCGGATTAATTTAATCCAAGCAAAGATAATAAGTGGTGTCAGTCCCAACACTTTAATGCAAATGCCTGATCCCCAAATAAGATATTTGGGATACAACCGATTACCTGACCGTTTTCTGAATACTTTTGGTCCACTCTACAAAGATTATGTCATTTGGGATTCAAACACCGAGCAACTCAGAGGCGAATCAGGTCGGTTAATTTTATGGCTTGATCAATCACATATCTTGTCTTCGGATTTGCGCTGGCTGCTTGAGTGGGCAAATACCCAAGAAGGGGTGTCGGAAATAGGCTTAAACAGTTTCTGGATAGGCTCCAATATCGTCAGAGATTATCTCATTGCCCCAGCCTACACCAAAGCAGGATTTACAGCCATTCAGTCTCTGCTGGTGCAAATAAATCATGCGTTACCCCTATACATCGACATCAGTGGCCCCAAAAATAGCTTTAAGTTGTGGTATGCCGCGGCGCGACTCAATGTATGGAAAAACTTTGCCCTTAACTTTTATAAAGGAACCAAAACACTGGCCTTTCAATACGAGTGGGATCAAACGTTTAATGACATGCTGCAACCCAGTAGTCCTTATAATGCCTTCTTACAAGATTTAGCATCAGAGTTTCAAGGTAAACTTCCCTTTACAACACCTCATTGGATTCAACTTGTCCTTCAATTCTCCGATCTCATGGTGTACAGCCATAGTAGTGATAAAGGAGTTGAGTTCAAGCAACTTTCCGATCTTGTTTCTCAGTGGATGAAAAAACTCCAAGAAAAACCTTCCCAATGGAACAATAATAGTGCTGACAACCACAATCCTCCTGTTGTTGGTCCCAATAACCTGAACAACAGACCGCCAAGCGTCGCTAATAAATTAAATTTTAATACTCAGGTCAACGCAGTGAAATCTTATATGCGCTACCGTGATTTACTCAAGCAACTTTATAAGGAACCCTACGTACAAGCAGTTAAAGCCTATATGAGCGCTAGAGAACTGTACTTGAGCCAAATTGAAGTAGACCGACAATCCTCTCCAGTCATGCAAGCATATCAAGCTCTAGTCGATATGAGACGATCACTGGAGCATTTTGATCAACTTGACTCATCTAATCCTTTTTGGATGTTGATGCGTGGTCCATTAGATTATTACATTGACTATACCAATCGTTTTGCCTCTTGTTTTATACAACAAAAGTGGCTTGATGAAGTGTATCTCCGCACGATTGCTTTAAGTGGTGAGGAGTTGAATCAAACTTTGTTTGCAAAGGGCGGTTTGGTTTGGATATTCCATGACAAATATTCACTTCCTTTCGTGAAGCAAATAGGAACTCAATTCTTACCCAGATATGTTTTAAATCATGAGTTCCCCTTCACGCCGCAGTATTATCAATTGTTAGCCTTTGGCATGAGAATTAATGAGGGCCTGGAAGCGTTAAGTCATATGAAACAGAAACCCGAAGAAGGCCAAGCCGTTGATTTGATGATTCATGCGCTTCCCACAAACTTAGATGCAAAGGCCACAACGCTGCCTTATAAAACCGTTTTACGCGTTGAATGTAAGGAAAAACAATATACATTAGAAAATTATAATTACCCATCACAGCAACAAATTCCTAATTGGAAATTGGAAAGTTGTGGGCCTACCGAAATTTCTATTTACTTTGGTGGTATTAAATTAGCAATTCAATACCATGGTGATGAGGGATTTTTGCGATTTTTACAGGATTTTAATACCGGTGTAAAAGATTTTTATCCTCATAACTTTCCAGAACATACCAAATTTTTGCAAGAGCACAAAATTGATAAAATTCGCATGAGTTATTACATCAAAGGTGGCGGTGACATCATGTGGCAGATAGAAAAATACTTTGCAGCACAAAGAGACCTTAAAGTAGCACAACAAAATCTCGCCCAAGTCTCTAAGCTTCCAAGAACCATTACAGATTGTTGGGCTCAGGGGGAATACGATGTTTAGAATGGATTCCATCCGTAAGTTAGGAACCAACCCTATTCCTGGATTTAGCAAAGCAGGTCAACAATGTTATGAGTTTTCCCAGTACACACTGATACGTAACGAGATTCAAAAACTATCACGGATTGGTCAATCATCCGAAATTGATTGGCCGCGCATTAGCGATAATGCAATTGAGTTACTGACCTATCACACTAAAGACGTACAAATCGCCTCATACTTGGCGTGCAGCTTATTCCACCAATACCAACTGGAAGGATTAGCAACGGGCCTTGATTTTCTTTTGGATTTCATTATCAATTTCTGGGAAGATGCCTACCCCAAAGGACGTTTGCAAGCAAAAATTGAGTCATTAAACTGGTATGCAACTCAATCATTAAATCATTTATCTCAGCTCAAGCTCACTACTGAAAATGAAGAGTTCCAGCAACCAATTATCCACACCTTAAAAAATATTGAAAGTGAATTACTTGCTCGTGCGGTAAATATTAATCTTTTTGCCAATTTGCGCGAAAAAATCGAATCGATCAATACCTTTGTTCCGCCAGTTATGGAATCAAAGGAAAAAACGATTTTCGAGTTGCACGAATCAAACCAGCAGAAAGAATCAAATATCCATTTAGAACCGGCCTTACTGATGCTCACTCAAGCCGCACGTGAATTAATGGAAAAGGATCCATCCAACCCTTATGCTTATTATTTAAATCGGATTGCGGCTTGGGGGGGGATCAATGCGGTACCTTATAACGAAGAGGGATTGACTCTTGTAAAGCCGCCTGAGTTCTTTAATCGAGAACGCATTAAAAAAGTACAAAATACAGGAAATTTAATTGAAATAGTAGCAACAGCTGAAGAAATCATCCCCCAAGAGCCCTTTTGGTTGGACTTAAATTTGATTAGCCTTAATGCATTAAAAAAACTCGATAAAAAATTTAATCCCATTTATGAAGCAGTCAAACTCGAATTAATCCATTTTATCCACAGAATCCCCGGCATTGAACAATTGCGATTTAATGACGATACACCTTTTCTTAGCGAACTCTATGCAGAACAAATGAACCATCTTATGGTAAAGAGGGCTCCACAGAGTGGGGACAGTGAGAAAGCCTTGTCCGCAATCGAACAAAAGCAACTTCTAGAAATCAAAGAGGCCATCTCACAGCGAGAGAAGAAAAACCAAAACGCCCTCCACCAACTTGAATTACTTAGCAAAGAATCAATAAGCGATAAGGTGAAATTACTCGCCTATATGGCTGTATGTGAGTCATTGCTTGCTGCCGATGAGCACGCCATTTTAAAACCCTATACTGCATTGATTGTGTCGCTCATTGAACAGCATCAATTAATTACTTGGGAACCAAGCTTAGCCTTAGAAGCACTTGTTTTGGCTTATCGGTGTATGAAAATTTTAAAGAACAATACTTCACCACACGAGCTAGATCATGTATTTTCACTGATAACGAAAATGGACGTCAAAGTAGCGATGGAACTTGCCCATACTTAATGCTCGGCCAAAGACTTTAAAAATCGACCGTATTTGTTCCAAGCTAGCGAGAAAAGAAGATTCCGCTAATTATCAATAAGGACTATTGATTGATTACAGCCAATTATAACTTAAATCAAAACCCTCATCCGCCTACGGCACCTTCTCCCCCAAGCGGAGAAGGGCAATTTCTTAAATGAATGGCAATAACTGCAACAAGGTTTTTGTGGTTAAGAATCCCTTCTCCCACTTGTGGGAGAGGGGCAGGGGTTGGGGGTACGTTCAAAGGAATAGAGCCTCAATTTTTTCTTCGGCTAAAGCAATGGCTTTCGTCTTGATCTCCGGGCTAAGATGTAATCCTTCTGCACGTATCACGGTGAAACGAGTTACTCCTATAAAATTAAAAACCGTCTGCAGATAATATTCCTGATGATCCATAGCCTGCATGGATGCGTTATTCGTATAAAAATTACCCCGAGTAGAGAGAATAATCACTCGCTTATCACCTGCAAGTCCCATGACTCCCTGCTCGGTATACTTAAATGTTTTCCCAGCCACTAAAATACGATCGATCCAAGATTTCAACTGTGAGGGGATGCTAAAATTATACATCGGTGCTCCAATGACTATTTCATCGGCACTTAAAAATTCATGCAACACCATTTCAGCAAGCGCCAACTCATTTTTTAACGCTTCGGATCGAATTGTTTCTGGCTGCTTGGCAGCAATCAAAGACTCAGAGGATAAGTGGCTAAGACCTTGCTTCGCCAAATCACGATAAATCATTTCTTCTTTGGGATATGTATGTTGCCAATGATTCAAATAAAAAGTCATTAATTGGCGTGATACAGAGCCTGCTTCAAGGATACTTGAATCTAAAGCCAATAATTTCATAAAACCTCCCAGCATTCATTCGTTTAATTAAGCATATATATAAAACAATGAAAGATAATCTGGTTATTTCATGAAACATTGTCCTATAATTATTACTAATAAGCACTTTTGAATAGGATCTCAGTTGAACCATTTTTTACCCGATTTAAATGATTTATTTTATTTTTGTCGCGTGGTTGATGAAGGAAGCTTTACTAAAGCCAGTCAAGGTTTGATGCTGACTAAATCCAAGCTAAGCAGACGAATTAGCGAATTAGAAAATCATTTAGGGGTACGTTTACTGAACCGCTCGACACGTACGCTCAGTCTAACCGACATCGGGCGATTGGTTTATGAGCACAGCATTGCCATGGTGAATCAAGCAAGCTGTGCTCAAGATGCAGCACTGCAAGCACAAGTTCAACCTAAAGGACGAATTCATGTGACCTGCCCTACTTTATTTGCGCAATCGGATTTCGGCTTGATTCTGATCCATTTTATGCAAAAATATTCTGATATCCAGATCCATCTCTATGCTAATGACCGAAAGGTAGATTTAATCGAAGAAGGATTTGATGTAGCCCTACGTTTTCAGATCAATGATTTAACTGATTCCAACCTCATCGCAAAAAAACTTGGAGAAAGCACCCACGTACTGGTCGCCACCCCTAATTACCTCAATCAGAATTCAGCCCTACAGACGCCTCAGGATTTAACGAAAATCTCTTGGTTGGGAAAAACTAGAGGCGAAGGATATCAGCAAATACAATTCGTACATCAAACAGGAGAAAAAGTGAGCGTGCAATTATCCTCCAGGCTGGAGAGCAATGAATGGGTGATATTAAAACAAGCCGCCTTGGGGGGTTTAGGTGTTGCACTGCTTCCTCTGGAATTGTGCCAACAAGAAATTAATAGTGGTGCATTCAGTCGTATTCTGGCTGATTGGTCGTTATCGACTGCGAGTTTGTACCTCATTTATCCTTCCAAAAAAGGCTTAACTCCCGCGCTCCGTCATTTCATCGATTTTGTCAGCGCTGAAACTCAGAAGGGCTGTGCCAAACAGGCAAGTGTTTTGATAAATCGTTAACCCAACTCATCTCGAAACCAATATATTCATAATGTGACGAATGCATCCTAAGTGTTTTAACGCTGATTGAATTAAGCGCTTACTTCATTAAAGATGCAACCAACCCGCCCATTTCAAAAACACCTTTTGCAAACATCCCAGCAGCATATCCTGCACTTGCCGACTCACTGCCCATCGTGAGCGCGCTGGGAAATGGTTGAGCCGCACTAAACGCTAATCCATCGACTAGACCATATAAAAAGCCTACAGTATTGCATGCTTTATCGACAGCAGAACTTTCATTTTGTGGTGAGGTATTCCCTTGCTCCGATCGCTCAACTGATCGATCAGGTTTCGGACCCACCGTGCTTTCATATAATGCAGCATATTCCGAAGCAGTTTTCATTACTTCTTTGCCAACAGGCGAAGCGCTCAATTCTTTTTTATGCTTCAACAGATCGGTAGCAAACTGATTTCTAGAATAATTATCAGGCCAAGAATCAATTTCATTTTCAGGTAGATTAAATGGCATTTTCGTTTTGTTTCGTATGATTGTGTTGAGCAAAATCATAAAATACATATCTGCTATTTTTTTATTGGACTCTTCATCTAATCTCACTTGATTACGAATGGCTTCTGGATCATGTCCCTCAGAGAGTAAATGCATCGCCTCCCTCTCCTCTGGTGTCCATTGCTCGGCTCCCAACATTTCCTCGGTTATTTGTTGATAAACTTGTTTAAATTCAGAAATTGCTCGTATATCATCGAGATCTTTTTTAACATCTTTTGAACTGCTGAACATAATTACCCCTCTAGGTGGTGCAAAATTAGTACAATTATAGCAAATTCTATGCTCTAGTGGCGAAAACGAAAAGAGTAACCTTTATTTGATATAATTCTTGCTGAGGAGCAGGGCGATTCAATGAAAACTTATAGAAAAGAATTGTGGTTTCATCTTCCCGAACGAATGGGATTTATCAACATAACCGATAAAGTACGAGAATGCTTAAACGACAGTGGCATTCAGGAAGGACTCATTTTAGTAAACGCAATGCATATAACTGCTTCCGTTTTTATTAACGATGATGAAGTGGGTCTACATCAAGATTATAAAAAGTGGTTGGAACTCATTGCCCCTAATGAACCCATATCGCATTATCAGCATAATGACACGGGAGAGGATAATGCGGATGCCCATATCAAGAGACAAATCATGGGTCGTGAGGTAGTCGTAGCAATCACCGAAGGAGCACTCGATTTTGGACCTTGGGAACAAATTTTTTATGGCGAATTCGATGGATGCCGCGATAAGCGAGTCTTGGTAAAAATAATTGGATCCTAATAAAGCATTCCGTACCTTTTAATTTCAATCATGAAGTGGTTTGAACGATAGACAATCCTCTTAATTGGTTAATATAACTCTTTGGCTATTTTTCCCTTTTATTTCTGTGTATTATTCCCGACAACTTTGCATCTATTTTAATAAAAGGGGATTTTTATGAAGCATCTTATTAATAATGTCTTGCGTACAAAGAATATGGTGGAGTTGTTGCACGCCATGGGTATTCCCGTAAAGAAAGAGCAGGTTACATGCAAAGACGAACGTATCATCTTTAATCTGGAAAGCATCAAAGAAGGTGTGGAGTTGGCTGGAGATTTGCAAAATCTGCTACAAAATGACGCGGTAAAACTACCGATTAAACGAAGGACTGTTGCTGAGTTACTTGCCGAGGAGATTGCGAATGCAAGCTGCTCTGACAGTAAAAATAGCGAGACACTCAAAAAGTCCTGTCTCGCGTTATTGGATATTTTACAACTCAAAGACACACTAGATGAGCAGCAAGAATACCTTGATATCCAACTTCCCTCTGCTGTTTATGGACCAATCTTTAGTGCTTTAAATTATAAATACCTGAGCATCGACGGTGAAAAGATAAAATTTAACATCAAAGAATATTTAAAAGTGCACAAACAAGAACTTATTTTAATTGATGGACAATCACCTTTACTCTTTGCCTATTCAGAACTGTTTGAAAATAGAAAGGTTTTTTATGCCGAGAAAAAAGTAAGTGCCGATATCACTGAAGTAACACCTTACTTCTTCGTTCCTGATGCACTGACCCCACCTGCCTATCATTTTGTTTTGGATACAAGCGGCAGTATGTTTGGAAAGAATTTAGATACATTAAAAAAGAGTGTCATCGAACTGGCGGATGCCTTATTTCAATACCAACCCGATGCAGTCATCAATATCTCTGAATTCAATACGGAAAATCGAACTGTTGGTAATTTCCGCAAACAAGATATGAGCCGACTCAAATATGAGGTGAACAGATTATCAGCAGACGGTTCTACACGGCTTTATGCGACGGTCGTCGATCAATTAGCGATGCTGACTCACTCAAAACTACACAATAATATTTTATTATTTACAGACGGAATAAATTCGTCAGATTATGAATCCCTACTTATAAATCAACTGGAACGTACAGTAGAGTCCTTAGGTGAGGAAACTTCTTTAATTCGGGTGAAAAATAAATTCTTCATTTTGAGTTATGGAGTAAAACAACCAGAGGTATTACAAAAAGTGGCGAATGCATTTGCCTCTCCAATTATAAATACAAATACCGTTGATTTTATTGAAGCGTTGTCTCAACAGGATAAGTTACAGGAATGGGCAGCAGCCAGAGAGTTATTCACTTGTCGTCTTGAAGTGGCAGGAAGTTCTACTTTGGATACACAATCAGAAGAGTATGTTTGTTCCTTTGACATGTCTGGCCAATTTGTTGCTTTAAAGCCCCAGCTCCACAAGAATAATGAGCGTCTGCATTTAACGATCACGGACAGTAATGGTAAAATATTGCTCGATGATCAACGATCGTTAGCGAAGAAACCAATGGACTCGGTGCTATTACCTGGTATCGCAAAAACAGCAGTTCAACATGGTGTGTTTGCAGTGCAAAATACGCCCAAAACAGATGTTCCTACACCATCAGTAACGTCAACAATTCTTTAAGTCCTCTGTTAGACTATAGGCCAAGGAAAATTAAAACCAAGGCCTGTAGTCTTAACACGCTTCTCAATCGCAAAATTCCGAATCCAATTGTATTGGAACAATCTCTATAATCAGTCAAAATAAATAGGTGCCCTACTTTAATCGGAGCAACGCACTGAAGTATTAAAGGATCTATAATTGAGCTCAAAGAACAAATTTAGTGATCATGATTTTTTTGGCAATACGATTATTTATCGCACCAATGATTCTTGGGGTGATATTTTTGTCATGGATAGAGGCAGTATCAGAGCACTGAACTTCGATCCAGTCTATGATCAAACCGGTATTTATCTTCAATACCCGCACATTCCTGTCCACGAATATACCCGCGTGATGTTGTTAGTTCTCGCATTTATTCAACATCCAGCACGCATCACCCTATTAGGGTTGGGCGGAGGAAGTTTGCTTCATTGCCTTCATTTTCTCCTCCCCGAATGCTCGCTGTTTTGTATCGAACTGCGTAAAAAAGTTCATGAAGTAGCGATGGATTTTTTTCAATTACCTGCGGCTAAAAATATTGAGATACTCATTGCGGATGCGCAAACCGCCATCAAATTTCAAAAGAGTCACAGCACGCAGATCGTTTTTGCTGATATGTACCTCGATTATGGGATGGACGCCTTTCAAATCCAACAGCAATTTATCGAACAATCTCATCGTATTTTGGATGACATGGGGTGGCTTGTGATCAATTTTCACGAACTTCCACAGTTCGATTCCCCTTTTATTCAATGCATGCAGGATTATTTTGCTGAACTTTTAATTTGTCCCACAGTAAGCGATAATTATATTTTATTTGCCGGCAAATCACCGGTTGGCGATTTGCATTCAGACAGTCATCAAACCACTCTTGCCGAATTGGAAAATAAACTCAACATCAAATTGCTCCGCTTACTTAGAAAAACGAAACGGTGCGATGGAAAGTGAGACGGTCGGGATGGACAATTCGGATTTTATCTCTGCGCGCGAAGCGGGAAAGAGTGTTTCAAGAGTATGTTGAGAAAGCGTTAGTCCACCTTTAAATTTTAATCCCGCATCCAATTTTACGGCTGCGTTTTGCAAATTTTTTATTTCTGCAAAAGCATCAGCAAACCATTTGGAAACAGAATGTTCAGGAGCAAGTTCACCATAAATCATTACTTCTTTAAACCAAGGCTCTTTGGCTAATTTTAAGCATTCTGGGCTGTGGAAATGGAGAATTTCAAGCAATTCATTATCATGAGGTTGATTAAACTTAGAAAAAAAACTGATTCCAGAACGAGGTGCTGGTCCTAGGGCTGCTTGAATTTTATTTATCGATCTTTGGCAATGAAGAAATTTTGCCAATGAGATTTCCTGTCCTTGATAGAAAGCAGCTCAATGATTGCAAGCTTCAATTCTTTGGGTAATAAATCAATGAATGCAGCGTTATTTTTTAAAAACTCTTTAAAATTAGGTACCTTAAGACGCTCATCGTGAATAATGGACAAACTAAGCGCCGGATAATCCCGAGCAATCTTGGTGAGAACAAGGTCTTGTAACCGAGCAGGAGTGTGTGTTGTGGTCTCAGTTGCTATTGGTTTTTCAGATTTATCAAGCATTTTATACATGACGTTAAAAAGGAAAAGAGTCTACGTTATGCCCCTATAAAAAGATAATTTTTTTCGTTTTATTTCAAATTAAATCAAGTAATTATTATAAGGAGGGAACTATTTGAGCAATGATTCTCTACCTGCGGTAGAAATGCCATTCCTTAATAGAACAAACGTAATAAAAAATATAAGCCTATAATATGGAGATAAGGATTCTTTTGAAAAGATGAGGGATACTATGATTAAAGGCGCCGAACTCTTAGTTGCAGCCCTAGAAAACGAAGGTGTGAAACACATTTTTGGCATTCCCGGCGAGGAAAATCTTGACGTTATTGAAGCACTGCGCAACTCGTCCATTGAACTGGTACTGACCCGACACGAACAGGCCGCTGCATTCATGGCAGCAACCTATGGTCGCTTAACGGGTAAGGCTGGTGTTTGTCTCACCACGCTTGGCCCTGGTGCCCTCAATCTTACCACAGGGGCAGCTTATGCACTTCTTGGGCACATGCCCATGATCATGATTACTGGCCAAAAAGGAGTTTTATCATCGCGGCAAGCGCGATTTCAAATGGTGAATACCGTGGCGGCAATGCAACCTTTAACCAAAATGTCTCGCCAAATAGTTTCCCCGTCAATGATTCCTACTATAGTACGAGAAGCATTCCACCTTGCAGAAGAAGAAACCCCCGGCCCAGTTCATTTAGAACTGCCCGAAGACATTGCTGCAGAAAAATGCAAACCGGTGCCCCTCATTCCGCCCCATCCTTTTGAATACCCTATTGCGAGTGAGCAAGCGCTCAATCGTGCCGCAGAAATGATCATAGCGGCGAAGCGTCCACTGGTTATGTTGGGCGCAGCAGCTTCCCGTCCGCGAGCAACCAATGCGCTGGCCCAATTTATTACGCGAACGAATATCCCCTATTTCACCACGCAGATGGGTAAAGGCACGGTTTCTGTAACCACAGAACTTTATATGGGCACCGCAGCCCTTTCAGAACGCGATTATGTGCATGAAGCGATAGAGCAAGCCGACCTCATTATTACTATTGGTCACAGTACGGTTGAAAAGCCACCATTTATCATGGGGCCTCATCTGAAAGTCATTCATGTTGGCTATCAATCCGCTACTGTGGAAAAAATTTATTTCCCTCAGGCAGAGGTTATTGGCGATATGGGCCCTTCCTTAAAACTGCTGGCCGATAAGATAGAAGGCAAGATTCCTCACGCAGATGCCCTCCTGCCGTTGCGAGAAGGTATTTTAAGTAAAATTACGGCGCGCTCTACTGAAGATCGCTTTACACCGCAACGCATGGTTCATGACGTGCGGCAAGTGATGCCACGCGATGGGATTCTCGCGCTGGACAATGGCATGTATAAAATCTGGTTTGCGCGTAATTATCGCACCCAAATGGCCAATACCCTTCTTCTGGACAATGCGCTGGCAACCATGGGCGCAGGCCTTCCATCGGCGATTATGGCCTCACTGTTGTATCCAGAGCGCCGGGTGATGGCGGTGTGTGGTGATGGGGGTTTTATGATGAACAGTCAAGAATTAGAAACTGCTGTTCGTCTTAAATTGAACCTTGTCGTCCTGGTGATCGAAGATCATGCCTTTGGAATGATCCGTTGGAAACAAGCAGTAGATCACTTCCCCGATTTTGGTATGACCTTCTCTAATCCCGATTGGGTTAAATATGCAGAAGCCTACGGGGCACGAGGTACCCGAGTGAAGCACATTCAAGATTTTCAATCCATTTTAGAAACCGCATTCAAGGAGGGAGGGGTGCATTTGGTCATCTTTCCAATCGACTATTCTGAGAATAAACGCGTACTTGTCGATGAATTACAAAATCGCTTGCCTCCAGAGCAAAAGGTGAAATAATGAAAAAAAACCTGCGCGTAGTTCATGCATTTGATCGGACATTAATCAAAGAAATTCCTGCAGATGATGCCCAAGCACTTGCAACCAAGCTGAATACCGCGGCAGCTGCCTTCAAAAATCGCGCTGGTTGGCTGAAACCTCACGAACGCATGAGCATCCTGAAAGGTGCCGCCCAATTATTGGCAGCGGATCAAGACCGCTTTGCACGGCTTATTGCCCAAGAAGGAGGCAAGCCATTTACTGATGCAGCCATAGAGGTCACTCGTGCCATCGATGGATTAAACGATGCCGCAGAAGAACTGCGACATTTTGCCGGCAAAGAAATTCCCATGGGTCTTACCCCTGCCAGTGATAACCGCTGGGCATTTACGATTAAAGAACCCATTGGCGTAGTGGCTGCAATTTCTGCCTTTAATCATCCACTAAACCTCATTGTTCACCAAGTTGCACCAGCAATCGCTGTGGGTTGTCCGGTCATTATTAAGCCTGCAACCACAACTCCCTTATGTTGTCTGGAGCTGATTAAGTTACTCCGCCAGGCCGGCCTTGCTGAAGCGTGGTGTCAAACCTTCATTACTGAAGATAATGCTTTAGCCGAACAGCTCGTCACCGATGAGCGGATCGCGTTTTTAAGTTTTATTGGCTCCGCAAAAGTAGGCTGGTACTTACGAAGCAAACTGGCACCTGGAACGCGCTGTGCCTTAGAACATGGGGGTGCGGCCCCCGTCATTGTCGATCGCAGCGCGAATCGGACAAAAACCACACAAGCGCTAACTAAAGGCGGCTACTATCATGCTGGACAAGTGTGTGTTTCCGTACAACGGATTTTTGTGCATCAAGAGATCCTCTCTTCATTCATGGATGAATTCGTGGAGCGGGTCAAGGCGCTGCGCGTGGGCGATCCGCTTTTAAAAGAAACTGAAGTAGGGCCATTGATTCTACCCCGTGAAACAGAGCGAGTTGTATCCTGGATTGATGAAGCCGTAGCCAAAGGAGCAAAACTTTTTGGTGGCGGTCGTCTTTCTGAAACCACTTTAATTCCTGCCGTACTGCTCAATCCGCCCGCTGATGCCAAAGTCTCCCAATTGGAAATTTTCGGTCCAGTAACCTGTGTTTATGCATACGAACAGATAGAGCACGCCATTGCTATCGCAAACTCATTACCCTTTGCCTTTCAAGCCAGTGTATTTTCTGAAGAGCTAACCCCTGCATTGCACGCCGCCGAATGCCTTGAGGCCTCCACGGTGCTCATTAATGATCACACGGCATTTCGCACCGATTGGATGCCCTTTGCTGGGTTAAAACAATCAGGTTATGGGGTGGGCGGAATACCCTGGACGATGAAGGATATGTCCAAAGAAAAAATGATTGTCATTAAGAGGGATGGCTTTTAGCATTACAATTTATAGAAACCAAAGCGCAGCTGCGTGCTCTTCGTGCGAGTTATATGGCGTTTTTTTAGTAAACTCAGCCCTGCAAACCACCGCAATAAAATAGTCTACACTTAAAATTAATCTCATTGACGAATTGTTATTCGACCGTAATATATTGGAGTGATCATGGAAGCAAAAGCAGAAAAAAATTCAATCATTTTTTCATCCGCAATGAATGCTGATAAGGCTTGTAAACGATTAGACTTGGAAGATGCGCCCCATAAATCAGCGAAGGAAGTATGGCTGTTACGTGAAAGCTCTGTCCCTGGACTTCTGACCGTCACTTTTTATAGTCAAGAAAAAAACAACTATTCTCATGGAAGGTTGGGATTTGTGGCAGGGAGATGGAAGTTTGCTCCCGCGGATAACTTCCAAGCCCAAGAATTTGTAAAACGTGCTGAAGCCGCTTTTAGCCAAGCGCTTCCTGAAAACAGTTTTGATAGTTTAATTGACCTATTAGACAGACAAGGGTTTAACATCAATAAGCTCGTATTTCCCAATCCCAAAGAGTCTTCCCAAACGGAACAATTATTAGCCTATACCGATGATTCGCTTCAGGACCTCCCCGGTGTAATAGAGAGATATAGGACGTCTATGTAATTATAATGAACGGCTTTGGCTCCAAAACGGCCACATTTTAAGAAATGTGCTTCATAGATTGAAATGGTTATTCAAATGCAATTTCATTCCGAGCAGAAATAAAAAACAATGATCAATTTTTTTTATCCACAGAGATCGAGCTGTTTTCACCGTGATCATCATCAGGGATTTCTTTCAATTATTTTAAAACAGTCAATTGGTAAAAAATGACAAACTGGCGCTCGAGGTTTCCGGATTAGTTTTTGGTGTTTCCGAGCTATTCAATAAAGAATCAACTTTTTGTATTAATTGAGCTAATTGCTCCTTAATAAGCCTATTTTCCAGTTTTAAATCCTCAATTGTCCGCTCATGTTCTGTCACTTTTTCTTTAAGTTTTTCTTGTTTCCGTAACAGTACATCGTGCTTCCACTCAAGCAGATTCTCTTGAAAAAGATCATAATTTACGTACGCAACCTCAAGTTCTCTTGTTATTTCGGCCCCCCAAGAGATAAATTTATCAATTAAATCCTTTTTAGTTTCGTTATTCATATGCTTATTATCGAGTACATCCATTACCATTATTTCAAGAGTTTCACTATTTATCGTATGCTTATATTGATCAATGATCTCAAAGATGGGACTTCTCTTTATATCCAAAAGAAAGGGACTGCCCAAAAGATAACTTAACGGGGTATTATATGTCTTAAATGTGCTGTTTATGTCTGCCCCATGCTTCATTAAAAATTCAAAAAAATAAAGTAATTGCGCGAGTTTTTCAGAAAAAAAATCGACACTATTTTTTCTTGCAAAGAGTTCGGCTACTGCCTTCATTAGTTTATGGAGAATGGTCTCTCCATTGCCAAAATCGAATTGAATTAACGGTTCAGGAATTTCAAAAAGAGCATACTTTTTTGTAAAATCATCTGCATCTTTACGCAAGGCATCACGATGAATGGTTTCAAACAGGTCAAGCAGTTCTTTTTCCGTATAAATTCGATTGGTCTTGATCAGTTTCATTTTTTGATTCCTTTCAATTCGATGTTTAGTTAAACCAGGTTCCCTCTTTTATGAAGATAATGATACTTAGTTAAAAGGCGGTTAAAGCCCAAAAAAAGAGTACCACGTCGGTTCTGGATTTGTTTTAACTTGTTCCGAGGATTTTATTAAAGAATCCATTTTCTGAGTCAGTTGCGCCAGTTGTTCGGTAATTAGATTATTTTGTTGTTCTAAACGTCGAATCGCCAGCTCATGCTTTTCTACTTTTTCGTAAGTTTTTTCTTGCTTTCGTACCAATACATCGTGCTTCCATCTATCTTTATTCTGCTTAAAGAATTGATCACTTACAAAAATCGCCTCGTGTCCGAGAGTTATTTCGGCACCAAACGAGATTAAGGAATCAATCAAATTCCTTTTTTTATCTTCATCAGTAAAATGGCGATTTAAGAGTAGATTTTCTACTAATACTGCATAGGTTTTATTATTTATCGCAAATTTAGCTTGGCTAAAGGTTGCTAAAATTTGGTACATATTGATTTCATCGAGTATTTGGCTTTTCAACAGATAAGACAAAGGGGTGATTGGGTTCGAGGATTTGTCGATACCTAAACCACTATTTATGTCTGCCCCATGCTTCATTAAAAATTCAAAAAAATAGAGAAAACAATCAAACATTTGATTGGGATTTTGCGCTTGCTCAAATAGGTTGACTATTTTATCCATTATTAGGTGCAGTATTGTTTCTCCTTTGGGGCTAAACTTGAAGTGAATTAATTGCTCAGGAATTTCAAAGGAATCATATTTTTTTATAAAATCTACTGAGTCTTTAAGCAAGGCATCACGATAAATTGTTTCAAACAGGCCAAGTAGTTCTGTTTCCGTATAAATCCGAGAAGTCTTGATCAGTTTCATTTTTTGATTCCTTTCATTTCGATGTTTGGTTAAACCAGGTTCCCTCTTTTATGAAGATAATGATACTTAATTAAAAGGCGGTTAAAGCCCAAAAAAAGAGTACCACGTCGGTTCTGGATTTGTCTTAACTTGTTCGGAAGATTTTATTAAAGAATCCATCTTCTGAGTCAGTTGCGCCAGTTGTTCGCTAAGTAAATTATTTTGCTGTTCCAAACGTTGCACGTTCAGCTCATACCCATTCACTTTTTGTTGAAGTTGTTCATGTTTTCGTTCTAACACCATGCAACGCCATCTAAATTTATACTCCTGGAAGAATGCATTACTGACAAACACCACCTCGTGTTCGAACGTAATTTCGGCGCCGTGCACAATAAAAAGATCAATGAAGTTCCTTTTTTCAAGTTCAGGCACATCGGGATTTAGAATTAAATGCTGTATCATTTCTTCCAAAACGGACGCTTCTAGAGGAAATTTAGCTCGTCTGCCAATCTCCAAAATTTCGCTCAAATTATTTTTGTCCATGATGATTGGGTTTGATACAAGAAAAGAAAACGGAGTTATTTTGTAACTAGAATTGTCTTTTATCCTAATATTTACATCTGCCCCACTCTTGACTAAAAATTCAAAAAACAGAATTAAATTTGCTAGTGCGCAAGACTCGCCGCTACAATCAGCGATTGCTTTCAGCACCAAACAGAGAGATGTTTCTGCGTTTTCACTTTCCGATTTAAAATGGATTAACTGATCAGGAATTTGAAAAGAATGATATTTGTTCCAAAATACGCGGGGATTCATCGACAATGCATCATCAAGAATGAATCCAACCAGGTTCAATAATTCGCTTTCACTAAAATGATGAGTGGCTTTAATCAATTTCATTCTAATGCTTCCTTACCGGCTTAACCATGCGGTGTAAATTGGGCCAGATTATAGATATTTAATTCCTTTTCTATTTCAGCAACTTGCGACACAATTCCCGCAAACCCTTCCTTTCCAAAGCGCTTATGCTCTTCATCTTCAAATTTTTCGCCTAACTCTTGGTACTCCCTATCAGAGACAATCGACTTAAAGGCAGGAAACAGCACCGTATCTTCGCGGGCCGCATGCGGTTCATACATAGTTATAAATTGATACAAAACTTCGATTAGCTTTTTATCGTGCGATTTGAAACGTTTTGCGCGAGTCGTCTCTAAAATATAATTGGTTAATTTTCTGCCCGCTTGATGTTGCGTTTTCAAGGTGGTCACCAAATCGAGCAGAAGACCGGCTTTTTCAAAGCGGGGGAATAGAAAGTTTTCTTCCAGTTGTTCATGGTATTCTTCAATAAATTGTCTAATAATCGTTGCTGACTTATTAATAAGTACGGGATTTAAATCGCGCGCCTTTTCAATTCGGTTCATCGCTTCTCGATAAATAAGGATGAGCCGACGCAAAACACCATGCTCCCGCATCAAATCCTCATCAGGAGACACGTCCTCCTCTTTTTTTTCCAATCCTAATAGAGGTTTTGCCAATACGGAACCCGCAACAAGAGTGCCGCCAACGACAACGGCAGCATTTTTAAGAAACTGTCGACGATTGCTATCGATTAATTCAGAGGACATCCTTGCTCCTGTAATTGATAGAGAAAATTCAAATTCTTGCTTGGTAGTTTGATTATGCTGAATCGGCAGAAAAAAAACCATCCTGTTAAACAGGGAGAAATTACTTTTACTCGATGTTTAAAACATAAAGCTCACCCCTCCTCCATAGTACGCATTAAAGTTGCCAAGCTGGCCGCTGAGGCTTTTCCCTATTTCCATATCGATTGCAAAATCTTGAGTAATAACAAAAATAAGTCCTATATCTAAATTGTCCGTATCCCTTCTCCCTAATTAGGGAGAAGGTGCCCGTCAGGGCGGATGAGGGGAAAAGTTGCTTACTCTCCTAGAACCATTATTTATGCTGCCAGCCTGAAACTTGTTGCAAATAATGCACCTCTCCCGATGAATCAAACATTTCCGCATCCATTGATTCTTCTACGGTGTAATCATCATACATTCGGGGATGTTTTTCTACCACCTCTCGCTCTGGAGTCGCATTTCCCAGAGGCTCTCCCGGGATGGGTTGAGGGATGGTTTTAAAAAAGGTATATTTTCTGTTGTAGTTAATTTCATTGGTGTACACACAATTTTTGGTATCTGCTGAATATCCATAAAGCAGGGACTCATGATTTTTAATAGAACCATCAGGCCGGGTACTGATATCAATGATACGGGGATCCCAGGCATCAACCTCCCACAATGAGTAATCTTTTTCATCTTTTAATTGAATTTTAATTTCTAAATAAACATGATCGTATTTGACCGAGCCGACAATACGAATTCTTGCATTGGCGCCAAGACGATCAATTTCTTTACCTATCTCCACTAAAAGATAATCTGCCAATTCATGGCAATTACCCATACCCACATACTCGATCAGATCATGTCGATATTTATATTCATTTTCTCCAGTATCGATAAGCGGGCCGCGGACATTTTTAGAGAAATAATTATTTTCTTTAATCTCACGGTGATATTTTATGTATCCCCCTTTTTGGTTACTGATCGCTATTTTCTCTCTGGTGTCTAAAATAGCTTGGGTACATATTGCTACAAACGCTTCTCTTGATAATAAAACCATAATAACAACCAATCCAAACACAACTATAATTAAAAAATAATTATATCATTTAGATGCCAAATTGATCACTAAAGTTATTTAGTGATCAATCATCATCAAAACTGCGGCTACTGTAGAGGCAGTATATTAAGCCTATTCAGAGTCCCCCTTTGCGACAACGCGTGCGTTTTCTCTCCAGTCTGCTCCATTCAAATCCTGGTCCGATGATTTTATCCCTATCCATTTTGCCCCCTGTCAGAAATAACAGATCCGATGATTGTTTATTTTAAGTACAATGAGAAACACCGTACAAAACGACTCATCGTCATAGACGAAACAAATTTTGTTACAATTAAGTAGATAAGCTATGAAAAAATATGTCCTCTTCGCTTTATTTGGATTGACCACCTTGAGTGCTTATGCCTGGGAACCCTTTTGTTCCAAAAGCACAAACAAAACTAATAAAATTGTTGCCTATTTAGGAGCAGACGCACAATGGAATATTGAACAGGAAGATATGACCAAACTCAGGGCACAATTGAATGCAGTTGATGTAGTTAATTATGCTTTTGTACGACTTAGCACAAACGATAAGGGTAATACCTTGCCCAAACTGACAATGAGTGATATCAAAAATATCCAGACACTAAAACAACTTCGGCCTGATTTACCCGTGATCATCGCGATTGGTGGCTGGGGCGATCGCGAAGGGTTCAGTCAGTTTATTAACGACCCCAAACAGCGAGCGGCCTTTATTGAAGCAACAAAATCCTTGCTGCAAGAGAACCAATTCGATGGTATTGATATTGATTGGGAAAATGAGTTGCTGGCCTCGGCTGAGGAGATAAGAAATATCGCCGCATTAATCCGCGAATTAAAAGCTGAAATCGGGCCCTCAGGATATTGTGTGAGCAACGCCGTTCCCGGAACAAGTTGGTATTGGGAAAAATATCCAGATGCTCAACTATGGTTCGAAGCTGTAGATTGGACGACAGTCATGGCCTATGACCATTATGGAACGTTTGGCATGAGAACCGAACATGGTGCTGCCCTGTACGAGGATGATCGTCCGGAAAACACCAATTATCCCTATCCAAAAACCTCTGGCGATATGGCGGTATCCCATTATTATCAACAAGGTTTAGCCGCTGAAAAAATTCTTCTTGGCGTACCTTTTTATTGCCACTCGTATTATGTAGATGGGAAATCAATCGATACTAAAGCAAAAAATCCCGGTTTACATAGACCAGTGATTGACCCTAATATTAATGCTCAAGTGAGTTATAACGGGGCGTGGAACCATTATGGACAGGCATTATTCGCCTACAGTCAGCAATCCAGTTCTACTTTAGATGCACAAAATTATTATGGCCTTATCCCCATAGAAAATACCACCATGTATCGCTTCATGAGTTGTGACAGTCCACAATCTATTGCCAGTAAAATGGCATATATCAAAGGTAAAAATTCGCTGGCTAGCAATCCAAACAAACCCATACTGCTCGGTGGCGTATCATTCTGGAGTTTACAACAAGATTTAGCATTTGAAGATCCTCAGTCCTTATTACGTGCCATTGATCAAGGATTAAAATAAAAATACTCACGACACACTCCATGCCGTCAACACATACGTGCTCGTGAGCAGGCCTTGCGCCCCAGCCAAACATTCAGTATAGTGAAATATCAAGTTGATATGTAGTTCCACATTTAGACTATGGATAGCTTAAAAGGAATTTTACATGACCAGACTAGAAGAATTACTCTACTCCTTAACCACCGTGATCCTTCGTTATCACGACAGCCAACCTAAAGTAAAAAAATCAGTTACGGAAACGGATGAAGAACTATTGCAAGAAGAATACCTCACTTATGCTAAAGAAATAATTCAAAATCAAGAACTGCATTTTAAAATCTATTTAAGTAATCTGATTAAACAATGTACCGATAGTGGAAGAAGCCCTTTCTTATATTATCTCTTGCATGAAGTGTCCTCACTCAAAGCATTGCTGGATCAAAAAAAATCACTTGAACCGATGCAATTAGAGGAATACGCCAATCAAATTGGTCAATTATTCATAGATCTTAAGCGACTATTGGATACCCCAAAATCAAAAACTTATAAAGTCACCTACAGCAAAACTCCAGAGAGTCCGGCGGCTCCCATTCCTCTTTCTGGTTTAAAAATCGAAGGATATTTCGAAGACGGATTATGTAATTCAGGAGAGATTTTAAGAGTTTGCGTTTTAAAACCATTCAAAATAACGACACATTCTTCAAATGAAGATCTTAAAAACATAGCAAAACAAATTTGCAACGAACACCAGCATACTTTTTTAGTGCCTGAATTATTCGCGCAACTTGCTGATTATAAAAAAACAAATTTAGAATATGAAGAGAAACTAAATTCATTAGCAACACAAGAGCAAGAAAAACAAAAAAAATCGGAAAGCGTTTCTTCCAAACAAATGCTGGCTCTTTATTTGCTCTGCTTTCAATATAAAAGAACACTAGCACGAGCAGATCAGCAAAAAACCCTGCTCGACACGCAACAAAAACTCATTGCTGAACTGCAACAAAAAGTCAGTGAGTTAACACAACAGATTGAGAAAAAACCTTCACCTTTCAAATTTTATAGCCCCTCTTTTTAAGCATTCTACCTCCCTCTCAATAGAAGCGCCTTGAAAAATCCATACTGATAGAATGGATTTTTCGCCACATCGCCAATTTTTTTCGGCAAGAAACCCTATCAAATGAAAAAAAAACAGCAAATTATGACAATAAAACGATCGATTAGGTCTTTTTTTAATAATTCCTTAATAAAAAAATACTATCATTGGGTACATTATAGTTAAACCACAGTGAGGTTATATCTGTGTTCAGCAAGCAATTTAAAACCAAGACTGATGCCGTCAATGAAAAAATTAATCGCATTTCGAAAGCGACTGAAGTACAAGACATACGAACTTTGGCACGTTTCGATGAACTTTTGAGTAAAAACCCTCACCGTGAGCATATTCAAGGTTATTTTGCTGAAATTCCATTATCTGAATATCAGACATTTGTACCTAATGGACCTCACTTTCCTGATCGCTATGGTCAACCTTACAAAGGCGGCCAGTTTGATGCCCCCTTATTCACCTTAAAGGAATGGCGTGACCATTGGCAAGAAGGACACCCCGATATGGAGCAGCCCGATTTATTAGTGAATGCAAACTGGTTTAATGTATGGACAACCGGTGTGCCAAACGAGGGAGAAAAAATCAACCCTAGACAACAAGCGCGAACCTATCTTATTGGGTTATCGCTGAGTAACGGTCAATTGGTATCTACCCATAAAGTGCTTGATCAAGAAAATGTTGGCCTGGATACGATTACCTTTGATGCCTCAACGAAAAAAGCGGAGCTCATTCCTCATAATCAAATTGATGATAATTCAGAAAAAAATCCCGATTTTTATAATCAAAAAAATGCTGTGTCAGGATTTATTATTCTTCAGGATCAAACGCAGCAAAAAACCCCTGATTTAAATAACAATCATTCAAATCGATTGCCACGCACCGGTGTGGGATACAAAAATAATGGCAAAACCCTGGTTGTCATGGTCATCCATAATCCGAATCGCAATTATGGAGTCACCGCCGAGGAGTTTGCAGATTTATTCAAGGCGCTCGGTTGTACCGATGCAATCAATCTCGATAATAGCGGCTCAGCAGAACTTTATTACACGGGCTTGGGCGAATTCGGTAAAAAATCGGTCACCGTGCAAACAAAAACGTGTGATGCTGGAACGGTAACGGAACGTCCCAAGCCTAATTGTTTGGGCTTTAAAAATGTAAGTCAATGCACTTTCTTTGCCCAGGATGACTCAGACCTACCAACACGCAAAGAAAAACTGGATACGCAGAAACAATCAGCCAAAACGGATGATGATTTAAGCTATACGTATTACATTAAACGCTAGTTTACGGTCGATCAAAATTGCCGCAGGCAATTTGCTCTCTCTCCTCTATAGAAATTGCATCGGAGGAAGAGCTATCCGATGCAATTTTTAACGTCAACTCCAGAGGAAATTTGCTGGGACTAAAGAAACTATTATTATCACGATAGGCTTGAGCAAGCATATGAGAAGCATATTGAATTTTATAATATTCAGTAAAGTACGAACAAACTACCGCAATATGAAATCGTGAAGCAGTATCATGTATACGTCGGTCATTAAGATAGAGAGTGCGGTCATTGGGATGAGAAACGATAAGATTTGCTTTAGCAAGATTTAGCATATGAATCACGCGATCCTTGGCCTCAACCGTCGGAAAGGTAACCCCTAACAGCTGGCTTTTTGATAGAAAAGCCGGAAAGGAAACTTTATTTCCATCAACAACCAGGGAGTCAGTTTCTTGTAACTCATTGATTCGGTATCGACGCAAAAATACATCCCTTATTTCTTGATTGGGAAACTCAATAACCAATGATTTTTTATCGCCATGAGCATACTCAGATAATTTGATGACTGGACCAAGAATGCGCCGAATAAAATAATTCAATCGCTGTTTTAGCTCCGGTTGATTGGCACAATAGCGATCGATAATTTTGGTAAACCAAGTAGTGCAGCGGTTATTTTCAGTAAGTAGCTGCTCCAGTTGATGATATGCTTGCAGTACTTGCCTTGACTGCCCCGAATCGGATGGGATTTTTTCTAATAAATGGATTTGCTCCTGCATGAGCTGGATAATCGATTGCAGACGTGGGTAATGGGGATGATTTCGAAGTTCATTGGATATGGCTATCAGATCATTCATATCGATAACCATCAATTTTAGTATGATGCTTTTTATTGACATTCTGTTTTCTCACCAGGTTACATGATTCACAGACTCTACCAAAATGAGCTTCATTATGTCTCATTAATTCCATTTTGTCATTTTATTTACCACCATTTTCTAGACTCTGCTCCCATTTCGCTGGCTTGAACCCAAGTGGCAGGAATGTTCTAGAACCTTTAATAAATTCTTTACCCTTGTGGGTATTTTATGTACCCTGGCTTTTCCCAAATTTAATGAATAAGGATCTTTCATGGCCAATTTTTCTACTTTTAGCGTTTATGAAAAAGAAATGCGAGCATTCATAGATAGCGTTGTCGAGACCACTTCCTTAGAAAAAGATAAAATAACCACGTGGCTTTATAGTGATGGCGTAATACAATTTCGTGGGGGACAAGCTGCAGATTATTATCCTTATGTTAATGAAAATCTCAAAAAATTTAACCATAGGCCATTAATCTCCAAACAACATTCGATAGGACAAATATTAACTGGCTTTATGACGCTGAAAAACGCATTCATCAACCAGTTTGCAAACGAAGATCCCGAGCTCAAAATAAAGTTAGAACAATTATTCATTCTCAACTTTTATGGTGCTATTGAAAATCACTTACCCTTTATTCTCATTCAAAGCGAAATATCTTCTCAATTGAACGCTTATCAAGATGAAAACGGTTCCCTTGAACCCAAAGAAGCACTTCAACTCACAATCAAAATGTTTGAAGAAAAGCGGTTAAAACATCCTCAATTGGAGGAAGATTTTAAAAATCAATTAATCTTGATGAATGAGTTTTTAGATGATTTAAGTAAAAAATCACTCCCATCAGAACCAAAGTTCTTTAAACCAACTGCCAATAACCATGGTCCGACAACAACGACGGAACAATTGACCCCCAAATAAGCAAATGTCTTTTGCAGAATGCTGGCTATCCTAAACCCTCGCCCACTTATGGGTAGAGGGTTTAAGCATCCCTCCACCTTGTGGGAAAATGGACTTATTTTTACAATGATTTGCTGGGATCACTAAATTCAACGCGATTTCGTCCCGAGGTTTTAGCACGATACAACGCGTCGTCAGCAAGCCTAATTAAATAAGTGGAATCATCGTTTTGTGGTATACATCCAGCAACACCCAAGCTAATCGTTACAAAACGAGAAACATCTGAATCAGGATGAGGCAGTTTCAATGCATAAACCGCTTCACGTAATGTTTCCGCAAATTTGATAGCACCTGCAATAGGAGTATCAGGCAAAATACAAGTAAATTCTTCACCTCCATAGCGCGCAAGTAAATCGGTACTACGATTGATTGTCTCAGCCAAAGCACGCGCAACGCACTTAAGGGCATCATCACCAGCTAAATGCCCCAGACTGTCGTTGTAACGTTTAAAGAAATCGATGTCGATCATAATCACGGAAATTGATTTGGCATAGCGCAAAGCACGCTTCCATTCATGTTTCAGGAAGTCGTCGAATCGACGACGATTGGCTACGGCAGTTAATCCATCCAGATAAGACATCTCTTGAAGCAAAACTTGCAGCTTCTTTTTTTCTGTAATGTCTTCTCCTACTCCCACATAATGCTGGATTTCTCCATAGTCATTAAAAACGGGCGCAAAACTCCAAGATTGCCAAAACGTACTACCATCCTTTCGGTGAAAGAGAAGTTCACCATTCCAGGATGCACCGGATCGAATCGTTTTTCGTAAATTAGCAAACGCCTTTCTTGGTGTGAGATTATTTTGGAAAGAGTCCGTTGTATGACCATAAAATTCTTCTTTCTTATAGCCTGACAATTGAATCAGTTGGGGATTAACGTAAATAATATTTCTTTCTTTATCAACAATCAGCACAGATACTGGGCTTTGCTCAATTGCCGACTGCATTTCACGCAAACGATTTCGTTCTTGTATCGCTTGGGTTATATCATGAAATGCGATCACAATTCCCTTGGTGCTTTCTTTGAGTTTAATTGGCGTTGTAATTAACGAAACCGGGAAGCATGTACCGTCCTTTCGCCAAAAATAATCATCATCACTCGCATAGGGTTTCTCGGTTTTTATGACTTCCAAATTTTTACAATCTTCAATCGGATAAGGAGCATGAGTATGATAGGAATGATGAAAGAGTAAATGAGAATTTTTGCCAAGCACTTCCGCTTCCTGATACCCTAACATACTGCAGGCAGCAGCATTAATAAACTCTATCGCAGCCTCTTTATTGATAACGAGCAACCCCTCACCAAGCGCCGATGTAATATCACGTAAATACTGTGCGCTGAGTTCCACCTGTCTTTTTGCTAGTTGTAAAGCACGTGTTATTTTTGCATTGAGTTGCAGGGCTTCTTCCAACTCTTGGGTACGTTTTTTTACCTTATCTTCAAGAAAAATTGTATTTTGAAATACTCCAAAATCTGTTCTTGGCGTATTCATATCTTGTTCAGCTCTATCAATCAATGCCTTGATAATTTTATTGAGGCGTTCGATTTCAGCATGCAATTCCTGTGTCGTGTTAGGCTTGCTTTTCTCAGACATCGCTATCCGTCCGTAATTCACCTATTGCCAGGCCGGTGATGGTTTGATTGATATGAATCCCCTTAAATTGTTCTCCATAAGTGCTAAAACCGACGACATGATGATTCTGAAAAATTTTCTCTACGTCCTTTTTCAATCCTTCCCGTTGCATCTCCAAATTGCGTAGAATACAGTCACACGCTAGAACCAATTGCGGCGTACCAATAGATGTTTTAATGTCTTGAAAGGTTTGCTCAATATTTCTTATCAAATCAATACCATGAGCGGCCATAAAAACTAAACCGTTATCAATGGCACAATAAAACTTTAAGCTTCCATCGGGATTAGCCTTTTGGATGGAACGCACATAATCAACTCCGTTGATGCGTATTACAAGTGGTGTCGCAGAAAACTGTTTAGGATCGAGTTTGTCAACTTGAGTATTGACGATACGCGCATATTCCTCCACTGCCGGATAGCCATTAATTTCATTCACAATGCGACGCTCAGGATCTGCTTGCGTCACAACCAGCTTTTCATTGCCACAAACGAAATGTTGTGATTTGAATAGTTTAAAAGGATAGATTGTATTGACTAAGACAAGCGCGACAGAATCAGTATGAAAAGCCCCATCGGCAAATATCCAAGTTTGCTTAAATTGCAGATCATCGCCTGCAGAACCACCAAAAAGTGCGATTTCTCCCAATGCATCCTGCAAAATATGAGTGATTTGCTCTTCGCGAAGGGATAATCCATCCACTAATAAAAAAGCAAAACTGTTTTCAGAATTAGTAGATGGTGCACGTGCTTCAAGATGTTGAAGGAGATTATTAGCAAATTCCTGTCCTTTGTCGTAATTAATATTTTTTATATCATTTAGATGTCCAGCCGCAACGGTAAAACCATCTGATGAAAAACTGACTCCTGAAAGGGAATGCTCTATATAACCGCTGGGTCCGATTTCACCAGCCGTTGTACATCCAATGACCTTCATATTTGGAAACAACTCATTCATTTCTTTGGCTATGGCATCGAGGTTATATTGACTCGAGCAAAAAAATAGAACAAGTTCCATATTGGGCTGGTGCACTGCAGCATAAAATTCCTTCACCGCGGTCTGCGGATCGTTTGCGGTTGACTGCCCTATACGGATAGTTTGCTGGGTGCTCATCTAACATTCTCCATATTTTTAGAGATGCACGTTGAAAAATAAGTTTTTAAAATGACGCTTAATTTATTGCAAATTTACATATAAATATAGCATAGTTGGCGATATGGGGCCAACGAGGGATAGTATCCTACACCCGTTTTAAAAATCAGGAGATGGGGCTTTTGGTTGCTGAGACTCAAGGTATTTCATCAGTTTCGTATAACGCGGTAAAACATAATTTAAAGAGTGCATTTTCGATGATTGAAAAAACGAGACGTGTTGAGGCTCTCCTTTAGCTAAAATTAATTCTACTTCTTTATCTATGTTCATTTCTGTCTCAACCCAACCTGATGCATCGTGTACTAATAAGGGTAAAGCAGTCGCTTTGGGTGATAAAGCCTGATTTAATTGACGACTGTACACTCTTAACTGGAATCTCAGAGCATCTTCGCTACACGTTTCAACACGATAACCCAAGGTGTATAACTTATTTTTTGCATTGGGTATCACCCCAGGCGAAGCAATTTCTATAAAATCATTAAATGAAAATGTCTGAGGGATTCCTCTTAAATAATTATAAACCACGGTCCCTTCAACACTCTCGACTACTCTCTTTGCGCCAGATGAAGCAATTTGAGATAAACCCATTTCATCCAAAGCCTCAAGAACTTTCAGATCCAGCTGGCCTTTAGCCGGTTTTTTTATTAAATCAATGGTAAAAGCGCCATCCATAAACGCAACTTCGCCCTTAATAAAAGATAAATCGGTATCTGCGTCTACATGGGTGATACTGACATTGGCTTTTTTATCGGCAATAAGGAGTGCCACACATCCTTCTAACCCTACTGTAGCCGGGAAGCCTTTTTGGGTCGTGGTTTTTCTCACTGTTTCATTTTGACCTGCAATCAGCATGACCCTGGATTCGCATTCAGTGATTTTTTTTTCTTCCATTTTTAGCGCTACAACAATTTTAACTAGGCTAAGTATACTCGAGGCTTAGCCATTAGCCGATGATTTTCCTAAAAATTTAACTAAATTTAGAGCAAGCGGGACTCTCTTACACACATCCATTTATTTTAGACATCATAAACAAACCATTAATAAATTCTTAAGCTTCACTCGTTACACTATATGCCTTATTGTTAATCTAAAAGGACAAAATATGCCTTTTGTTATAAAAGTATCAGAAGACAATGCGGTTCAATATTCACCAGACCAATCCACCTTTTATCAATTGCACCCAGAATTTGATAAATCATTTCAGACAGATACGACTACTTATGAACCTATATTGATCGATCCTAAAGAAGAGGTTAACTTAGAATCCATCGGGATACACCATTGTCATACGGTGATTGTAAAAGACCGTACGCATAATAATTTTTTCATGCTGCATGTATCACCACAAGCACTGCGAAGACCCTATGATCCAGTTAGTAAATTGGCGGGAAAAGTGGTAAGTACAGGGATGTTTGGTATGTTTTCCATGAATGTTGATGAATCCCTCACCAATATTAAAAAACCAGCCTACATCGATTTAGATCCGTACTATTACGGCACCAATACGATCGGAATTCATCCGGATTCCGAATTAGAAGTGATTGTGGTTGTAAATGCTGAGCATTGGAATGTACAAAAAGTCCAACAAGAAATTGTAGAGACATTACAAGCGCGAATTCCAGGAAAAATCGTCAAGTCTAATGTAATTATTAATAAAGCATTGGAGCATGCTTACTATTACAACATTGTATTTGATCCGAAATCTGAGTCCTTAACGGTCATCTCAACAAATGGGTTATATACCGAACCGTATAAGAACGCTTTCGACAATAATGTACACCAATATACTGATGAGAACCTTCCAGAAGAAATACAAATGAAGCTGAGAAGCCAGTTAAAGAGTTTACAGGGGGAAGCTCAAAAAATTTCCCAGTCTATAATGGACTCAATTGACCCCTATGGAACAATAGAACAGTTCGCGTTAACACCATCAAATGAACTGAATTCCTTGATGCACGGCAAAAGAACAGAACTTGAAAAAATCATTAAGGGAATAGAAGCGGTAATGAGTGAAAGTAAAAATCCAGTAATCAATCTGGGGAGTCACGCTTTGTACGAGACTTATAAACAACTGGGTTTTCTGCATTTATTTGCGGGGAATTATGAGCAAAGCGTATCCTATTTCAGCAAAGTTACACTGTACGCATCCAACATGAGGAAAGCTGAATTCGATGAAGATAAAAGTCGCTACGCAACTCTTACTGGTGTCATTTATGAGCGTCTTGGAAATCTCGAACAAGCTTATATTTTTTATAAGGAAGCGCTGTTAGGCTGCTATTATATGGAGGGTCTTGATGCCAATCTGCGATTTGCCCGTGTTGCATCACAACTAAAAGGAAAAGAAGTGGAGGCTCTGGAGGCGATAATTGATGCCAAAACCATTTTCCTTGATTTAATTGATCGCGTTGAAAATCAGTCACCACCCAAAAAAGAAGAAATACTCAACTCCTTAAAAATAAGAGGCGCCTTCTGTGATGATCAACTTAATGCATTAAAAGAACATTTAATCGAACACCACCATGAGAGCCCTGTCTTACAACAGGAGTTTGATAAACATTTTGCCCTATCAACAAGCGTGAACGATGTTATGCGGCCTTAAGCCCCATAACATCATCGGTTACTCAAACCGAAACGATTCTTGCGCTTAACATTGGAGTGCACAAGATATTTTGTAATCGTGATCCGCGCTCTGGGGATTGAGGGACTCCACATGGGGATAACTGCATAAAAAATTGATACCAGTCTCAATTTCTTGAAGCTGTTTCTCTGCAATAAATCGTCCGTCCACATAGAGACTATAGACTGCAGTTGCAAAAACTAAAGTGGATGCAAGCATCATCCCTAGGCCAAGAAGAGCCGTCCCTAAGGGAGCAGTAAATACAGTAAGCCCAAATAGAACAATTCCAAGCCCAGCAGCAGCGGCAACTATTGAATTGCCGAGTATATTCACACCGCCAAAACACTTACTTGCTTTTTTATTTTCTTCCAGGTCGGATTTTAATCGAGCAAAAAGGTTGGTTAATGGTTTAGCGGCTGAAGCAGGAGTATAATGCTCATCCGATAGTGTCTTATCCAATACCTCGGTAATGAGTGTCTCTAAAGAAGCAGTGTCTAAATATTCTACAACCGCTTTTAATTCATGGAGGCTGGCAGCCATTTTTGAGGCATGCTTCTGGAGCTGCAATAATGCTTGATATTTATCTGTTTCCCAATTTAAAGTTTCTTTGGCTATGAGTTTCTGCCGAATGGCTTTTTCAGAAGCAGTTTGAAAAAAACGTGGGAAGTAAATTGTAGAAAGGATCATAATAGAACTTATTTGGTTATTATTTTAGCGCATTATAAAAATGGAATGTTTCTTTTTCAAGACATCTCACCCCGTTTCGAGCGCTCCTAAAAAAGTGATTCGAAAAATGATTCATACAGTGACTCCAGCAATAATATAAATCGTTGAATTCACAGCGCAACAGCATCCGTAACACATTGTTTCTCTTGCTTATTTAGCAGCACAATTCGGATGCAATTGACACAGAAAGAACTTAAAATCACCCAAAAAAATTATTTTTTTACTAAAAGTAATCTTTAAGTATAATGTGGGCAATATTTTATACTTAGGATCAAAAATGGCTAAAAATACTCTTTTTAACTTTCTTTCTCAAAATGAGTCTATTGTCCAGTTACTTCAAGGACATCAATTGATATTAGACTTCAATAAAAGCAGCCAACACTATTATTACCGTATTGAACTGCCTCTTGAACAATTTAGTATAAAAGACCAAGAAAACATGTATACATTGGATAACCATCACCTGAGTGTGTATGAAAATGAAAATCGTGAAAATCCCAAATTAAGTCAATACCATTACACTGCTGAATTTATCAACCCATCGGGTGAGCGTTATCGTCTTCATGTGTATTTCAATGCGTTCGATGAATTAATTCAAAATATTGCCTTTGAGCAAAAGATTGGTGATGGCTATAAGCTGGTCGACAGCACCCAGATTAGAAATCAATTAATTATTTTAGCACTAAGACACACTGAGCCGCTGATCAATAATTTAAGAAAACAACATCAGGAAAAAATTAAAGATTTAGAAAGTCAGTACCTGGATTGTGATCAACGGCTCTTAAAATATTTTGACTTAGAACAGCAAAATACTACCGAGATATTGGAACTTACTGAAGAAGCCTGTGGCGTGTTAAGGGAGCTGCTCCCACTTGTCCGCTCTTCCAGTTACGCAGCGGCTCTTCGCTTTCATGAAGCGACCGCTCGTTCGCTTAAGCGCGCCCGTACCACCTCGGTTGAACTCAGCAGTACCCTAAGCACTCATGGGGATAATCAGGTCGAAGATATTGCAGAGGAAGTGCCTAATCCTCAAGATGAAGTAGCTTCACACGATAAAGCGTTCTCAAAAGAAGCAAAAGACTATCCTGAAAAAGCAAGCCAACATACTCAACCCAAAGTTTTGATTGTTAATCAATTAGCAGAGGAACTTAAGGCGATAGAAACTCAATTCATAGAATTGAGCAAGGCTCCAACTGAGGTTCAAGCGAAAAAAATCGAGGAATTATTGGCAAAAACTTATGAAATTAACCTAACCTATGAACGTCATCTCCAGTTGAAGGATTTGCATCAGTTACAAAAAATCCGTCGAAAACTGCAGAAACTTGAAGCGGATTTGTTACCTAGTTTATTGTTTGGCAATCAATTTGAACTGGCTGCGTTGTTAACCTCAAGCCATCATCTCGTGCGCGCTGAGAAATTCCTCGCTGTCGCGTTACAAACAGGCAACTCAAGGCTTCTTGATTTTATTTTGACGTATGGTGATATTGACATAAATAACCAACGCGTCACCGTGTTCAAAAAATCATTCGCATCCGCTGTATATGCCTGTTTTCAAGAGGATAGCGCCTCCCATCCTATGAGTGAATGCCTCTCTGTTCTAATTCAACACGGTGCATCTCTTTTTGCACCCGACAATAAAGGACTGCCTCTTGTTTACTCAATTCTCACCGGAGATACACATCCTCTGCGCAAAGCTTTATTTATGAATCGTGCCCGCACCATTGAATCCGTTGAATTTTTCAAAAAATTGAACGCGTTGCTTCGAGTTTATTTAACACGAGAGACACTGAGTATTGAAGAGAAAAGCGCTATAGAGTCTGATCTAAAAAGCTTTGAGTCTCAATTGGAAAACTTGCAAGCTCTGGATATGGAAGACCCAAGTTCGCGTTTTTTAATGAAACGGGTGAACCACCTAGAACAAAGATTCATTGGGGCAATCTTGAGTCAATTGCGGCAAGACCAAGAGATAATCGATTTAAACAAAACAGTTCAAAAAGCTGCCGCCATGCTAAACTCTAAACTCAGTAAACACCAACTACGACAGGCAAAAATTCATGTATCTAATCATATTGAAAGCTTAGAGAAAGTATTGGCCAAAATCGATGTAATGAGTTTTGGTTTTGATTTTCTTAAAACTAAAGCGATTGAAGGTTTGAACAACCTATTAGAATTAATCCAAAAAAAATCTGAACTCCTCGATATTCAAAGTGAGATACTGCGTTATCGAAATAGAAAGGCCAATAAAAACTACAAAGATCTTATGCGCCAACAAAATGTTTTACTGCAAGAAATAAAGGAATTAGAGAAAGAAAATCCCTTGATGCAAGATTTTGAGGCACTGGACAATTCCTTGGAAGCGCTTGGCTCAATAGAGAAAACGCTTAAAAACTTTAACCAAGATCTTCAGGTCTTAAAGGGAATGAGCGATTTATTGAATAAGTTTTCCACTATATTTTCCTTTTCAAGAAAAACTACAGTGGACTCACCCACTGAAAACGATGAAGACCAAGAAAATGATGAAATGCTCGCGAAATTCGAAATGGAGCATGAAGATCTTCTAGCGCTCGTGAATAAACCAAGCTCTTCACTTTAGTCGTTTAGAATCCTAACCCGGGTTTATTCTAAAATCCGGGATACGGCTTAAGCCTTCATCATGGCGACAATACCTAAGGCAATGCAAAATGCCAATTCATTGCTTTGGACAAACCTTCCAGCATGATTTCACCACGGATGCTATTGCCTTTGGCATTCACTTTGGGACTGAGTACCACAATGCCTGCTTTACCAGGAACAACTGCTATGGTGTAGCCCGATACGCCGCTTTTAGCGGGCATCCCGGTTTTGACCATATGGGTGCCTGTCTCATCATAGAGTCCACAGGTTGCCATAATCGCTAGCGTAATTTTAGTGGTTTCAGTAGAAATGATTTGTTCGCCAGAGCTTGGGTCTCTTCCCGCATTCGCTAATAGGGTGGGTAGGAAAAGCATTTGTTCTAAATTGGCTTCATAGGAACAAAGTGCAAAATACAAATCCAAGGTTTCATGAACATCCGCTCCAAGATTGCTTCTACTCTTGAGTAAATAGGCAAGGGCACGGTTACGATTCCCTGTGCGTTTTTCAGAAGCAAAAACGAGGGGATTAATACTCAGGCGTTGATTAAACAATTTTTGTGTCCAATGTTCTAACCAACCAAATTGCTGCTCGCCTTTTCCCGGGATATGGGAGCATAAGGTAATTGCCCCGGCGTTTAACATGGGATTTGATGGCTTGGGACCAAATTGTTCCAAACGAGTAATTGACGCAAAATCATCTCCAGAAGGTTCTACTTTTACCCATTCAAAGACTTGCTCCCCATATTCTTCAAGGAGTCCAATCAAAGGAATCATCTTGGCCGTGCTTTGCAATGTTACCGGACTCAACGGACTATTACTGTAAGAAAGCAGCTGTCCACCTAAGGGTTGTACGGCAATTGCAGTCAAGTCTTGATTCACATTAGCAAGCTCTGGAATATAATCCGCCGTTTTACCCTCTTGATTCACCTCTGCGGTATGAACTAAATCTTCTAACAAATTGATGGTAAGCAATGATGACATGATACCCTTAGACTGAAAAAGCAGCCATTATGATAAATTTAGCACATTAAAACAAATAAATTTGCAAACCGGATTAATTAAAAACTTAATGAAGAGTAGAGCATTTAAGTAGCAACCGCAAATGCGACTAAAGCACGGTGATAGGACGAAAAAAATCTTCTTATTGCTTAGGCAGCTCAATTTTTACAATATCTTCATTAATTTCTTCAATATTGGTTTGCGCTTGCGTTTTTAATTTAAAAAAGATTGGGTCTGCAGGAACATGAGCATACTTGCTATACATTTTCACGGGTAGCGCAATAATTAAATTCAGTATCACTCTTCCAAGCCATGTTCTAAATTTTATGTCTAATGTTTTATTCTCCATTAAATGAGTTACAATTTCTGCCATTTCAGCTTTACATTGTGACTTGATTTCCTGCTGTTTGCTGCCTGGATGCTTTGATAAATAGTCCTTTTTATATTCTTCTTTCGCATTGTTGATTTGACTCTCTAGCAAACCTTTAACTCTTATTAAATGGACGATACGATCGTCATCTGCATTTTTTCCGCGAATTCTCTCTATTTCTCTTTCAATTCTACCCTGAATCGTTGCAGCTGCGGTAAAGAACGGATCCTTTGTTACCCGATCAGACGCTCTTAGTATTTTCCTTTTTTGTTCTCTTTCCTCTTCTTGTTTTACTTTTTCTTCCTTTAAATCCTGAGCCTTTGTTATAATTTTTGGAAAATCAGCTTTAAAAATTTCTACAGACAGTAACGATGGACTAAGAGCTGTGGTTACTTTTGCTGATGCTTCTCGCAGCTTCTCAGCCAAATCCATAGCTAACGGTAGCTTTTCGGGTGATTGAACTTCAAAAAACGTACATGCCTTTCCTAAAAAAGCTTGGGCATCAAGAAAAAATTTATCGCTTCCAGCTATTTTTGCAGATCCTCTTAGGAGACCAACAGTCATTTGTCTAAAACCTGACCATGACTCCATTAACTCTAATAATTCTGCTGGCTTAGGTAAATGCAAGGAGAAAATACTTTCCCATTTTTTCTTGGATACAAGCCATGGCTCCATAATCTGTTTGGACGTGGCCATAATGCCCCCCTCCACTACATCTCATAAATACAGTTTACCTTTTTATTATTAACAAAATATGACGCTGCTTTTTTTGAAGTTAAAATGACTCTTGGTCGTTTTTCTTTGAGTTTTTAATTGATTTAATGCCGTTCCTTATCTTTAAATCAATGAGGGAGGTTTAGTATTCGTATTGATGAGGGTAGTTCATCCGCCACTAAAGCCATGCGTTCCATGATAGATTTCGCTCCAGCAACTGCCGCAATCCCTAAAGAACACTTAAAAGTAATTGGCCTATTTGACAGATATGAGACCAATCTACTATATGTTTTATACGGAGGTAAAAAATAAAAGGGTTCACAATGTCACGATGCTCACGCTGTGAGTCTATTGATTCATACGTATTGCAGGGGAAAGTATTTCTCCATATCATAACCCCCACCAGCCACACATTTTCCAAATTAAAATCCGGGTTGGAGCCTGAATTTAATTTGGAAACAGCCGATCGCGGCTACCTCTACCTCGATCTGGCCCCTGAACAATTTGATCACTTTGCTACCTTAGTCAAGGCATTATTAAGCCAACAGGAACTCAATGACTCCAGCGTTATTATACTGTCTGATAATCAAACCAGCATCAGCCCTGCACAGGCGCTTAAGTCAACGCGAACGCTGGCTTCCTTTGTAAATATGGCCTCGGCACAATGGCTAGTTCAGATGCTCGACCAAAACCTGCTCAGAATCTGGTTTCAACCGATAGTTTCCAGTGCAACGCATGAGATTTATGCTCACGAATGTCTGCTCCGCGCCGAACAACAAGGCAAAACCATCGGTGCCCAGGCTATTCTTTCTGCTGCCAAAGAAGCGGATATGCTGTTTATACTCGATCGCCATGCCCGTATCAACGCCATTAACACGGCAAGCAACCACAAGAAAAAGCTGGAACGGCTGTTCATCAACTTCAATCCCACATCCATTTACGATCCGCAATTCTGCCTGCGGACCACTGATGAAGCAGTAAAGCAGGCACAATATAAGCCCGAGCAAATCGTATTTGAAATCACTGAATCAGGCCTTGTGGATGATAGAGAACACTTAGTGCGTATTACACGATTTTACCGGGAGAGAGGTTATCGTATCGCCCTCGATGATTTAGGATCAGGATATAGCTCGCTTAATATGCTACATGAGCTGAAGCCCGATCTGGTCAAGCTGGATATGGACCTAATCCGCGACATTCATAACTCACCAGTCAAACAGATCATGGTTGAAAAAATTATTGAAATAGCTCAGCAAATGAGCATAAAAACCGTTGCTGAAGGTGTCGAAACCAGGGAAGAACTCGATTGTCTGAAACATTATCCAATTGATTTTTATCAGGGCTACTATTTTGGCAGACCTGCGCCAATATAGGCGAGTGTGTTGACGCATTGACCCAACTTTACCTCATCTGATTCAATAAGCATTTTTGTAATTACTGGGTGATCTCATAGGAATACTTGGCTTTCTGCTGAAATCTTCTTGTGCTAACCTACTGGGTCCATAACCGCTACCTAGTGGCTTCAAATAGTTTTCTATTGATTTCATTTCAAGCGCCTCATTTTGAGAGGCTCAGTTTATCCATTATTTAGCTTGTAGGTCGGTTTATTTGGCCTAACCCGTCCGATGTTTATCTTTTTCAAGAGAATCTCTCCATGCTTGTTCCTCAGACTCAGTTGCAAAAATTTCGGTGTCTGATTTTTCTGTGCCCTCTTCTTCTCCTTTTTTTTGTCTAGGCATGGGCACCGTGCTGGGTATATTCTTAAGTTGATTAGTTCGTTCCACCGCATGGGGTTGAGGATTGAGATAGATTTTCATAAAAGTCCTTTTATTAACCCTTGTGACTATAAGTATAGCTCCTGTAGCCATGGCAAAGTTGAGGATGCTGGATGATATTGAAACACGGTGGAATTTGAGTAGGGATTACGCAAAAATAATACTGATGAGCTGGGCACGCATTAGTCTGTAATACTCTAGAAGAATTATTATTGCGCAAATAAAGCCATTGAGCGAATTGGGGGGCAAAGCATGTTAATTCGCTCTTGGTGACCGGCCATTATATGAAGCAACCCGAGCGCCCCATTCTAACAGATTTTTATTGCAATCATCTTTATCTAAAATCACCTCTATAAAGCATAAAGCATCTGTTTTCTTTGCTTCTACGATTGCATCCAAAAGCGCTTGATGCGTTGGTGCTTTAAAAGCTCGAGCTTTGGCCTGCTCGCCATTAAAAACTTCGACTAAATCAGCATAATGCCAATTGTTAATCACGTTATATGGGCCATCATGAATTTGAACTTCAATTGTATAAGAAGCGTTATTCATTAAAAAGATAATGGGTTTATAGCCATAACGAATGAGCGTTGACAGTTCTTGAGCACTCATTTGGAAAGAACCATCCCCAATCAAAGCGATAACGCGCTTTTTATTATGAAGCGCTGCCTGCATACCCAAAAGTGCTCCTACAGACCAACCAATCGATCCGTATTGCATTTGAATTTCAAACGGGCAGTTTTCGGGTAAATTGAGACGCATGCCATTAAACCATGAATCCCCGGTCTCCGCCAAAATTCCATAATCACTACTTAATAGTCTCTGAATTTGGCCAAACAGGAATCGTGTAGTGAGCGGTGAGTTCAAATCATCCGGCTCTTGATATAAGGGGGCTGAACCTGCGATGCGTTTATATGCTTTCACAGAAGCATCATTGACTTTCAATTTATCCTTCAAACCGCGCAAAAACTCATTCATGTACACTTCGGTATATACTTTACCTGCAACAGAAACACTACCATCAGCAATGACAATAAGCTTCTTGGGTTGGATATTACACATATGACCAACCGTGGTGTAATCGTTAAAATTAGGCCCTATAAAGAAATAAAGGTCGCTTGATTCAACAATTTCTGCACATCCTGGAGAGCTGACTGGTCCCCAATAAATGCCAATATAATTAGGATGTTGTTCTGAGACAAAACCCTTCGCATCAGGCATTGCGGCGAGGGCATAACCGCAGGAATGGCTTAAGGCTTCAATCATCGCCGTAGCCTCACAGGGACGCGATTTACTTCCAGCGATTAACACAGGCTTGACTGCAGAATTAAGTTGATTGGCGGCCTCTTCAATTGCGGCAGCAAGAGAAGAGGTATCACTCAACCGTTTGACATTAAGCGCCCGCTGAGTTGGCGGGGAAACACTTGCTCCAGCAATGTTGCAGGCAATTTCAATGTAAACAGGTTTTTTCTTTTCAAGGGCAATAGCTATGGCAGAGTCAATTTGCATGGGCGCATCGCTGGGCCTGTGGATAAATACGCTATGTGCTGTAATTTTCGCAAATATTTCAAGGACATAGCTGTAATTTTCCGTTGCCAGTGTATGGTGTAAAATTTCCGCATCTTGTACCGAGTTTGTATTAGGCCCCCCGGAGATCACGATGATCGGCAAATTCTCCGCGTAAGCCCCTGCAACGGCATTGACCGCACTCAAGCCCCCAACGCTATACGTTACAACCAGTGCAGAAACCCCTTTGATACGCGCATAACCATCCGCTGCATAGCCTGCATTCAATTCATTACAACAATTGATCATGTGCAGCGAGTCGTTTTTTAAGAGCTCGTCGAGCAAACCCAGATTGTAGTCCCCAGGAATTGCAAAATAATCATTCACTCCCAATTCTTGGAGGCGTTGTGCGAGATAAGTGCCTACAGTAGCCATAAAAAATCCTTTTGCGGAAATACTGCTTAACAAGTAAATTTATTATGGCAGTGGCCTGTTCTTTCTTCAAGGAATTCTTTGAAACACCTTAAATTCCCCTGAGTGGGGCAATCTCCACTACAAGCTAACCTTTCAGTGCGGTAAGCGCTTTATTCTATACGCTGTCATCCCATCGCAGGCGTGAGCCATTCTTGGAAAGAGTTCATCACTCGCTCAAGTTTGGGCAAGCCATACTTCTTAGTCATTTCAAACGACTTCGATTTCAACAGGGGCAGTGCCTTTTATACCGAGTTTCTTAGCGGCAGCAAAGGATAAATCAATAATCCTGTTCGATAAAAAAGGACCTCGATCAGTAATCCGAACCACAATTGACCGGCCATTGTTCAGGTTTTTAACCCGTACTCGTGTGGCAAATGGGAGTGTAGGATGGGCTGCTGTCATCGCATACATGTTGTAGCGTGCTCCGCTCGAGGTTTTTTGATTCCGAGCATGTGACCCATACCAGGAAGCAATTCCTTTTGCTTTGTAGTTTTTGGCAGATTTCATCACATGATATGTTTTCCCTCTGACCACATAGTGATCCGGACCATTGGCTTGCTGATGAACACAAGCAACCAGCAGCATCGGGAGTATGCCTGTAATAAGACGTTTAATGGTTAATAATATTGCATCATAATTCATAAGTTATTTTCTACTTCCACAACAGATATTTTACCGAAAAAATTTTAAAAGTTGTCGAGATGACCTCTTTAAAAAACTTAATTCAAAAATTAATAGATCACGAAGGATGTCACAATATACCAGAATAAATCTATTTTTAATCAAAAAAAATGCATCATAGCGCAAGTGAAGCGCTAGGCCAAATATATTCTTTTTCCATAAGCAAAACCAGTTAAAGAGCATGAAGGGCCAGAATCCATTGATGCTACCTCATTGATTCGAATAAGAGCTATGTCTTGCCTATTTATTTTTCTGATCCACTGCGCTGTTTTTAAAATCGATTTTTAATCGCTAGTCATCAAATATCGAGATTCATCCATTGATTATCATCCTAACGCTTACAGTTTCATCTCTTTACAATTTTTCTCACAACTCCCTAAAAAAATAATCCTTTTTTCTGAGAAACCAGTCTACTTTAGATGAGGAATTGAGATAAGAAATTTTGATTTTAATTGCATAGCGGAGCTAAAAAGAGGTGCGCGATCAATGGGGGCAGACACGATTGATTACAAACTGAAAAGATTAAAACTAATCTCATCAATCGAGTCTGCCCCCTGATCTTATAAATGGTCAACAAAATACTCCCCTATCCTCCGTAAGACATATGAATCCATGAAATAAACAGAATGGTTTGCATTAGGAACTAATAACATATCAAAATTTTTATCGGCCTTAATTAACGCATCCACAAGCTGCATCATATTGGCTGGATGAACGTTATCATCGAGATCCCCATGAATTAAAAATAAATTTCCCTTCAATCGATCCGCCAGCAGATAGTTTGATTGGGCGGTATAATCTACATCGCTTGGCAACCCGTGATATCGCTCCCCCCAAAATGCCAAATAACTCCGTAAATCTTGTAACCCAGAAATACAGACACCCACCTTATAAAAATCAGGATACGTGAATAATGCGCGCGTTGCCGCATATCCTCCCGCTGACTGTCCCATAATCCCCACTCTATCGATATCGATATAAGAATATTGCTTCGCTAAGTTTCTAATGATCTCGACATGGTCCTCTAATCCTCCAGCCGTTTCTAAATGCTGGTAAGAATATTCATGAAACTTTTTAGAGCGCAACGGGGTACCACGCCCGTCCACATTAATGACGATAAAACCCAGCTCAGCGACACTTTGAGGCCACCAACAACCATATATGTATTCGGGAAGATCCGAACAATATGTTTTGGGTACCCGAGTCAACTGAGGTCCAGGATAAATTTCATCAATGATTGGATATTTTTTCTTTGGATCAAAATCTGTAGGGAAATAAATAAGCCCATAAATATCAGTTTCCCCATCGGCACCCTTGAGACAGAAGGGCCGTGGCTGCCTATATCCCAAAGCAAATAATTGGGAAAAATCGGCTTCTTCCAGGGTAATGATTTCATGGCCATTTTTATCGCGTAATTTAGTGACTGGCAAGGACTCCATAGACGAATAATAATCGATAAAATATTCCTGGGATGGTGAGAAAACAATCGTGTGATCAGCTGTTTCCGGGGTCAGTAATTGCACCTCACTCCCATCCAAACGAGCACGATATAAATAACGAAAATAAGGATCAACAGCTGGTTCTCTACCATTCCCCAAAAAATAAATCCACCGATTGGTACCATCCACATGGAATACTTTGCGCACCATCCATTCTCCTTGAGTGAGCGGATTTTTTACTTGTCCGGTCTGTAAATCATGTAAATAAAGATGCGCCCATCCATTCTGATTCGATAACCAAACAAACTCTTTCGAGTCCTCTAATATTCGCGTGTAATTCTGCCAGAGGATAAGCTGGCTAGGCTCGACGAAGCCGGTGGACTTTTCAGTTAAAATAGTCCGCTGCTGTTCTGTAGCAACATCCAGTTCACATAAAGACAGTTGATGATTTCCACGCTCTTCTTTTAAAAAAAAGATTTTTTTGCTGTCTTCACTCCACCATACGTAGCCTGCTTCAATTGGCGATCCCACCAATGCCGGCATCAAGGGAGGCAAGTCTACCGCGCGCAGCTTCTTTTTTTGCACGTCAATCAGGCATAATTTAATTTCTGGGATCACTTCATCCCCTACAAAAGGAATATGGGCCTCAAAAACTTGGGGACGCAGAGAACCATCTTCAGGAGCATGTTGCAACAACGGTAATGTTTTTACATGCTCTTGATTGCATTGGAATGTCACGATCTTTTGTGAATCAGGCGACCAAAGCGCCATAGGTGGAAGGGTTATCTGCATACGACGCAGCGACAAGGAAGTTAAATTCGTATCAGGGGAAGCAGCATAGGCATTGCTTGCACTACCATCGGCAGTCAATTGATATTCTTTATGCTCATCCAGTGAAAAAAGAAATAAATTATGAGCCTTGCTGTATAATTCCCAACGCTGATCGGGTGAACGTATTCGCGATACAATTAAGGCAGGAACAAATCCCCAAATTTCCATAATCGAAGGGCAATGGGACATGGCCGTTTGCTTTGATGTATCTGCCATAAGTTCAAGGGTCTGCGTCGCTCGATTGTATTGAAAAATAAACTGTTCTATATAGAGCTGTAAAATATGCTCATTAAAAAAATCGACTTTATTGATGGGTAAAGCAAAAGCATTTACTTCGCTTTTTAATTCTTTCGCAATTGTTTTTGCCAGTACTGAATGGTCAAATGCACGCTCTTTTTTTTTAGTTTCCAGATTAAAAATAAGATACTCATAACCTTCGGCAGTATCATGACGATAGCAAATAAGCCTTTCACTGGGTGACCATGCGATCGCAGGTTGTAAGTTCTTGATTAAACCAAAAACATTTTGGGGGAGAAATTTTTTTGACTTCTCATAACGCGCCGCTCTGTCCTTGTCCATAATTAGGCCCTTTATTTTTGATTTTGTTGCATTTTGGCAATCATGTCATTCAAATCACTATACACCCAAGCTTCAGCAATTTGATTATTATCATCCAAACGAAAAATGGTAATGCCGCTATAAAATACAGATGTCCCTGTGGCGGGAATGCCTGAAAATTCCCCTCGGTGAGTTCCCTGACCATGCCAGCGCGTCACCACTTTATCGCCACTCACTATTAGATCATCAATAGAATGCATCAGATCTGGAAAGGCTTCATACCATTCCAACAAAGCTTGTTTAAAATCGTGTAAATTTGCTGCTTGATCATAGCTGAAATGAATTAATGTCTTTACTGAAAAGAGCTCATCGGCTACTGCAGCCCTTTGTTGGTTCCACATTTCATCAAAAACTCTTCTCACTGTCTTTTCTATTGCTGTAGTCATCTTCATTCGTTCCTTGATTGAGAAGATCATTTTTTAAGGCATCAAATTGAATCGCTGCCTCGTTTTCAAAATCATTTAATGGGATATTTAATAAATGATCGACTCTTTGTTTAAAAACGTCTAATTCTTTTGCGAAAAAAGCCTGCATTCCCATGTAAGCATAACCATTACAGATTCCATCCTCATCAGAGGGGTATCCTAATACTTTCATTAAGCTAATTAATTGACTATGCTTGCTGATCGTTGTTTCAACTTTTTCTTCCATTTTTAAATCACACAATAACGATGGAATACTGATAATTATAGATGACTTATTGTGTATTTTATGGGGTAGTACTGGCCTTACTTAGGGCAGTTGCAGCAACTACTGCCGCCGCGGTTAATCCTAAGGCTAAAGCAGGCTTAAAAAAACTAAATTGATTGGGCTTCCTTTCTACTCCATGCATTTTCGGTTGTTGAGTCATTGTAGGATCCTTTGCCAAGCTTGCATCCATCAGCATGGTAGGCCCTTGTGGCGGGCTCGCGTTCACTATCATCCCTTTACGTGCCTTAATGCTTACCTTAGAAAAAGGGATGTTATTCTTGCGTGCCTCCATAGTGTACTCACCGGGCGGAACATTGAGAAAGGCCACGCCGCCATCGAGCGAAGTCTCTTTCAATGTGCGGATAAAAGGATTGGTTTTATGGACAATGGGAAAAATACCGAAATAAAATGTTTTTACATCGACTTTAGGGGATAAGCTGACCGTAACCCCCTCGATACCTTGAGGAATATCATCCATGGTTGTGTTAGGCGGTGTAACGGTTGCCGCAATTTGGCATGCTTCCGGGTTTTCAGTCTCTCCCATTGCGAAAGCAAGAAATTTATAAGCCATATTTGAAGCGACTTGGAATGAAATATTTTTTAGGAAATTTTCGTTATTGATTCCTTCTGTGGGGACAATCAAAGTGGCTGTTTGGGTCGTCTTATAGCCAGTCCAAAAAGATCCAGGCTTTTCAAAAACTAAAGTAATCGGTTCGCCAACAGGCCATTCAAATGGCCCGAATTTGCCGGAAGAATCGGTCTGAAATTTTAGCTGGTTGTTTTCAACGACGGTGATAGTTGCACCTGCAATAGGCTGACCGGATATAAACGAACGCGCAAATCCAGATACCAATGCTGTTTTCATAAATAAGTTCCCTCTATAGATTAACCCCAAATAATTATTCCGTACTCTAATGGGTTCTACCAAAAATAGAAAGACTCAATTACCGTGAGTCTACGGGAGAGTCTATAACAGGCTAATCGCCTTACGAAAATAACGTATTGTCGTGTAGAAAAAAATGGAGCCAATCAAACCAGGGGCGGCCAAATGATTTTTTCTGCTTCACTGAATTGATATTCCGGCTTCTTTTCTTCTATAGAGGCCATTTTTTCTGAAGTACACTTCAGCTGCCGTTGAAAGAAACCTGGGCGTCCTTTATGAGCTCACGCTGATTGGTATTGCCTTAAAGGCTTGAGCGAGTTCAGCACCCGATTTTCTACCTAAACCATTTTCTGCTAAAACAAGAGAGTCCACATGATTGGGAATTGCTGCCAAAATCTCAGCTAATTCACTACCTGATCTTGCCCCCAAACCATTATTTTCCAAATTGAGTAGCACGATGCTTATCGGAATTCCTGCAAAGGCTTGAGCTAATTCTGCACCTGATTTGATACCAAGGTAATTGCCGCCTAAATAAAGCCTGATGACATGGATTGGAATTTTTGAAAAGGCTGCAGCTGATTCCGCGCCAGATTTATTGCAAAGCTTATTTGAGCATAAACTCAGGCTGTGGCAACCATTAGGGACACTATGAAATGCTTCTATGAAATGATTTCCTGAAAGCGCAGCTAGATTTTTTAACTGATAATGATATGGGGGGGGGGTAAATAAATTACAGACGATTCACATTTTAACCCATTAGTTTATAACATACAAAATTACAAGCTGAGCTTTACTGTCACTAACGGCGTACCTATTTTTGTCTGGTGCCCATCTATAAGCCTATTTCATCAATAGGCTATCCAAAGTGATGGGCTAAATAAGCACTGAGTTTAGGCACAATAAATTCTGGTTTTAGCTCTTTAAACAGCTCAAGCGCGTTCCCCCTCAATTCAGTTTCAGGAGTATCCATTAATAATTCATTCTTAAAATCAGAAAGATGCACTGCGACATGATTAAAGTCATCTTCAAAAGTAGACCAATCCTGTTTCTTGATCCAGGGAGAAAAAATCGTAAACGAAGGTTTGTTCAGCGCTTTGGCGATATGGATTGCACCGCCTTCATTGCCGATAATTGCATCACATTCATTCATTATGGCAATAAACGTTCTTAAGTCATAATTGGATAACTCAAAGAATATATTTGCTTTAGCTTCCTCATTACATAGTTCATACACTTTTTGTGCTTCATCTTTTTGGTGCGGCATAAAATTAAATAAAATATTCACATTGACCTGACTTACGATTTGATTCACCAGAGTCGCCATGTATTCAAGGGGATATGTTTTTACAGGACTACTCCCCGTAATATTAAGCATGAGGTTTTTTTTGGCAGGAAGATGATGTTTTTTAAATAAAAGCGCTGCCTTGCGTTTTTCATCATCAGCAAGATATATCTGCGGAAGACGCTCCGGTATCACATCATTTAAAAACGGTTGAATTAAAAGAAGTTTTAAGTCAATCATCCGACCAGGTTGGGTAGCCTTTACCGCTTCCCGGGAAAGATTATCTGTATACAGAAAGGCTCTATATTTTTTCTTATATGAAATACGCCGCTTTGCTGCACAAAGCCAAACAATAATCCAGCTTTCCAACTTGGTATAGGCATCAATCACAATGTCATACTGCTCACGTCTGATTTGCAAAGCAAACTTTATAAAAGTACGGGCATTTCTCTTATGTTTTGGATGAAGTGTAATGATCCGATTAATGTTAGGATTTCCCTCTAATACAGGCAAAGTCTCTTTATTAACTAAGTAATGAATCGTTGCATTTGGCATTATTTTTCTTAAGTTATTACCAATAATACTACTTATTAAAACATCACCAATGGCCTTATGCTGGATGACCAATATTTTCATTTTTCCCTCTTAGTACTCAATCAATAAAGAGACCAGAATCTCACTGTTCATAATTTCCACCTGCGATGAACCCACCACCATTGCTCGGGATGTTCGAGAATTAATTGTTCCAATTTTTGATTATAACGTAAGGTATTATTGTAAATTGCTTGCTCTTCATCTGGATGAGGTTCCCATGATAAGGCAGGATGAAACTCAAGCACATGTTTCCCGGAGGGTTGGCGATAACATGAAATTGGAACCACCGGCACTTGATATTTATTTGCGAAAAAAGCCAGGCTTCGGTAAGTCCCAGCCTGAGTACCGAAAAAATTTACTGCAATGCCTTCTTTATTCTTAAGTTCAGCATGTTGATCCAGAGCAAACAGGATGGTTTCCTTATTTTTTAAGGCCTTGATTATTTTTATAGGTGCGCCGGATTTATCAATTCGTTGTAACCCATAACGGATATTACGATTAAAAATAAATCGCTCAAACCATTGAATACGGATGGCCTTTCTAATGACCTGTATAGAGCCTATTAAAGGGTATAATTGAGAATTTGCCAATGGAATAGCCATCTCCCAATTTCCCAAATGTCCCATAAGCAGGAAACACCCACGCTCCTGTTTTTTTGCCTCCAAAAGACATTCAATCCCCCTGATCTCTACCCGGTTATCAAGGCGCGCATACCAATCCATAAGGATTAACTCTTTTAAAATTGAAACCACATGCGAATAAAATGCCATGGCCAATCTTTTTTTTTCTTTTATGGAGAACCGGTCTTTAAAAACTCGCTCGATATTATCAAGCACAATCTGTCGACGTATGGGCAGTAAATGATAAAAAAGAAATCCATAAACACTAACCCGAAATTTAGTCCCCAACTGCTACATCTCCTGTTACATTACCATCGCTTATAAGACCAAAGCCATTGCTCAGGATATGCAAGCAGCATGTCCTCCAGTCTTTTATTATATTTTTCCGTATTTTCCAGATAGGTTTGCTTTTTGTCTTTAGACGCGTTACTGGGAATTTCAGGGTGAAATTCGATGATGTGTTGCTTTTTGTTTAATCGATAAAAACTAACCGACAAAACAGGGCAATTCAGACGATACGCGAGATGAGCAAGGCTCCCATATGTTTTACTTGACTGTCCCAGAAAGCTGGTTCTTAAACTGGACTTACTATGACAAGGTGGCCGCAAATCAAAAGGAAAAAAAACAACATTTTTTGCTTTTAATGCGATACGGGTCTCAGCAAGGGCATTGTTTTTCTTAATTATCTTAAAACCCGCTTTTTCAAAACGGCCCCAGAAAATGGAGTTTAAAAAATTTAATCGCAATGGCTTACGAACACAGTAAAAATGATGCGTTCCTTTTTCAACTTGATTCAGAGAAAAAAGAGGAGCAAATTCCCAATTACCAAAATGTCCGGTTAAAATAAGCACCCCTTTTTCTTTTTTGAGGGCATTATAGAGATGTTCAACTCCAACAATTTTAACCCACTTCGCTAAATATTTTTTTGTTAGAAAATTCATTAAAAAAAGTTCTTTGATGCAAAGAAACATGTGTGAGTAATAAGCAACCGTAATACGTTTTTTCTCATATGAAGAAAGAAGGCTATGGAACACTCGTTCAATATTTTTTTGAGCCATGCTGTACTTTGAAGGCATTAGGAAATAAACGATCCATCCCACCCAATGTACCGGAAGAAGATTAAAATTGCGTTTCAACTCGAGCATATAACATCCTAATCTGTGGATTGAAACAAGCAGAAAATTTGCTCACGCAGTCTACCTGCGGCGGTTTAGAAAGTAAAATAGTATTTGGCTTTTAAATACCAGTTAAGTAATATCGGCGAATTACAAATCCACATATTAATCATTATGGATACACTCAAAGCGCCCACACGGATTGCCCTAGTTGCCGGAGAAGCTTCTGGAGACTTACTGGGTGCAGGATTAATACGGGAGTTAAAAAAGCATCTGCCTCATATTGAATGGATGGGTATTGGTGGCCCTGAGATGATCCGGGAAGGATTTAACTCCATGATCAATATGCAGCGCCTTTCTGTGATGGGCATTAGCGATGCCCTGCTTCATTATCCCAAATTATTTAAAATCAGAAAAATGCTTTATAAAGAATGGCAAAACAATCCACCTGATGTGTTTATTGGGATTGATTATCCTTATTTTAATTTATCACTGGAATCGCGCTTAAAAAAATTGGGGATTAAAACCGTTCACTTGGTCAGTCCCAAAATTTGGGCCTGGCGACAAAAACGAGTTTTTTACGTCAAAGAAGCGGTTGATTTGATTCTTACTTTATTCCCTTTTGAAGAAGCTTTATATAAGAAGTTCGATGTCCCAGTACGCTATATAGGTCATCCTCTTGCCGATCAGATCGACCTGGATATTGATGCAGAGCCCATAAGAAAGCAGTTTGGCTTTTCAGCGCAAGACAAAATAATTAGTGTCTTGCCAGGAAGTAGAGCCAGTGAAATAAAATATATGGGACCTTTGTTTCTTGACGTCATGCACGAACTCACCACGCAGATGCCTGAACTTCAGTTTATTGTGCCAACAGCAAATGCCCATTTAAAAGCTCTTTTTTTACAGCAAATGCAGGATAAAGGGTACCATTTAAAACTTAAGCTCTTGGACGGACAATCCCGTGAAGCCATGCTTGCTTCAGATTTTGCTTTGGTCAAATCAGGAACGGCCACATTAGAAGCAATGTTATTAAAGCGTCCGATGGTTGTTGCCTTTAAATGGAGCGCTTTGAACCACGCCATTATCGCCCCCCAAGTTAAAATACCCTTTATCTCATTGCCTAATATTTTAGCGAACCAGGAATTAATTCCTGAGTTTATCCAATCTGAAGCATTGGCCAAACCGATTGCACGAAAAGTATTACAGTTGTTTAACGCTGCAGAGACTGAGGAACTAAAACAACAGTTTACGTCTATCCACCACTGCTTAAGACAAAAAGCAAATGAAAAGGCAGCCTTAGCTATTTATCAGCTTCTGGAGTCTTCCCATTCTTAATCCATTTTTTTAAAAAATAGGTCTGTCTGTGCCAGTCGCGGTCATGGAGGGCAGGATATCCACCCACACGGGCACCTGGCTCGACATTCTGAATTGCTGTAGAGCCCACTAGAATCGTTGCCCCATCCCCTATGGTAAGATGACCACTTATACCTACTTTACCGGCTAAAGTGACGTACTCACCTAATTTACTGCTGCCCGCAATACCAACTTGTCCACAAAGAATAGAGCCTTTCCCTACTTTTACATTATGACCAATCTGCACCAGGTTATCCAAACGGCACCAATCACCAATTTCGGTATTCTCCATAGAGCCTCTATCAATACACGTATTAGCACCAATTTCGACATTGTTTCCAATAACGACTCCGCCCGCCTGAGGTATTTTATAATATCCTTGCTTATCACCAGCAAAACCAAACCCATCTTGGCCAATACAAGCCCCTGGATAAATCAATACTTTATTTCCCATCACGGTATGACTAATACTGACGTTATTTTCAATGCAACAATCATCCCCAATGACTACCCCATCACCAATAAAGGTATTGACTCCAATTTTACAGCGCGCACCGATGCGAACCTGTTCACCTATATAAGCACCGTGAGCAATATAACACTCTGGACCAAGGGTAGCGCTTTCCGCAACAAAAGCGGAGGGAGCAATGAAACTCTTAATGGAATCAGTTGGGTAAAAAACCTGGGCGATCAGTGCATAAGCTTTATAGGGATTATCATGAACCAATAAATGCATCTGTTGAGGCGCATGATGTACATAATTTGGTGAAATAATGCATGCCCCGGCCCGAGAGGTTTTTAACGCGCTGATATATTTTTTCTCATGCAACATGGAAAGATGGTTTTCTTGAGCATTCGAAAGGGGCGCAACATCTGAAACAGTATATGTCGCTCCCTCATGATGATGAAGTGATGCACCTGAGCACTCGGCTAAATAAGCCAAGCTAAAAGGACCTTTGGGAGTAGAAAAACGAAATGGCGTCATTTACATACCTTTAATTAATTAATCTTAACGATACACTCCACGCGTTGAACCTTTAAGAAATTGCACGATGTGATGGATGTCAATATTATCTGCAAACTCAGATTGTACTTGTATGATTGCTTCTGCAATACCCAATCCCTTATTAAATAAAGTCTTATACGCACGCTTGATGCTACTTTTTGCTTCAGATGAATACCCTCTACGGCGTAGGCGTTCTACATTAATGCCATATAATTTTGCAGGATTTCCGGAAACCAAAGCATAAGGACAAACATCTTTGGTGATTAAACTAAGGGCCCCTATCATCGACATACGGCCCAACTTGATAAATTGATGCAAACCACAAAGCGCACCCACAGTGACCCAATCTTCAATGACGACATGTCCACCGATGGCAACAGCATTTGAAATGATATTATGATCCCCAATGAGCACGTCATGGCCGACATGTGCTGAGGTCATCAGCACATTATTATTGCCAATACACGTCTTACCGCCTCCTCCTCTGGTTCCACGATTTATCGTGACGTACTCTCGAATAATGTTATCGTTGCCGATGAGTACTTTGCTGATCTCTCCATTAAACTTGAGATCCTGAGGAATGCCTCCGATAATTGCCCCCGCGCCTATCTGATTACGCTCCCCAATTTCTGTCCACCCCTCTATGGTTACGTGGGAAGCAACTGATGTTCCTTGAGCAATCCTCACATTTTCACCAATTATAGAGTAAGGACCAATTGTGACATTAGGACCGATTTTAGCCCCAGGTGCAATCAATGCAGTTGGATGAATCTGATTTAGGGTAGGAATAACAGGACTTGCTAAATGATCTAATTGACTCACTAGCATTTTTACCTCCACAACTTAAATCTCAAAACGACAGTCCTTTTTCAAAGGTGCATTAAGTATGCAAACCCTAATGCACCTCATAAAGTTTTTATAAGTCTAAATAAGCGAACTTTGGTAGTTCACGTTTTTAAATTAACAAGTGTAACTTAATTTAATAAACACATCACGAACAGCAAATCGTTGCGCAAAATAGACATTATTTTTAGTAATGCTGCTACGTATCGCATCGGCATTAACCTGTGACCAATATTGCTCGGTATTAATACCCCCTTGAACACCAAAACTGCTGCCATTGCTAAAAGGAATCTGTGCCGCAACTGCTAAATTTGAGCCCAATACAACAGAGGTCCAAAGAGTTGTTGGCGTAGATTGATTGTAACCATAATGATCATTGGCTGGGGTAACTGGAATATTAGGAATGGCTCTTGAAGTATTTAAATCCTCATCCCAGCTAGAACTATAGGAACCACCCAAGGCAGCCGCAGATACATCACCAACGATACTAATATAACGATTTAGGCTCCAAGTTGCGCCCATACCAATTTGGGGACCAATTCCGAAAAATTTTGCTGCGTAATCAATTTCGTCCTCTAATGGAACTAGAACTGTTTCCGGTGGAAATGCATTAAAATCGAATAATGCCCATGATCCAGCATACTCAGCAGAAAATCCTTTTTTAAACTCAGTAGCCTTTATTCCATAAAATCGTGAGAATCGGACATGACTTAAAAATGAGTTTTGGAAATAATGATGGGTGAGTAACTCAACCGTTTGAAAATCATAATGAGAACTGACGGATGCGCTCGCATCGATCATTTGCTGCCCATTAAACGATATATTAGTTACAGGATTATTTATAATGAAATTTTGGTCATTTTGTACGATTTGACTTAAGCGATTAGCCAATACGCCATTGGGGCCAGTATTATCGATATCGTTAAAACCTTTGCTTTTTAAATTGGTATAAGTCAAGGTGATGTCATTGTCCGCGTTCAATTTATAACCAGCGCCAACCAAGAAACCCCAACGTGAATCAAGACTTATTTGGTGTCCTTCAATGTCACCATTAGCAGAAAAAGTATCGGCAAATAAAGTTTTATTAATCCCTTCATCACTTAAAGAGCCATAGATTGGAGCTCCCATAACGAAAAAGCCATGGGTAAGATCTTGAGCACCACCCATAGCACCAGCAAAAGCCAAGGTGCTGTTTGCTAGAAAGACGCTGAAAAGAAATTTCCTTTTTTGTTTTAATATAATCACGTTCACTCCATATAACAGATTGCAAAAGAATTGAATCAGAAATTTTCTGATTGCTATAGGTTAACAGAAACTTATTGTATGTCTACAGGGATATGCTAACTGGTATGCAATAAACCTCTAGTCTTAATCAGATCAAGAAGAGAACAACAAAAAGGAGGCTTATTAGAAGGTTTTTTATCGCTATACTTCCTTGATATTTCAATCAAAATTACATAAGCTGATGCATCAATTCCTTTAAAGAAAGCACGATCGCAATGATCCATTTTAAAAAAATAATACTCATTTTTTTCTATTTCTTTTTAAGTATCAACGCGTACAGCCAATCGCCCACAAACCAGCAGACCATCTTGGTGAGCTATACGAATATTGGCACATTGTCTCGGGAAGCAGCACAGATAATGTTAAAAAAGATGCCTCCACTGGATGTACTTGAAGCCCGTTACGATGTGACACTTTATAAAATTAACTATAAAACTCCCGCCCCGGATGGACAGATGACGATTGCCTCAGGGCTAATGGCTGTCCCATCAGTAAACGCTGACTTGGGTATTGTGAGCTATCAACATGGAACTCGTTTCCATCGTGAAGATGCTCCTTCCAGAATGAAGGAAAGCGATTCGATTTATCCTGCCTTGTTTGCCAGTCATGGTGGTTATCTGACGGTTCTGCCGGATTACCTTGGTTTTGGTGATAACGAGTTAACGCTGCATCCTTATGTACAATATGAAACACTTGCCAGCAGCAGCGTCAATATGCTTTTAGCGGCCAAAGAACTTGCGCAAATAATACATATTAAAGTCAATGATCAGCTTTATGTTGGTGGTTACTCCGAGGGCGGGTACTCCTCTTTAGTCCTATTTGAATTACTGACCAAACAGTATCCAAACATACCCGTTACTGCAGTTGCATTAGGTTCGGCCCCTTATGATTGGGATGAAACCATGAAATTCATTATGCTTGATCCTGGTCCAAGAGCTACTGCATATTTAGCGTATTTTTTCTTTTCCCTGCAAACCTATAAAAATTATTGGACTGATTTAAATCAGATCTTTGTGAGTCCGTATAATGCCCTAGTTCCTGAATTATTTGATGGGCTCCATTCCTCTAAAGAAATACTTAATGCGCTTCCTCAAAATCCGGCATTAATTTTTCAAAAAGAATTTTTCAATTCCATCTTAGAGCATACAGATGGCAATTCCGAGAACCTTAGGAATTATTTCAATCATTATGATTTTTACCCCACTGCACCTTTGCTGCTTGTTGGCACCAAAGGAGATAAAGACGTTCCTTACCATGGCGCTGAACTTGCTTATGACCAATTTACAAAATACAGCAGCGCGGTTTCTATCCAATCGGTCAGTGATACACTCGATCATCGAGAGGCAGCACCCTACGTTTTTTATGAAATGCTACAATTTTTTAAACGATTCCATCCTCAATAAATTCCCTTCTCCCCTTGGGGAGAAGGTGCCTATAAAGCGAATGAGGGTACCAGCCGGCACCATATCCTAAAAGTACCGGTTAGTTTCTTCCCGCCATAACGCCCCCATCAACATTCATAATCTCTCCGGTTACCCAGCTTGCTTTATCGGAAAGAAGAAATTCAATGGCATGAGCAACATCTGTGGTTTGTCCCACTCTCCCCAAAGGATGAAATCCATTAAAACTTTGCAGCGATATTTCAATCTTGTCTTCGTCCATAAACGATTTGTAGATAGGGGTTACAACCACGGCCGGTGCGACCGCATTGACTCTGATATTAAATTCTGCAAGTTCCATTGCTAAATGTTGGGTTAGCGAGTGCAACGCTGCTTTTTGCATTGAGTACGCTGATGAAGGTGTTGCCTTGACTGCTTGCTTTGCCCACATGGAGCCAATATTAACTATTGACCCGCCCCCATCCTGTTTCATTTTTTCAGCAACGGCCTGGGTGATAAAGAAGAAGGCCTTATTGAGATCCACCTGCAGATCATAATCTTCCTCTGTATGCTTTAAAAAGGGTACCGGTTTAAAATAGCCCGCCGCATTTACAAGATATTTTATTGCGCGTGTTTCTTTTTTTATGCTCACAATCAATTGAGACACCTGAGTTTTATCATAAAGACTAACCACTAAACTCGTTACATTTCCCCCTATACTCTTGATTTCATCAACGGCATGCCTCAGTTTTCGCTCATTCGTACCCGTGATCAATAAATCCGAACCATTTGCTGCCAGTCTTTTTGCTGTTTCCAATCCCATACCACTGGAACCACCGATAATTATCGCTAATTTCTGATTTGACATGTTGCTCACCATTTTTAAAAATATTTGTTCCATAGATTATGGGTACTATATAATTTTAAAAAAAGTAGGTACTTAGTGGTACGGTAGGTACTTTTTGGTATGTCTTATTGAATGACTTGAAGAAAAAAATTGGAACAAAAAAAACCGCTAAAAACAATGACCATGGTGGAGACGATTTATGGTTGTAAATGGTCACTTACCGTGTATTCTCTCTTGCAAAAGGGAGTGAATCGTCCTGGCGAGATGGTGCGCCGTGTCGAAGGCCTCACCACCAAAGTTTTAAATCAATGCCTGAGAAAAAACTTAGAATTTGGTATTCTTGGTAAGCATATTTTTCACGAAATTCCTCCCAGAGTGGAGTATTTTGTTACTCCTTTTGGGATACAATTTTTAAAGATTCTTGAGCACATCGAAGCACTGAACCGTACCATCGAATCGTAATTAAAAACAATGGCTTAATTCACCAGACAAGAAACCTGACCGTTATCAAGTTGCAATTCATTTCCACCAAAATCCGTCATAAATTGACCGATGTATTTCTGACGTTGTTTGTCTAATTGCGCTGAAATAAAAATTCTTGGCCGATCTTTCTCATCCTGATCCATGGCAACGAGCAGTAAATTACCGGTACGCATACTGAATCGGGTCACCTCCACTGGATAATCAAAATCAATTTCAGGCATATCACCTATTTTTTCAGGCAGCTTAAAGGAGATGGAATCTTTTATTCCTTGCAGATGACAAACAACAGCTTTTTGCCCCGCATAGCTTGCATCAATTCCAACCCAAGTCAGTAGTAATGAGCAAAACAGACGTTTCATGGAAATAAACTCCGAGCATATTTTTGAAGAACCTTAAAAATAAATAATAACTGAATAGGCAAACATTCACCAGTTACTCTCATGAAGTTCTTTGAAACCAGAAATTTAGGGCGTATTTGTGTGAAAAATACTGGGTACTTTTCAGTTAAATTTGCCAATCGTATCCAGCAAATACAGATTGACACCTACGATTTGCATTAGAGGTTATGCGGTATAAAATGAAACCGCTTCCCGCATTTTCAGCACTGATTGAAGCACCTTAAAAAGATTTTTTTCTTCCGGTGTTTCAAGAAACACTCTTAGTCCTCAGTTGGAAATGCTCCTGTTGATTCCAGAACTCTCAAGCGGTGATGTATTTTTATGAGCGAGATTCTGCTGAGTTGCTGAAAATAATCCTGGCGCTTTTGGTGCGGCAAGTTTCGTGGATTTGCGCTGTTGCTTTTTTTGGAAGCCCCACTCACTCTCATTCTCATTTTCTTTTTCTGAGGGAGGTAATTTTAGCTCTAGCTTCGTTTCTTGCGCTTCATGCAGGACATCCATAGGAAAAGATAAATTGTGCTTACGAGTACGATTGATTTTTTCTGACGCAAAGACCCTTTCTATAATTTGTTTTTTTAATGCATAAGCCTCTTGGATACATTGGATATCATCGCGATTAGGGTGCCAGATTGTTACTCCATCCAATGGATACCGACTATAGATGTCTAAGGGAACAAAGGCATCAAAAGGTATATTCCCATAACGTTTCAAATCTACAGAAAATGCAGGTTTACGTGCACGATTCTCAAAATCAATAACTTCAATCATCGCCAGAAAGTGTCCTTCTTGCCAAAAAGTAATCAGCAAATCACCCAGTTTGACGCAAAATTTAGCGTATCGATCAAAATTTAAGATAACAAAATCTTCCTCTTCATATAAATAGTATTCCAAATCTGCCCACTCTATTTTAGGAAGTTGCTGGATATCAAATTGGTAACCATTAAATACTTCGCTCGCATAGTGCTTTTCTTTAGGTTCATTCGCTCCCTGAAACGCAGCATCTAGCAAGGTTGGAAATTGACTTGGCCGATTAGAAGAGCCAGGACTTGTAAAGTAGAGCATGTACCACAGTTCCAGACTAATTCCTAAAGCTCGGGCCAATTTAATGCCATCATTTAATTGAGGATATTTGGCAATACACTTTTTCAAGCGCTTGTATTCCCTCTGATGCATTATTTTAATCCCCATAGGATCCAGTGGATCATCGGGTATTTTTTTTCCTGTATCCCTATTGATTCCATTAAGAATACTTAAAATGCGCTCAATAATTCCCTGAGCCTCTTTTTTCAATGGATGCTCTGGAATATCCTCCTTGGGTTGCAATGAAGTCCATTGTTTTTTCAACTCATCGCATGCATTTTCAAATGGGAATAGTCCTACAATCCTATCTTCTTGTTCGATCATAGCCAAGGCTACATCTAATAGTTCTATTTTTTCGTTTCTAGTTCGTTCCGCATCGATTTCGATTGAATCAGCAATTTCCTTAAGCAGGTGCTCTTCTAGTTTTCGTTTACTTATTAGTGAATAATTTGCGATGCTTTTTTCAAATTGAGTTAAAAACGCACGCAATTCTTTCGGGCTGTTCAGTGCATCCTGAGGCAACAATTTGACGTTGCGAATAAAAGCCCACTCAAAATCAATCCCCTCTAAATTGATTGCGGATAAATCGACTTCTTCAAGGTTCGCTCTATTTAATTGCACCCCTTTTAATTCAGCTGCAGTAAAGTCTGCCTCGCTTAAAAGCGCACCGCTGAAGTCAACGCCCCCTAAATAGGCGCCTCGAAAATTGGCACCACGGAGATCAGCGTTACTGAATTGTACCCCACTGAGATTAAGATAAGAAAAATCGATATCGGTGAGCTGCAAGCCACTCAAATCAGCGCCAAACAAATTAACGAATTGATGAGGGTGTTGGCGATGGTGACGGTTTAGATGGTCTAATAACTTCGTTTTATAATAATTCACGCCCTTAGCATGTATGACTCCCTTCAATTGATCTTGAATTGCCCGTATTTCCTCAGACAGGGTCATAATCAGTTTTAAATGTTCGCGGGTATTCTCATCGAGCTCAACCGCATCCATCGCTTTTTTTAAGTGAATGGGCAATACCTTGCAATCCCGGGTGAGCGTATAACAAATGGCTTCTTCTGCAGAAAGGGGTTCCTTAGCCAGGACTTTACGCTTTAATTCTTGATATCGCTGTGTTCGTTGATAAAACGCAGTAAATTGATGGCCTGTAATCCCATCCGCACGACTTAAATAATTGATGATGAAATGCGGTTTGGTTAACATCTCTAATGTCGCATCAACTACCCCCATTTTTGATTTGGCCATAAGTCGGGCATTGAGCAAATCGGGAGGGGGGACGTGACTCAGAATAGACATCATCATTTCATCAGGAAGGTCGAAAAATGGGTTGCCTTGATTGATATCCTCATCACGTTCATCCGCATTCATTTCTGCCGTAGCAGCGGATGAAGCGCTTTTTACATCCACACCAAGGCGCTGTTTTTCTCTTATCACAACCCCTTGTTCCTGCTGATTCATATCGCGCTTGTCTTTCATGTAATACCCAGTTAAAAATGAATGATGTGGCCCAGCTAACCTGCTAAAAACCGACGAATAATTTGCAAAAATTGCAGATGAATTCCAAGCCTAGAAATCGTATCAATGAGCTGTGTAGTTTTTGGTGATGAGAAGATGTTAAGGAATAGTCAGATAAAAAACGCGACCTCAAAGGCAAGGTTCTTTATCTTTATATTACTGATTTAGCAGAACTGATAACTTAAAAATCTATTTCAAAAAACAATACAGCTAATTGATTTAAGATTATCTAAGTGCTACCAGTCCTCCGCTCATGCAAACCCTTTATGAGTTGGTTTATTGCATGAATAGTAAAAAATTGACGCATTATATCGTTTAATTATTAAGTTGAATATTAATTCATTTAAAAATTCATCGAACAGAAAATGATCGGAAATCTTTAGTCAATACCATTATAAGTACAACACAAGGCACCGAGCCAATCCCTCTAGGAATAGCTCAGGGCTTTGCTGGCTTTCTCTATAACCGACTCAGTATCAGTTGAAATATGACAAAAACCGCGCGTAAGGCAATGTAACACTTTATCTAAAAATATCATGAAGGGATTGTTGTGCCTTTGCTCACTGGTTTCCTCCAGAGTATACTTGTTCGCTTCAGTAAAAGCCTTACTTAATTGGTTTTTTGATTCTTGAAGAAAGTGGTGTGCTGCTTTAACCAACATGGTTCTTCTGTAACTAAATTGTTCTTCTAAAGAGGGTTGTTGATCGAATAGGTCTTCTGCTTCTGGCTCTTCCGCAGGGAATAAAGAAACCATCTGCCATTTGGACATTTCTTTTTGTTCACGCTCACGATGCGCTTTATACTTCATACTGAGTTGAGGATGTTTTTTAAGCATGCCCTGAACTTGTGATCGTAATTCTTCCAATTGCGCTAATTCTGAGTCCTGTCCGCTGTCATGAGCCAATAAGTTAGCTAAATTGGCAGCCATTTTTTTACTGATTTGGGAGGGCTTACACGCCAAATAATATCGGAAGAATGTAGTTTCTAATTGATCTTTAATTAATTGCAACCGACTTATCTTCGTCCGAAGATTTTCTTCTGTATCAAAAAAACCTGGACTTTTTTGTCTGTATTGTAATGACTCCATTTTATCATCGATTAACTCCAGAGCTTTCTCCAGAGCCTTCATACGATTCACTAAAATTCGATTAAAATATTGGGGATCTTCTGCAAGTTCTTGTTGTTTTTGAATTATTCGGGTTACCAGCTCAATTAACTGTTCTTCCATGAGATGTTTTTGAGCTAATTTTTTATCAATTACCTTTCCCCTATTTTGAAATTTTTCTCTGTCGAGCTCATATCGTTTCAGCTGTTCCAGCATTTTTTCATTCAATGGGAAATAAAAAGGGGGATCAAAAAAATCTTCAGCAATCGGTGATTTCAGCATTTCTTCGATCAAAGCTGGGGTAATTTCAGCATGATGGGTTAAAACTTCTCCAACGCTACTGACTTCAAAAGCGCCAAGCCCCCCCATATATCCCTCCTTAAGGACAGCGAGGATATTATTGAGATTTTCATAAAATTGAGTTATTTTCATTACTATGGACTCGAGGCTGATATTAAAGCATTATAACATAATGATCTTTTTATGAGCAACCAAGTCAGTAATTGAACTTCCCCCAAGCGGTGTATCCTATTCCTAGCGATCTAGAGAACATGTCCTCCATCCACTGCAAAAACTTTACCTGTAATCCAATTGGCTTTTTCTGAAGCAAGAAATAAAACCATATTAGCAATATCATGGGGCGTGCCCGGTCTCTGTAAAGGAATATTGCTCACATAATATTGCCATAATTCTGGATTGCTGGTCGCCGTATCTTCATTCATTCCTGCTTCAATCACACCTGGTGCAATAGTATTCACTCGTATGCCGTGTTTCGCCAAATCCAAGGCCGCATGTTTGGTCCATTTATTCAGCGCAGCCTTCGAGGATCCATAACCAATTCCTTTGTTCATCGTCATAATGCCGCTGATTGACGAAATATTTAAAATACATCCCTTATTAACCTGTTCCACCATGTTCTTAGCACATAATTGTGCTAAATAAAGTGGGGAAATCGTATTCACCTGAAAAACTTGCTGCATTTTTTCCGGAGATAATTCAAATAAGGTTTCGCGACAGAGCATCCCGGCATTATTCACTAAAATATCGATACCGCCTAAATGCTCCATTGCCTGCGCAGCAAAGGCTGCAACATGCTCCATTTTGGCGAAGTCAGCATAAAATGCGTTAGCATTTCGCCCTAGTGCCTTAATCGCTTGAACCGTTGCCTCTGCCCCCTGTGCATCACTGCGATAACTGATAACCACATCGGCTCCTTGCTCCGCAAAAGCGATGGCTATTCTTTGGCCTATACTGCGATTCGCACCGGTAACAATGACTTTTTTCTTTTTAAAATCCATGTTGTTCCTTATTTATATGTAACTCAGATGCAGGGCTGCTCTTTATGTTGAGCTGTCTATCCGGCAACTATCGATAACCGATAATTTTAAGCCAAATCATCATGAAATGCAGGCAATAAATACCCCCCACTCATCAAATCAAAAAAATTAAACACCTTGACACCGATGCCTGCGCACTGTAGAAATTAAAGCACAAAAGGATTTAGAAGGAGAAGATTATGGGAGGAGAATTAGAGCTTTGCCAGAAAGAAATGAATACGGCGATTCAGCCTGTTTTCGCACGTCTTGAGCACTACCGTAATGCGATGTTTCAAATAAGGAAATTGTTGAAGGACTATTTTTTTGATACATGGCGAACACAAAAACTCACTGAAGTCGCCAAAAACGAGGAACTCGTTTTTAGCTTCAACTTGGTTCAAGAGGCGATGGAACAATGTCTGGTTGAAGAGGAGACTTTAGTAAAAGCCGCGCAAACAATTAGTGATGATAAAATCAATCCAAGTCTTGCGGCCGCTCTTGATGCTCATGTTCTAAACTGTGGCTTGCCCATTGAGTTGCGTGAAACAGATGGAGTATATCTCTTTAAACCTGCTAAACCCTATACGCCCTCGGCGCAAGCCTTTATGTGCCAGTTTGCTTATGCCTTGAGCGCATATCGGGTATGTTTAGGAATTTGTGAAACCTATTATGCTCTGTATCGTCATGAAGGGATACAAACAGAGTATTTGTCCAATTACATGCAAGCAGCGACTTTGTTACAACAACAAATCGAAGGAAGTGACCATTTAATTTCCTTACATCAACAAGCAAGAGCAATAGAAAAAGAAATTATAAACGCGTTGCGGTCTGAGAAAGTACGTGAAGGATTAGCTCAGTTTCAAATGGATATCGATTTGCTTACCGGCAAATTGGTCGAATTATTAGAATCCGGCATCGTTCATTTGCAAAATTGTTATCAGGAGTTTCCTAACAATCCCATCTTATGGATGCTCCATGACCGGAGTTGGCATGCGTTACTCAAGACCCTCTCTGGATTATTGTATGCCGATCATTATACTTACTCTACTTTATATGGCTCACTGACCATTAAAAAAGAATTTATTGAGCTTATAAAAGCAGAAATAGACCATTTTGGCTCCGTCACATCAGCCAAAACGCCTTTGCTCAAAGTCGAATTATTAAGAGAAGCAGCAAAGCTCATTACTGAAATAAAAATTGATATTTTAGCAAAACTTGCTGCGCAGGGAATCGAATTGGTTAAAGCACCCCAAATAGGCATGTTTTCAAAAGCTCCAGCACCCGATCTTTACGCTCTTTTATTGGCTTCCTGGAAAAAAAGTCTTCCTATAACAGAACCGGATGATCAAGAGAAAAAGGTCGAGCTCCCTTTGGGTATCAGTTCGTGAGCGATTCGCAGCATTTTTTACCTTATTTAAATGATGGTTTTAGAGACTATCTAAAAACGAGTGAATAAATGAAAATAAGGGCAATGGTATACACTAATAAACATAAAATTCGCGGTGCAACTTTCATAGACACCGCAAAAAAAACAAAAATTAAGTGAATCAAAAAGAGTACGGCAATTATAAATTGGTTGATACGTTCTGCTGAAAGATAAACATTATTTCTAGGGAATCCATCAGGGAATACATTTAAGCGCGTGACGACTGTTGCTATAAGAATGATTAAATAAAATATATACAAAACAATGGGGTAAGTAATTAAAAAGATCGGTAACTTAAATGCTTCACCTTCTTCTTTATCTAATCTTTTAACAAAAATGAGCGCAATGAGTGAAACAATAATACCAATAAAATTAAAGCGGACGAAAGAGGAGCTGATTAAAGGAAAAAAATCGAAGTGAGCCAACAAGGACCATTTATACTCTGCAATGATCGCGATGAGTATCAGAGGAAAAAATAATGCTGCTTTTAATACTAAAGGGTTTGCTTTATCCATCTTAAATAAAGAACTTGTATGATTAAGATGAAAAAAAATATTCCAAACAAATGAAGTAACAAAGAATAAAAAAAACGCATTGATAAGAAACAACAGCGTCATCGGGCTAAACCACATCGAGATAAAATGTTCTTGCATTGCATTTTCTCAAAAATTATTCACATTTCATAATTATAGAATGTCTTTTTTATATTAACTCGTTCGCGAAAAACACTTCTATGGGCACAAGCCAGAACAAAAAATAATCACCTATACTATTAAAAGAAGCAAATGACTTTATTTTGATCGTGAAAGAACAATTTGAAGCGATTTCCAAGCGTTTATCGGGGTTAGGCATTAGTCTGCAAAATGCACCCCCGCTGGAAAACAATGATGCGACACTGCAACATATGGCCTATGTTGATCATTTAAATCATGCGGCCTATGCAGCAATTGAAGAACAATACTCAAAATTTGACCCCAATTTCGATAAAGATGAGCAGCTTCAATTTTTTAAAAGAATTATCGCGATAAAAAATATCTTAAGAGAATTACAAGTTATTCATAATGAGCTAACGAAAAATTTGTGTGAAAAATCAGAGATATATATACATCACGAAGCGGATATTTCGTTAAATGAAAAATACATACTTCCTGAGTTTAAAGGAAAAAAACCTCAAGAAATCGTACGTGCAAACTTTTATCAACTCTTAGAAAATATAAAAAATAATAATTCGCTTAGTACAGAAGAGACAGATTATGTTAACTCTCTCTTAATGCAAATTGTCTCCAGGCCAGGAGGGATAAACTTAATTGTAAAACTTAATTACATGTTAACAACCAAAGAGGCTAAATTACTCTTAACCCCCAGTAATGATTTTGAGTGCTCTATGGCAGCAGCTGGATTTGCAAAGATCAACCCAAACTTCAGCAGCAAATCCCTAACTCCTGAGCAAGAGCTTCGAACCATATTAAAGAGAGAAACCGTGCCTGGAGTTGGGGTCAAAAAAATACATATTGGTATCGATTTTCGCTATAACGATAAAATTTCGTTTTTGAATTTAGATGCCTATGCATCAGCTGGAAATGGATTAACTGATGCGGGCCCACCTTTTATTTTATTAGCCCATGAACTCATTCATGGCCTACATAATCTGACCGGCAAAGCACGCTATAATTTTGCGCCTTTTTTTCACGGCCCCCAATACCGTGATGATCCTTTGATGAGTTTACTATATCCGATGAGTTCCCTATTCAGCTTGGGTCCTGCGGCTGAAGAGTACTGGACTATTGAAGAGGGTAATTTATGTGAAAATGTCATCCGCAAAGAGCACGGTTATTTTTTTAGGACCGGGCATATCAGCGCCGAACCAGGTGGTCGAGGGATTCGAGATCTCTATTATCTTGGATTAGCACGCAGTTATAATATCTCTGATCTAAAGCGCTGCCAAGAGTATATCAATATGCTAGAGGTCGAAGAGAGTGACGTCGATGACGTAGTCGTTGACAAACTACTTGAATTTGAAAAATTTAACACCTGGTCATACTCTCTAACCGACATCATTCATTTATGTGCAAGCATTTCTCCTTACCAACTGAAGAAAATGGAAAAAATGATTGCTCAATTTAAAAATTCACTAGATGATGCTCCGGATCAGGAAGTCATTTTGCAAGACTTTTTAATGGAAATACCGCCTAAAATGGCGCAACTATTTATCGCTATTTCAAAAGGTAACCTGGTTGATAAGGACAAAGAAATAGACTCAGAGGTCCTCGATAAAGCCCTCACAACAATTAAAAAAATCAATGAACTGTTAAACGCCTCCGATTTACCGAGCCCGCTTCGAGAGCATTTTGAACAATTTAGCAAAGACATCGAATCAAAAGCAGAGCGCCCTCCTAGGCTCGTCTTCTAGCATCATTTATTTTATCGTGGACAAGCTAATGGTCTTAATTTTTTTAAAATCAAATCCATCTCAAAAAAGCACACAACAACCGGCATTTGGGACATTTTCTTCATTTTGCGGCGCAAAATAGTGTCTTAACGTTTCTTGATTCAAGTGCTCATAGAAAAAAAAATTGTGGTTGCTTAATAATCGATTTAACGATGACGCATTCATATTGAGTGTTGAATTATAAAAATCAGCAAGTAAAGCAATATCGGTCAGTGCGAACATATCACCTATCCAGGGATCAAGTAGGAATTCCTTTGTAATTACCACCGTATGTTTTATGTCTTCAATATCATAAATTAATGCAGGAATGTTTTGTTGCCTCAGTATGGCGGCTAAATAAAATGCCTGATGTTCACAATTCCCCGTCTTCCATGTAGACATGAGGTATTTTATTGGCGCCCTAGCATCGAGAAAATTAATCTGCTTGTCCTCGCGATATTGTGATACTTTAAATAAAAAAGTTCTTATTTCACCGATTCCACGCACAGCCAATAAACTATTTTCATTATATTGAGCCGCCCGTTCCATGCGTATTTTTGCTGTCAATGGATTAATAACTAAAGCAGAAGTACTCGCAAGACATACCGACATGGTCGTTTCTAAGGCTTTGCGCAACTTTTGACGATATTTTGGCGAGTGAATCTCAATTTCTTTGAATTTATAAAATTTAACCACAGCCAATCTCCATTTGAGCTCATAGGGTTTGTGAACCCAACTACTATTCTGCACAATGCGGTACTTTTGGCGAGTCCATGGGCACATCCTCCAAGTATGCTGAATTTCTGTGCTTTAAAATCACCCCCGTTTAGTGAATTGTCAAAGGCCTTAGTTCAAACTGCACCCCATGAAATACCATGAAAAATAAAATTTATAAACACTTATCCCAGTGGTGTTTGCTGTTAGTGTCACGACAAACACTACTATCTGGGTCCCGCGGCTTGCCCACGGAATCCCGCTCATTCGTAACTTAAAATCCGATAAAAATAATCTAGCTCAGTGACTTTTCGTGCCACGTGCAATGAGTTAATATTAGGCACTGTGATTATCTAACCTATTATTTAAACAATTTATTTTTTGAATCACCCAATGGAATGCAGGTTGGGAAATTCATTATGAGGACATGATAGCGCAATAGAAAAAGACCTTGATAGTATTTTTGAAAACGAAGCTGTGAAGAGTAAAGACGGATATTTTCCTGAAAGTATATAACTTATTTTCAGGCACTTTCAAGCGAACAAAAAAGAGAGGGACAATGTGCATTTTTAAAGATATTACACACCGTTATTGTCAAAAAATATTGGATGCCTATCAGGCGCAGGTAGATGAGAAGACATATAAGGGTAAAGAAGCTGAATTATTAATTCAACGAAATGAAATTGCTCGAGATTTAGTCACAGCCATTAAAGAGATCGAATTTGAAAATGATTATGTTAAATATTTCGATCAGGTTTTAAACACCATTAACGCGAAATTAAAAGAAGCGACCAGTGCTGTTTTAGAATATAACAAAAAATATAAAACTTCGTTCACCACTGATCTTTATGAAACTTTTTTCACTGCAAGCTTGATCAGTTTTATTAACGCATTGAGCGACCTGGTTCAAAGTAGTCCTCAGATCATCGTCAATATTAAGGATGAATCCTTATTTACGAGTAAAAAAGACGCCCCGTGGTTTTATCATTTTTCATCTGTTTTATATGAATATATTCTTGATAAAGAATTTGAATTCGCTACCACTAATATCGATAGAGATATTTTTGATGCCAAAAAAACTTTAATCCTTAAGTACATTCAAAATGCCGGAAATCTTTTTTCTCGCTATGAAAATGAGAATGAGCGGGAATACCAAGAGCTCATGAAGGTACTTTTAAATAGTCTGTGCTCTGAGGAAAAAGACATTCAACGACGTAAAACCGAAGAACCGAATTCAGGGTATGTGTACGCTTATCTTTCCCAATCATTTTATAAGGCATCGGAAAAAATCATCGGGAAAAATCAATTAGGACAAAAAATAGAACTGTTGACGAAGGAGTTTAGTGAGAAATCAACGGGTAAAGAACTAAGTTGTAACTAATCCTCATTACTACCCCTAAATCAAAGGCGGATGGATTAAAAAACTATTCGCCTTGGTAACGTTCAATTATAAGTAATACCAGGACTTTCTGGTCCTGGCTTTAATTCATCATTCTTTTTGATGTCATCATAGCTTTCTGGTTCTGGATTTAGATCAGCACCTGCTTTAATTTGATTAGCGTTTTCTGGTTCTGCATCATTCTCTTTAATGTCACTGAAGTCTTCCTTAAAGTTCCTGGTTTTTTCAACACCTTTTGTAATTATATTTTTCTCAAAATAGGACGCCACTTTTAAGAAAAATTCGCATATTTTCATTAAGACTCGGTTTTTTCGGTAGCAGAAACGCTCCAAAACTTGTGGATCGTTAATAGTATCAAGAAGAGTTGTACAAAATTGGGTTAGTTTTTGTTTGTTCATTATTTTATGGGCGGGCTCTGCGCGGTGAAGTTCTCTATCAAGAAGAGATACAAAATTATAGACATCTTTCTTCAATAAGCTCACTTGATCCAAATGGTGAACCTCTTTTCCTTCTTGCTGATATCGAGACCTAATCGACTCTAATAACCTACCTCGAAGTCCATAGGTAAAGCCTCCTCCCTTTGGTAGCCCCGTCTTCTCACTCACCGCATCAATTAATTGCTGAGCTGTCAAATGAATTTTTGTATTCTGATCCAGCAATTCTTGAATATCGTGGGGAACAGTCACTTTTTTACTCTCAGTGCTCTCTTTAGCACAAGCCTCCTTTAAGCAGTCTTGGACTATTTTCTGATCAGCTTGGCTGTAATCTTTCATACTTCGAACTATCTCACGAACATCATCCCACCGTTCTTTCTGCACATATAATGGAATTAATTCTCGTTGTACTCCAATTGTGTTTTGCATGCCTAATTTTTTTTCTAAAGCGTTTATTTTATCTGTTGCATCATCTATAAGATGGATTTGTTCGATAGCAAATAGTGCCTCCTCATTCAGCAGCTCACTGATATCGGGAGGAACCGTTACTTTCCTGCTTTCGGAACTCACTTTAGTACATGCCACCTCCAAACATCCTTTTATAATTTGCTGATCAGTTCGGCTGTATTTGGCATGCCGCACAATCTCACGAACATCATCCCACCGTTCTTTTTGCACGTATAATGGAATTAATTGTCGTTGTACTTCAATATTATCTTGGATTCCTATCTTTTCTAAAGCGCTTATCTTTTCAGCTGAATCGACTATCTGATGAATTCTTTCGAATTCTGCTTTAATCGCTGAATTAACTTCGGGAATAATTGAAATATCTAAAAGAGTGCGCTCTACTGTACCGGCTGGTAATTGGTGGAGAAGATCCTGGATTTCTTTTGCGGCTGCCCACCATGTTTTTCCATTTTTATGTTGAAAAGCTTCTTCTAAGAGCGCATCAATTTTTTTATCTTGAGACCCATGTTGCTGTTTTACAAATAAACAATAGGCCTGAGGAGAACAATAGGTACTAGGATTAGAAAGATTAAGATCGATTTCCTGGACTTTTTTACGAAGCATTGAATTCATATAGGGGTCTTGTCCAACAACCGCAGTTCCAACAAGACCAATGTTCTTTTTCCACTCGGCAAAGGGAATAGACGCCGACTTCTCCTCACCCCAAGTCATAATTCGCACATGCACCATATCCGTATCTTTATCAAAGTCTATGTCTCGAATAATAAAAAAATGACCATCCATAAAACGTTGCACGAGGTTTTGACTATCCGGTGCTCCTTCCTCCGGATTCAAAATATAATTAGCCAGACTTCCAGTACCAGCAAGACCCACCATATAGCCGTCTTTAATCAGCAAATTTAATTGCTTTATGGCTGCTCTTTCATGGACAGGTATATTCTGTACGTGATGATACCCCGCTTGTTTCATCCAACGTTTTATTTCATTGTGGGTCGTCACCCCAAAAAGTTGTTTGGCAAGCTCCGATCCTTCGTTTCTATAACCGACAATCGCGTTTTTTGATGAACGGATGCCATTCAAAATAATATGATCCGCATCACGAATGTCGCTTCCATCCGAGCTTTCTTTATTGGCCACGCCCTCAGTGACTTCGACGCGTAACACGCCTTCTTTACCAGCAAATTCTTTAAGATCGCAAACCCCTGTTGCAGCCAATTCTGATACCATACGGACGTATTTCATAGGATTAAACAGGGTGATATTGTGCACAAAAGCGTTGACCCCACAGACCTGCTCATCCCGTTGATTGATGAAACGAGGATCCAGGACGCGCATCATCATCTGTAAGGCGAGTAGGGGACGATTAAAATTTTTAAATTTGAGCGGTTCGAGGTTATCCAGAAAATTATCCTGTTGATACGCTTCGTAGTTGGTTTTTATTAATTTTAATAAGGGAAACTCTCCAATAATTGCCTCAATACCCTCTTGCTCCCCAGTTAGAAAAGCAAAAGCTTCCAGCTGCTTTGCTACCGTAAATAACTTGGGATTATCCTTATCATACCAATCGCTTTGAGTTGCCCGAAGATGTTCTTGATATTTTTCTAATAGAATTTTTGTTAACTTCTTTACATAAGCATTGGCTAAGAACGCCTCCCCTTCATCTTCGCAAATTTGCGTAATATGATCCAATACATACAGATACTCTTCCAAAGTACTTGGTGTTCTATCTCCATCAGTGAGTTTTACCTCAACCGTATGCTGTCCATTGTCTCCAAAAGTAAACGCTTGTGTTAATGCTAGCCCCATAACAACCTCACTTAGAACAGAGGAATGAGTAGACTCCTTAGCGCAGTAGTCACTAAAGACAGCTCTATCAATTCACTATAAATAAGTATAGTTAAGGATTTACTCTTTGCGGCACTTTAGTGGGCTGAGAGAACATCAAGTGTGTCGATACAAGCCTAGGAGTAGCCCCGCGAAACCCCAGAGGGCTAATGCAGCCCCCGAAATCCAATGCGCTGCGTCTACAGATACGGCTGCAAAAAATCAAAAGCTTTTTTAGCATACTGGAGGGGGGGCGCTTTCGCGGGATCTTGCTCTGCTTCTACAATCATCCAACCAGAATATTGGTACTTGCGCATCATTTCAAAAATGGGAGCAAATTCAAGAGCCCCATCGCCTGGAACGGTGAAGACTCCTGCACGTACGGCATCCATAAAGTTCATCTGTTCGTGCTTCACTTTATGCAGCACGTCCGCGCGAATATCCTTTAAGTGAACATATAAAATACGCTCATGGTATTTATTGATTAGAGCAAGCGAATCAATATCAGCAAAGGCCGCATGTCCGGTATCCAGTAACAACGAAATCAATTGCGGACTGGTATTTTCCATTAAATAATCGATTTCATGCTCATAAAAAACCCCTGTTCCTGCATGATAGTGATAAACAAGGTGCAGATTAAAATCATGGGCCATACGACCCATAGCATGTAGACCTTGAATCAGCTGTTCCCATTGCTCCGCGCTCAATTCAGGTTTATGCGGGCTTAGGATAGGAAGTTCTGTTCCTTGAATCGCATGCCCACATTCGCATACATTGATAAACGATGCGCCCATCGCTCTCATAAAACTTAAATGGTCCATAAAACGTGATAAAGTGGCTTCATATTGTCCTGGCTCAGTAAAAAAAGTGCTAAACCACGCACTGGACAATTGTAATCCCCGCTCAGTTAAAGCTTTTTTTAAAATTGAAGGATCGCGTGGGTATTTATTACCTAATTCAGTACCCACATAACCCGCCTCTGACATTTCCCTAATGCATTGTGCAAAACTAATTTCTTTACCTAATTCAGGATCATCATCATTGCACCAATTGATTGGTGCAATTCCCAGTTTGATGTGCATAAATAATTTCCTTAATATTCTCTCACTTGTTTTAACTGTGCGCGCATCGCTTGATGCGCATGGCTTACATCTACAGAATTAGATACCTCGGCAACGCCTACACGCCACCAGGTTTGATAACCATGACTCATGGTTTTAGGTAATATGGGTAAGACGATCACTGACGAATGTTTTTCATGACGTGCCGCATCCAGAGCCACAGGCAATTGCTCATAAGAATCTACAAAAAAGGTTTTTGCCCCTAACCCTTCGGCGTACTTACAAAAATCAATTGGTAGATATTCTCCAGACAACTGATGGGTTTGCTCTTCCCGAAAGCGAAACTCATTACCAAAACCTTGACTTCCTTGACTTTCCTGTAAGTTTCTAATGCATTGAAAACCATGATTATTAAAGAGAATGATCGTCATTTTTTGATGTTCTTGAATGCTGGTAAGCAACTCTGAATGCATCATCACAAAACTCCCATCGCCTACGAGTACGTAAACCTCACCCTTATTGTTAGCTTGCGCCAAGCGCACGCCTAAACCTGCAGCGACTTCATAACCCATGCAGGAATAAGCATATTCCAGATGATAATCTTTGGGTTTTTTCGATTTCCAAAGACGATGCAAGTCACCAGGCAAACTACCTGCCGCACCGATAATAACATCCTCATCCGTTACCATCTCGTTTAACATAGTAATCACTTTGGCTTGTGATAACCCCTCTTGCTCAGCATGGGGCACCGCACCGATACGCTTTAATTCCTGTTGCCATTCATGCTGATAGTGTTTTACGCCTTGCTGATATTCTTTAGATGTTTGATAAACCCCTAGTTTTTTCCCTAGTTGCTCTAAACCTGTTTTCGCATCGCCTTTCAACATCAAACCATTCATTTTGATCGCATCAAAACGAGACACATTCAGATGAATGATACGACATTCTTCATTTTTAAAACCCCATTTAGATGCGGTTGTAAAATCTTGTAGCCGTGAACCAATCACTAAAATAACATCCGCTTGCGCAGCAAGCACATTTGCGACTTCAGAGCCAGTGACTCCTATTCCACCCACATTCATGGAATGACTCGCTGGCAAAGCACTTTTACCAGCCTGGGTTTCCGCAACTGGAATTTTATGATGTGCGGCAAATTGCGCTAAAGCCTCAGTAGCCAATGAATAATGCACCCCTCCCCCTGCAATAATGAGTGGTTTTTTTGCTTTTAGAAGCAATTGGCTTGCTTCCTCAAGGGCGCGCTCACTAACGGCTTCTCGATCAATATGCCAAAGACGTTTGTTAAAAAAAGAGGCCTCATAATCATAGGCCTCGGATTGCACATCTTGAGGAAGACAGAGGGTGACTGTACCCGTTTCAGCAGGATCAGTTAAAACCCTCATCGCATTAAGGCATGCCGTCATTAATTGCTCCGGCCGAGTAATCCGGTCCCAATATTTACTGACGGGTTTGAAGCAATCATTGACCGAGAGCGTGTAATCATAGGCCACTTCAAGTTGTTGCAATACGGGATCTGGCTGTCTGCAGCTGAATGTATCGCCTGGAAGCAACAGCAAAGGAATTCTGTTCGTAGTTGCTGTTGCCGCAGCGGTAATCATATTGGTCGCCCCCGGTCCTATTGATGAGGTACAGGCAAAAATACTTAATCTGTTTTTTTGTTTTGCATAGGCGGTAGCAGCATGAGCCATTCCTTGTTCATTATGGCCTTGGTAATAGGTCAAGCCATAATTATCGTATTCAAGTGCCTCACCTAAACCCGTGACATTACCATGACCAAAAATTCCAAAAACCCCTGCGACAAATTGATGTTCTTTACTATCCATGACAACATATTGATTCGCTAAAAACCGTAATAAAGCCTGAGCCATTGTTAATCGAATTTTCATAAACATCCCTTAATATTGTTTATTTTTCCGGACTTTTACTCCCCCCCCTCCACTACCTCCCGCGGCGTGTTCGCGGGCTCCAGAGACTGTTGCTCTAGAAAGAACTTGGAGTGCCTCAATGCCTCATTCTGAATAACGCACATAAAGTGCGGTAAGGAGGCTCTAGACACATCGGTGGTCTAAGTCTTCCTCCAAACCCTATTATTTGCTTTACTGGTTCTCGTCCATTCATGCTCTTTAATAAAAGTGGGTATCGTATAGGGGTTGTCTTTTAAATGCCGTATAAACCAAAGGGTATAAAGCGCATATCCCGGCGCCGCGCAATGAGCATGGCTCTGACCCTTTGCAATGTGATAGGTATCATAATTTTCGATGCGCAAAATCTCTTTCCCATTCTCCGCAAATGCATAGCCTTGAGGTTCAGAAAAACGGTAATGGTAGATTTCAGGTTGGTCATGATAGTGGGAGGGATAACTTGACCAACGTCCTTGGAAGGTAATGATTTCGCCCACCACTAAATTAGACTCGGGTCTATTGCGCTTATCAAATACTGTCCTCACAATGCGGTAGGAGCTGTCCTCCAAAATATCTTTCCCACGATTATCTAATTCCAAAAGATTCGCCTGGTTAAATAATAAGGGAGCAAAGGAAGCGTCATTCTGAGTTTCAATCAATAAAATTTCACAATCGCTCAAAGCTTCAACCGAAGCGCTTTGGCCTGAAGGACAATGTAAAACAATAGGCTCTTGAGAAAAATAATCGAACCGCTCCGCATGTTGGCTTTGATGTGCGTAATGAAATACGACTTTTCCAATCATTAATAAAGCCGCAAATTCATACTGCGCATTAAATAAATATTTTTGTCCCGCATCTAATTTGAGCGAGCTAAAATTCATGCCGCTATCAGAGAGGGGGGGCATAGTAACAATTGCATTCGCTCCCCGAGCAAAACCTTGTGGGTTTTTAATCAACATCTGTGGATTATTCGTCACGTTCTTTTGATGTAATTGGCTCAAAGAGGCACTGTTCCAAATCTGCGGCTCCGCATCAAAATGTTGAATAAAATAATCTAATTCTTCTTTATAGGGTATGGCTGGAGCACAACCATGACGGGTGACGACTAAAGCGCCACAGGCATTTGCCTGAGTCGTAGCGAGTTCCCAAGATCCTCCTTGTAACAACGCCGATAAGAGTCCCGCCATGAATCCATCGCCGGCTCCCAATACATTAAGGACTTCAACAGGAAATGGTTGCGAGGATAAAGGTTGGCTGTTGCCTGCAAAATAGACCTCCGCTCCTTTTTCACCTCGTTTGAGTACGACAGGAGCCTGAGTCAATGCCCTGATGTTCTTAAGCGCAGTATGAACCTCATCACAGCCACCCGCAATACAAATTTCTTCTTCAGTGCCGACGATTAAATCACAAAAAGGCACGATGCCTTGGTAGGTTTTAGTTACTTTTTGACTGGAGCAGTATCGCGTTTCCCCATTCCCGCGCGCGGTCAATCCCCAAAGCACAGGACGATAATCCAGATCGAGCACTACGGCAGTTTCAGCCTGTCTTGCGAGCTGCATCACTTCTGCTGTAGTGTGCAACATGGCATCTGTCGATAAACCTGTACCCGTAATTAGAATCGCTTTGGTCTGTTGTAATAGATCCTTGTTAATTTGCCGCGACTTAATTTGCATGTCGGCACAATCAGTACGATAAAACATTAAGGGAAAGTCATGGGGTGGCTTAATGCCCAGCAGTACGAGTCCAGTCAAATGATCTTCGCTTTCATATAATAAATCAGTATTGACGCCCTCAAGTTCTAATTCTTGTTTTAAAAATCGACCCATCTCATCCTGGCCAACGCAAGAAAACATCATGCACTTCAACCCAAGACGTGCCACTCCTACAGCAATATTTCCAGCGCAACCGCCTAAATATTTTCTAAAACTCTGTGCCTCACTGAGCGATACACCAATTTGTTCTGCATATAGATCAACAGCCACACGTCCCATACAAATCAAATCAACAGGTCTTTTCACATCATAATAAAATGGTGGGTAAGTCATAGGTCCTCAACTCAAAGAAACAGGCAACTTGGTCACTAAAGATTGTTTCGCTGCTTGAGCGATACGCAAAGCCTGTAAACCATCCCTTCCAGAAACCGGACTTGGACTGTTATGCAGCCAGGCATTATAGAAAGAATTCAATTCTGCCCTAAACGCTTGATGATACCGTTCTAGAAAAAAGTATTCGGGATTCGCTTGCTCTGTGACCGCATTGGCGTAATGCATCACAGAATGCTTCAGATGGTTATTGGCGATTAACATCCCTTCCTTGCCAAATACCTCAATCCGTTGATCATATCCATAAACGGCCTGGCGACTGTTATCAATTACTCCTAATCCACCATTAGCGAAACGCATTTGGATAATTGCCGTATCGATGTCGTCCAATGCTTCAAAATCAGGATTAATCAGCACAGCGCCCGTCGCATACACTTCGACGACTTCCGATTGCGTCAGAAAACGTACCATATCAAAATCATGGATGGTCATATCCAGGAACAGGCCACCTGAGGTTGCACAATATTCTTTTGTCGGACAAACCGGATCGCGCGAAGTAATTTTAACAAGATGCACTGCACCAATTTCACCCGCTTGAACTTGTCTTTGTAAATGGGAAAAACTGGGGTCAAATCGACGATTAAAACCAAGTTGCAGTAAGGTATTGTTCGCCTGAACTATTTTTAGTACCCCCAAAATTTCTTCTTCATGCAAGCCAATTGGTTTTTCACAGAAAATAGCCTTGCCCGCTTCGCTTACTGCTTTAATCTGTTCCACATGCAAATTCGATGGGGAAGCAATCAAAATGGCATCTAAATTGGGATGCGCAAGCACTTCCTCAAATTGAGTATATTGACCGGCAATAGACAATTTATCCGCCCATGCTTTATTCAGATAAGGATCAGCTATCGCCTGTAACTCAAATTGAGGCAAATGATATTTGATATTTTCTGCATGTAATTTACCGATTCGTCCCGCACCAATGACTCCTATACGACACGTTCTTTGTTGATTTGTACTGTCCATTTCTAATCTCTCACCCATTCAAATTGGTTTGTTTTTATTCCCGATAATTCTTGACCTATATCTCTGATTTTCTTACCCGCCAACAAATTTTTTTCTATTTTTTCCAAGGAAGTTCCCGTTGTCTCGGGTACAAAATAATAAATAAAGAAGAAAGCCGCAAAGCATAATGAACCAAATAAAACAAAAGTAAGTACACCTAAATTTTGGTAAATTGCCAAGAAGGATATCGAAACTACAAAATTGGCCCCCCATTGCACCACTGTGGCAATGCTCATTGCTAAACCACGGACAGATACAGGATAAATTTCAGAGATCAGGACCCAGAATAAAGAGCCGACACTGATGCAATAACCCATCACATAGATTGATAAAGCACCCAAAATCCAAAATTTTTGACTCGGTACTTCCAGATTAAATAACAAGCCAACCGCAAAAAGACTCAGTGCCGCGATCAGCGTACCGGCTAACAATAAGAAACGTCGGCCTAGTTTATCGACATAAAATAAAGTCAGTAATGTAAATGAAAAATTAACAACCCCCATACAAAAAGTAGCTAAAATGGCATTGGAAATCGGATAAAATCCGGCTGATTCAAAGATCACTGGCCCGTAATACATCACCGCATTTATTCCTGAAAATTGTTGAAAGATTCCTAAAGCGATCCCTACAGCAAGAACAAAAATAATCGGCGGCTTCAATAAAAGATTAAATTGGGGCTGAACTTCATTCAAATTCCGCTGGATTTCATCCATTTCTTTTTGAACGTTATAGCCCGAAGGACGAATCCGTTTTAAGGCATACAGTGCCTTATCGATGCCATATTTTTTCATGAGCCAACGCGGTGAATGAGGAACAAAATGCATTCCTATAAATAAAACCAAGGCAGGAATAGTGCCCATGGCAAATAAAAGTCGCCAGCTGTTTGCAGCGTAATCATGAAAAAAATAGCCTATTAAATAGGCGATAGCCTGACCAAAAGTAATCGCTAAGCCATTAATTAATATTAAAGTTCCTCTGCGATTAGGTGGCGCGATTTCAGCGATAAATAATGGCGCAATGTAAGAAGCGATACCAATACAAATGCCGATGATGAATCGCCCGATTAATAAAAGCGTGAGCTCATGCGTCAGTGCGCAAAGAAGCGTTCCAAAAATAAAACCTAAAGCAACGGTTTTTAACAGATAACGCCGACTGAGTTTATCCGCAAAAAGTCCACTGAAAGGAATGCCCAAAACGCAACCGAGCAAACTGATACTCACCACCTGAGACCATTGCCATTCTGAGAGAGATAATTGGAGCATGACCTGATCCTTCACATCGGCAATCACACTGGAATCAAAACCAAATAAAAAACCACCGAATCCGGCAATCAAGGCAACAAAAAAAACAAATGAATTAACTCCTTCATTCATAGTATCACTTTCCCTAGCTTTACTTAATCGCTGCTGATGTTATCACCGTATATGGTGAATAAATAGATGGTAAGTCAGAATAAATCTCACTGAGGCCAGCCTTAAAATTGTACTAGACCCTTCGCACCTGTTATTTGCTCGACTGATGCGCGCCCCAAAGTTGTCATAGGTACTTTCTTCTTATAAACTCTGTTCGGTAACATTCACATTTTAAAATAATGGGCCGGATGATCAGCGAAATGGCTGAGCATGTTCGGTTAGGTACGACATGATGTAAATGGACACGGTCGGTTATCAATCAACAAGGAATGCATCATGAGGACCTATCAATTGTTTCGAAAAATGATCATCATTTTTTATTTAGGAAGCGTTGTATTATCCCTTGGTTCGTGTGCAGGCAATAAAAACGCCATTCCCCAGAATGTCGCGGGAGAAGAATACGGAACAAACGACTACGGTGGATGGCGTTAAAGTGAAATTTGACCTCAATCGCGTTGTCAGTGACAATCATTCACTCTCTTTGGTTTCCATTTTAAAGGACATGTACCTCTTATGAGAATTCATTTGTTCCTGTTTGCCTTAGTCTATTGTGTCGTTGTTCAAGCAAAACCAATGATTGCTTTTGAACGTAATGGTTCCATTTGGACTGCCTCCCTTGATGGCAGTCAAGTCCAAAAAGTAACCCAGGGGTACATCCCAGAAATTTCTCCTGACGGGAAATATATTGCCTACAACGTAATGGATAATAGCCCATCAGCGAACCGTTACCTCGCTATAGTGGAGCTTGCATCAGGTAAGGTAGCCCAATTGAAAAATATGCCTTCGGCAAATAATTTCAATCCGGTATGGTCGCCTGATAGCAAAAAATTACTGTTCAATACATTTGTAGACAGTCATTGGCATCTGGCCTTAATCAATATCGATGGGAGTGATTATCGCATCATCAAGAATACTGAAGATGAATACAGCCCTGCCTGGGCTGCAGATGGAAAATCCTTTCTCAGTCATGATATTGAATCAATTTATTGGATGGATTTTGAAGGTAATCTAATAAAGAAATGGTCACTCAATGCAATAATTCCTCACGGCATGATGAGCAGTGGCTCCCGTATTCACGTCGCACCCAATGGAAAAACGTTGATAATGGACATAGATATGGATGAAAACATCGACAGGAAAAACTGGGATGAACCGCCGCCGGCCATTTGGACACTTGACCTTGCCTCAGGAAAGGCCATACGAATTACTCCTAAAGGCATGCTGGCGTGGAGTCCTTTTTGGATTAATTCTGAAACCTTTGTTTTTCTGGAACAAGGTGTAAAAGAGAACTCCCCTTCATTGCATCGTGGGTCGCTAAAAAATCCATCCGAATCACTGGTATTAAAGAATGTGCAAACGCCCAGCGTTTCAAACTAATTTATAACTTTTTTCTCAAGTCATTTAAGGTAACCCGAATTAAAGACTCATGATGCGGGATTTGCGCTTGTCAATGCTGGACGAGCCTCATTTGCTGCAGTGCGGTAAAAAAATACTCATCAAACGATGTTTTTTGTATTTTATCTACTATACTCTCTAGTAATTGAGCTCAATAACTATACAGGTTGTATTAAAGATGTTTTCGTCGTTGTATTCATTTCACACACTTATCCATCAAATAATTCAGCATAAAAATAAAAATCCGCAAAAGGTTGCCTATCGATTTATCAACAAGGATCGCGAATCGGGTTCCATAACCTACGATGAGTTATGTCGCCAGGTTTTTCATTTGGGGTCCCAAATCCAGCAAAGAGCAAACCCCCAAGACCGGGTAATACTGTGTGCGCAACCTGGTTTGGATTTTATTGTGGGCTTTTATGCGTGTCTTGCTACAGGAACGATAGCAGTCCCGCTGATCCCCCCTCTCAATAAAATGATGATGAGTCGATTTTTACATATCATCCATAATGTCGAAGCTCAATTAATTCTATTTGATAAAAAAACGTCACACATGTTGCGTATCGATCAACAGACCAATCAGTTTATGCCCTATTTATTAAAGCCATTTCTAAGGGAATCAAGTGTTCATGAACATTTATTGCATCAACTGAAAGAGACACGTCTTGATACCTTATTTATTGACCCCTCCCATGAAGTAACTCCACCCTCAGAAATTGTTTATCCCTGCGCAGAAAACGATGTCGCATTCATTCAATATACTTCTGGATCTACTTCTGACCCCAAAGGGGTTTTAGTTACCCATGCTAATCTTATGGATAACTCATGCATTATTAAAGAAATGTGTCAAAGTCCGGAAATGAACTCTGAAGATATGATTACCTACTCCTGGCTCCCCCCTTATCATGACATGGGCTTAATTGCGGGAATTATCCAACCCACTTATGCGGGTGGAACCTCTATCATATTACCGACCTTAGATTTTATTCAGCGCCCTGCACGTTGGGTTGAGGGAATCTCCAAATACCGTTGCAACCTCACCGGGGGCCCTAATTTTGCCTATGAATTATGTGCTTCAAAAACACCTGAAGATATACTGAATCAGCTGGATTTAAGTTGTTTACTTGTCGCTGCCAATGGAGCAGAACCAATTCACTATAAAACAATGGAACTGTTTTATCATACTTTTGCTAAAGCAGGCCTCAAACGAAATGTCATCTTACCCTGTTATGGCCTAGCTGAGTCTACACTGATGGTATCTGGTAAATCATGCTTGACTGACGATATAACCTTTTCAGTCAATAAGAAAAAATTAAAACATAATCGTGTTGAGGCCTGTGACATCGAAACAGAAAAAACGGTTCTTGTAAGCTCCGGACGACCACGAATGCCTTTAAAAATAGTGAATCCCGATGAGCAGAACGAATGTGCTTCCTTAGAGATTGGAGAAATTTGGATACAAAGCCGCTCTGTAGCCAAAGGTTATTACAATAACCCCGATGAAACAGAGCACGCATTTCATGCTCGTATAAAATATAAACCCGAAGAAGGGCAATACCTGCGAACAGGTGATCTTGGTTTTTTATATCAGAATGAATTGTATGTATGTGGGCGAATAAAAAACATGATCATTATTCGAGGTCAAAATTATTATCCCCATGATATGGAACTAGCCGTTGCTCATGCGGATCCTTCAATTCGCAAAAGCTGTGTTGTGGCCTATGCAAGTCAATTTAATCATGAAGAGGGAGTGGTTATTGTCGCTGAGGTAAAAGCAAACACTGATCCCCAAACTTATCTTGAAATAACCATTAATATCAATCAAATGCTCGCCCAGGAAATTCATCTTGCAGCGAAACAAATCCTATTAGTACCCCCCAAATCAATTCCTAAGACCACCAGTGGTAAATTACAGCGAATCAAATGCAAAGAACTCATAGAGGGAAATAAAATTATCCCTTTATTCTCTTATTATGCTCCAGATGATTTAAAAGAAATGAATCAGTCTTATCAGAAATTGGAAAATCAACTGCTGTCCATTCTTGAAAATACATCAGAGGACAAACGCCCAAAACTTTTGCAAAATTATCTGCAACAGCTGGTTAAAGAGGTGGCGCATTTACCGAAAGAGACGGTGATTGATCCACAGCGTCGTTTTTTGGAATTGGGCCTTGACTCGGTAATGTTCATTGAATTTAAAAACACGCTGCAAAAGCTTTTAGGAGATAGGGTCACTCTAACGAATGAGTTATTTTTTGAAAACGATCATCTTGCATCACTGAGTCATTATCTTTTAGAGCAACTGCAATTTATAAAACCGCTTGCATCATCGTTACCCGCTAAAAATTTGCATCAGGATATCCATTTTGAGGGAGGAGAGCATGCCGTCTTGTTATTATACGGGCTGAGTGGTACGCCGCTTGAATTAATGTATTTAGCCAGAAATCTCAATCAACAAGGTTATAGCATTGAAATTCCTCATATTGATGGCTATGCCTATCTTAAAGATAAAAACACCAATGTCCCTCATGAAGAATGGGTAGAATCAATCGCGCACTATTTTCAGCGCATGAAAAAAAAATATAAAACCGTTTCCGTTGGAGGTTTATGCGTGGGTTCTATTCTCAGTCTCAAACTTGCCGCATTGTTTCCCTCACAGGTTAAATCGTTGATCATTCTTTCCCCCTCCTTTTTTTATGATGGTTGGGCCGTTCCCTGGTATTCTTTTTTATCGCCGATTATCTATCACACCCCGCTGAAATATTTCTTTTATTATAAAGAAAAGGCACCTTATGGCATTAAAAATGAAGAAACAAGAAAAATGATTGCAGATGAAATGCAGGAAAATCGATACTCAATTACTGGCGGCTCAAAGATATCCTATTACCGCCTCTATGAGGCACAGCGATTAAACAAAAACGTAAAACGACATTTAGCGAATATCAATTGTCCTGTTCTGATGATCCATGCCGCTGAAGATGAAACCGCAAGTGTTCGAAATGTACGATTTCTAGAAAAAAAGCTTCAATCTAAAACCAAGAAAAAAGTCATCTTAACCAACAGTTATCATATTGTTACAGCAGATAACGACAAAGATATAGTCGTTCATGAAACCATTAATTTTCTGAGACAAAATGTAACTGAATGAGGTCCTCTTGAATGGGATGGTTTTAAGGGTACATTCATGATAGCTTTAAGGAATCAATACACCTAATCGCTCCAATATCATGAATCATCGGATTATTAAAAGCATTTTATGCAGTCTACTGTTCACCTACTCAACTTTTGGTTTTCCTCAAACACATAGGGACAGTGTCTCTAAAGAAGAAGTGAACGGTACCTTTATTATGCATTTTCCTGCCCCTCATCATGATGTTGCCAATACGCTGACTGTCCATGCATTGGGTGGTGGAAAAATTAATATTTCTTTTCAGTTAATCTACCCTTATATGGCCAATGGAACGCTTCAAGCCAATACTGGAGAACTATCCGGCATAGCCCGTATTAAGGGGGATACTGCCATTTACTCTTCCTCTGAATTTGGCCAATGTACCATTACCATAACCTTCATCAAGCCAGGAATGGTGTCTGTAAAACAGGAAGGTGCTGATTTTGATTGTGGTTTTGGACATAATGTCTACGCCAATGGAATTTATTATAAAAAATAGCCAATTATTTCGAATCTTCCAGTCGACGCGAAGGGATTCAGTTGCTTTCGTGGAGTGATTATGATTTGATTTTACTAAAGGGAATTCACTGGCAAGTATAATGATATACGTCCTTTATTTGTTTCTCTTAATCAGTCTACTGATTGTATTGAAACTTAAGTTGATATCATTTAATCAAATTCCGTCCTTATCCTACTTTACATCAAAACGTAATGCCTTAGAGCATGAAGATTTATTAACTCTTTTTGATAAATTTAATTATGAACATGGCGATGGAGTCTGCCATGGTTTTACATTAACCTGGGCACAGGAAGCAGCCCTAGGGTTAGATTATCAATTTTATAATCGACTTAACATAATTAAAAAAGAAAAGGCAACCTTACCCCATACCTTACATACAATTACTGAAAAAATAAAAGCGAGTCTGTCATTAAGCAAAAAAGAGCGAAAACTCAATGAAATCAAGCCTTTTCTTGAAGCCATCTGCCTGGCTCAATCTCCCGATGATTATGCTGAGATTTATGCCCAATCAATCCAGCAGTCCGACATCGATATCATTTATAAGATGATTCAATTGAACCTAAGTAGAAATCAAAATAGCGTTAAAAATCTTTTCAGTAAAACAATGAGCTTCGCATCCCCCAAAGAGGTTAATGATTTTTTTCAACAACTTAATGTGCTCCTCAACGCGAGAAATCAAGTCGTGGTGGTATGCAGCAGCGAAGAACATACGGTGGGCTTTAAAAAGCAGAGAGACAATACGTGGTTATTTTTAGATATCAATCACTTGTATGAACAAACTGAGGAATACCCCTATCAACTTCTAACGAGTGAGGAGCTGGTCCCCATTTTGTATCAATCCCTTTTTGAAACCAGCAAGCATTTAATAGTGCATTGCTCTTTCATTGCAAAAACCGGTCAGCGAAGATTAACTGAACATCTCCGGGGGCTTGATTCATTATACCCTATCGACTCAAAAAGCCTCTTAATCACCAATTGTCGAGGTTACGGAGCGCTTGCTTTAGCCGTGCAAAATGATGATCGCAAAACCGTACGCGAACTACTGCACTTAGATAAAAAATCCCCGGTAATCAGTCAATCCGAATTAGAACATGCGCTCTTTTATGCCGCAGCATGCAATCGAGCAGACATTATGAATCAACTCAAAAATATTCCTAAAATGAACCTCAACCAAACTTGCGATCAGGCAGGGAATTCTGCACTTGGAATTGCTTGTAAATATGGCAATGAGGCCATTGTGAAACTGCTACTTCGTGATAACCGAATTGAAGTGAACTCAACAAACGCATCGGGAATGACCCCCTTGATGTTAGCCTGCAAATCCTCCTACACACACAAGAAGCCTGCACTCTTTCAAATGCTTTTAGCAGCAGGAGCCAACGCCGAACTTACGAACAGCCATGAAAACACAGCTTACGACATCGCTAAGAAACATGATAATCAAACGGCTTTGCAAATTATAGGCTTCTCTCAGACTAAACCGGCTCCGCAACTCAGTTCTGCTCTAGTAAACAGCCAGAATTGCGGAAGATCAAAACATGGAACCATAGTTTCATTTTTTCTAAAGACACCGGAGAAATCGATAATGAAATCCTCACCAGAAGAGTGCGACAGTACAATGGAAACGCAAAGCACACATGCGGCTCAAACAGAAATTTCCTATCCTTAAATCACGTTCATGATTCAATTAGTTCTGTCATTTCTTAGATCAACTTCTCTGATTTTAGGTCGTTCCGCTTACACTGCTCACACAACCCTTTAATTTCTACAGTACAATTGATTATTGAAAATTCGATTGAATTTGCAAATTCTGTAACCGCCGCGAAATCAATAATACATTCTAATTCTTTGACAAAATCACATTGATTGCAAATCAGAAATTGCGCCTGCCCCACATGATGTCCATGCAAACAAGCTACATAGGATTTAAGGCTATCAATACAATGAATAAACCCTTCTTGATGCCAAAATTGAATCGCACGATACACGGTAGGGGGTTTTGGATTCTCAATTTGTTGGGATAATCTTTGCAGAATGTCATAAGCACCAAGAGGTTTTCTCGCATCCGCCAATATTTTAAGGACACGCTCTCTAGGCTCTGTAAATCGGTAGCCATGTTTCATACAATGCTTATAGGCCTTATCCAACAAAGTGCATTTCATCAATCATTTTTATTTAAAGTGCTCGAATATTCTATTATACCACAGTCATTACTGTCTGTTTACCATTCTGCTGTCTTGGTCATAAACAAGGTCAACATCGAATACAGTGAGGGGCTTGCACGCTGAAATACCATTTTGCGATAAGAGCGCGTGCTTGGTTGAAGTGAACATCGGTGTTTAAACCGACCTTATTTTACAAAAAAACAATTAAATTCATTGTAAAAATTATTTTGGTTTAAAAATCATTAAAAGTGTCTTGTTCTTTGGCAAGAGAATGTTACAATGTAACACTTTTTTGATATTAGAATGTTTAGCAGTCACTACTCTGACGATTTTTTAGCAGAAAACTCTTTGCTGAACCAGAGTCAAAATCGAATCGTTAGGTTTAAAAAGTACTGTAATGGTCATGATATGTCTGAAATTAATATTGACGTACAACTGATAAAGTCAGGAAAGCTCTCTACCGGTGGGCTTTTACAAAAAGTGGATAGTTACCCCTCATTAACATCTATATGTCCTATAAATGGAGGAAACCATGTATCTTAATTATTATAGATTCCGCCTTTCAGGTGACGCCCAACTTTTCGCCCAAGAACAAACTGCAGCCAAAATCGAACAAATTTTACATGATACCCACAACCTGGAGTTTATACGGGTAGCAATCGATTTGGCTGATCCTAATCCCAGCATCAGCTTTTTATGTAAATCCTCAAATACTCAAGCGTTACAAACTTCAATAGCTGAGCGTCTAATTAAAGAAGGGATCGCATTAACCGAATTGATGGAGAATGAAACCCTCTGGTATGATAAGGGAACGCCACATGAAGATCCTATACCTGCTTCCAAACCTGGACATGCTGAACATCTTAAAAAGAAACGAAAAAAACGTAACCCACATGAGCATGCCAATGCCGATTATCATGAGCAGTCTTTAGACCATGTTCAGGGCCATCATCATAGTCAGGATCATAGTCATGAGCACGGCCACCGTCATGGTCAGGGGCATACTCACAGCCACAATCATGGGCACGGTCACAGTCACAATCATGGGCATGATCATTCTGATGAGGATGGCCATGAAAATCATTGGCTTAAAGCTGCATTAGGTTTGATTTGGGGGATAGGTCTGCTCGCTCTTTCTATTGCCAGTTTTAATATTCCTCTAACAGCCTATATTCTCATAACTGGCCTTACCACTTTGATGACCCTATATTTGGGATATAATGTCTATAAATCAGCATGGTATTCATTGCTTGAAAAGAAATGGGATACCACGGCTTTATACTCGATCAGCACTTTAACTATCGTCGCTGTGTCGCTTGCAAGCCTGTTTGTTCCAGGACTCCCTATGATGTTCGAGGCGGCTCCGTTAGTTTTGGGCTTTTGGCATTTAGGCGAAGGAATTGAACATACCTTAGTCGGTGCCATTGAAAAAAAATTGGATGTACGTGATTGTTTGCCTCAATTAGTCCTATTAAAGGGTAAACCCAATAAAGAAATTTCTGTCCGAAATTTAATTCCTAACGATAAGATCATTATTAGAAAGGGAGAGGTGATTCCGGTTGATGGAATATTAACGCAAAAAGCATTACTTTATACGACTCGAATTGATGGCTCTCCCGAGCTTAAGGAGTTCAAGCCTGGGGATGAGGTGAAAGCCGGCATGCGCTTAGCCGATCATATTCCTTCCTTGGAAATGCGCGTGACAACAACCTATCAAAAATCCTACCTGTCATTAATTGCAGAAAATATTGATAAAGCCAACGATGAGAAAGCACCCGTCGAGCTATTTGCAAATCAGGTAGTGAAATATTTTGTTCCTGGTTTACTCCTGGTTGCTCTAGTTTCGGGTATTGTCATAGGTTCTCTGGTTAATCCCGCTCTTGCTATTCAATGTGTGATCTCCGTGCTTGTCAGTGCATGCCCCTGTGCTTTGAGTTTGATTACACCGATGGCAGTTAAAATCGGCATGAAAAAAGCCTCTGAAAACGGAATTCAGTTTAACAATGGAAGAGATTTGCAAGCAGCAGCGGATATAGATACCGTTGTTTTTGATTTAAATGGCACCCTTACCCAAGGAAAAAGTGTGGTGCAATCACTAAAGATTGACGATACAAAATTTTTGCCTCACCTCGCTTTATTAGAAAGCCAGTCCGATCATCCGATGGCAGCAACGATTCAGACTTATATAGCAGGTCAAGGTATTGTTACAGACAAGCAGTTGCAAATAACTTCCGTTGATAAAAGTTATCATTCTGGCATCAAAGGGGACATTGATGGCGAACCATTCATGGTAGGCAATAAAGAGATGCTGCTTGCGAATGGAATTACCACGATTAATGAACCTTATAATGATCCTAAAAAGGGTTCTGTTTATATTGTGCGCGGCACCCGAGTCATAGGGCAAATTTCTTTGTTTGATCCTCTACGTGAAGACGCTGTTGCTACTGTAGAACAACTAAAAGAGCTTGGAAAAACAGTACACATTTGTACCGGAGCAGATCAAGACACCGCAGAAAAATATGCTGCACTCCTGGGTATTTCCCCCCAAAATATTAGTGCAAATACAGTAGGCACGGCCACTAAGCCCAATGAGAAACCTAAGAAAAATTACATTCAAGAGCTAAAACGCAAAGGATATAAAGTGGCGATGGTAGGCGATGCCGCCAATGATCTTGAAGCCTTTGCATACGCTGATCTCGCCATTGCAGTTAAGTCACGAATTGGAGATAAGGTCATCCAACAAAAAGCAGGTATCGTCATTCATCAAGGCGTATTATTTCCTATCGCCACTGCATTTGATGTGGCGGCAAAAACAAAACAAAATATTGCCCAAAATTTGTTTGTGAGCTTAACTTATAACTCTGTCATTACTCTAGTGGCAGCGGGATTGTTTGTGGCCATTGGCTTTGCGCTGAATCCCATACTCGGTGTTGCCATGATGGTGCTTGAATCGGCTATTGTCTTAACCAATTTATACCGGTTTAAACAACAGGAAGTTGTATTAGCAGAAACGAATGAAGGAACCACACTCGATTTAGCAACGCCTAAAGAGAAAACCTTTAATCCTTTGTCTGCATTAGGTTTTCCCCCTCAACCTCAAAAAGATTTAACACATAGCGAGGACCCTCAAGTGATGAGACCTTACGTTAAAAATTTATTTGCATCTGCAGAGCCTAATCCGGTTTCTCATTCACTCAAATCAAACTCCCACGAGAACTTATTCAAGCTCTGTTGACGACATGGAGCCTTGGACAGTCTTTAAAGCGCACATCACCATTTCAGGGGGGATAGACCTAGAAATGGTGTCTTTATTGCATACCCTTTTTAAGGGGCATTGGGTGGCAAATGCAGCGGGTTATCGTCCGAGAAAGACTCTTTTTTAATGTTCGCTCCACTAGCATTCGTACTGGGATTCCAAAAAAGAAATCGTCTGTCTGTATCGTCATTAGAAACTAATAGGCACTGCTCCTCAGGGAACTCTTCCCAGATCAAATGACAGGGCTCCTCAAGCTGATAGTCATTTAAATGAGTGCCTGCACGTAATTTATTTTTAAATCGATCCCCATACAAAACACACTGATAAACCGAAATAAATTTTTGATATTCACTAAAAGAAAACCGTTCGTAGTGGTTACTCCTACGAGCATAAAGAAGAAACATCAATTCATTCACTGCTGTTGATGACTGTAGATCCAGAGTGATTGATTCGGAACTATTTTTTTTATTAATTATAAGTTTCATGGATGACCATTTTCTCAATTGCCCCTTATCCCTTAATATATAATGGGAAGAAATCAATATCTAGTAACCCCAATGGTTCTGAACTGATTCAATCATGCCAGAAAATACCGTAGAGCAACCTATGAAACACAAATTCTGACAAGAAAAGAAAAGCAACATGTTGATCTTAGCTTAAGCGCTGAGCTTCTCGCCATCTCAGATCAACATGTTCAGATGCCTCAAATTTCGATACATTTATCAGGCCAAACACCACATTGAACTTGCCCAATATGCTTTTTTTGCAACAGAAGCATCACCAAACGCGATTGCCCTATGCCACCACCAATTGTTTGCGGCAAAGAACCAGAAATCAATCGCTGATGCCAATCATAATCCAAACGATGTTGATGACCTGTTAATGCCAATTGATATTTCAATATCGCTTCATTCACGCGGATACCCATGGAAGAGATTTCAAAAACATCATCGATGATGGGGTTCCATACTAGAATATCTCCATTTAAGCCGGTAAATCCCACCTCATTGACTGAGCTCCAATCGTCATAATCTGGAGCACGAACATCATGCGGTTTTCCATCTGATAAAGAACCGCCAATTCCAATTAAAAAAACAGCACCATATTTTTTGGTAATAGCCCGCTCTCTTTCTTTGGGAGAGAGATGAGGATATAGAGCAAGTAATTCTTCTGTATACATAAAATGGATGTATGAGGGTAGAAATGGAGTTAAACCATAAAGATCACTGACCGTTTTTTCCGTTTTTTTTATGGCATCATAGAGCTCGATGACCGTTTGTTTTAAATAATTCAAGCCACGGTCTTTAGATTCTATAACACGTTCCCAATCCCATTGATCCACTAATACAGAATGAGTCGCACTTAATACCTCTTCGTCAGGTCTTAATGCGATCATATGGGTATAAATTCCTTCTCCAGTTGGAAAAGCGAATTCTCCGAGTAACTTTCTTTTCCATTTAGCTAACGAATGAACGATCTCATAGGTACGATCCGGTATGGCTTTAACCTTGACCGCAACTGCTTGTTCAGTACCTGACAAATCATCTTGCACCCCATCACCGACACAAGCCAATAACGGTGCTTGCACTTCAACGAGGCCTAACCGTTGTTCGAGTTCACGAGAAAAAAAAGATTTCACAAAACTTATTTGTTTTTGCTTTTCAATAAATGCCTGTTTCATTCCACTACCCCACAATATAATTAAGTTGACATTATATTGTATTTTTCCATTATTTTTATTATCCAATTAAAATATGAATAGATATACAAAATAAAATTTAATAAAATAGCAAATAAATTAAATTATATATAAAAAAACACCATGAAAGACCTTGAAAATTATCAAATCGATGATCTTGACAAAAAAATACTCCAAGCATTAATAAAAAATGCACGTACGGCTTATGCAGAGTTAGCTAAAGCTTATGCTGTAAGCCCGGCTACAATTCATGTTCGCGTTGAAAAAATGCGACAAGCAGGTATTATTGAAGGGGTGCATGTGCATATTAACCCCAAACGGCTGGGGTATGATGTCTGTTGTTTTATCGGGATAACCCTGAATCATGCGAAAGATTACCAATCCGTCCTTAAAAAATTAGAAACGCTAGAAGAGGTCCTTGAGGCTTATTACACTATTGGGCATCATTTTAATATTTTTATTAAAGTCATGTGCCAGTCGATTGATACCTTACAGCAACTATTGGTGAATAAAATTCAGCTTATTGAGGAAGTGCAATCTACCGAAACCCTTATCTCCCTGCAAAATCCAATTATGCGCTCGGTTGTTCCTTAGCCCCAGCGTTCATTGGCGTGCATGATTTTAGGCTTTCCCATGCTTGCCCGAGAACATACGGTTGATTCTGGATGATAATCATAGCTTGCAACTCTAAGGTTTATTATTGAATAAATGGATAAATAATTTCATTTTCTGGGACAATGGATAGGACTCAAGCAGACGTAGGTCGGGTCTGGGCCCTACCATTCTTTGAGGCGCACCTAACCTCCTCTCAAACTCATAGACGATTATTTTTCAGGGTTTTTAACGGAATTCTCATTTGGAGGAACCACAATAGCAAAAGGCTCACTGGAACTGCCTTCGATGAAATTATTTAATAATTGCACTCGCACTAAAACTCTCATGGTTTTACTTTCCTCTGAACATTTTGTTTCTTGAGGTTCACGTTTACAATTTGCAACTTGATGTACCGTATCAATAGGACTGTTATCGCTATCGATCACTTTTTGGTGTTCTAAATCAATAAGAGTTAATGCCAAATGACTCAGCTTCCATTCATTTCCTTCCGCAGTGTACCCCACACGTCGTTCATGGACCAGGGTAACCTTTTGTCCTCTTTTAAGGGTGGTCTCATATTCCCATATTGGTTTTTCTACTGTTAACTCACTTTCTATAATATTATTTTTCTGTTGAAATGCTTTTTCCATGTTGAGATACCCCCATCCGTAGGTTCTATTCCACGCGGAGCCCATGATTTTAGTATGTCCAGAGTCTGCTGTACCGGCATCCGTCCAGGTATCTGCACTGTTAATAAGCAAGGCTTTGATGGCCATAGGATTTGTAATTCCTGCATCCTGTAATAACAAAGCAGAAGCACCTACATGCGGTGCTGCAGAACTGGTGCCCCCCATGAGGCGGTATCCATCTTTATACTTCATCGCATTCGAATAGACAAAGCCATAAACTTTGGGATCAGGAGCGCATGTAAAGGTATCATGACCTGGGGCGGTTAAATCAGGTTTACGTCTTCCAAATGGTGTAGGCCCTCGACTGCTGGTTTCCCTTATACGATGTTTGCTCCTATCTGCTGTTTTAACAATAACCGAATCATTTTCGGTAACCACTGTATTCATATTGGCAATTGTCAGTCCATTGTAATTATCACCAGGAACGGTTAGCGTGGAGGCAAAAGTAAATTGATGGGCTGGCTCTATGTATCCAGCATTTCCCGCTGATTTTACCCAAAGGATTTTTTGGGTGTTCACCACATAGTCTATGACTTTTGCGAGCCCGCTCCATTCAGGACACACAGGACAATTTAAATCCAGTCGACCATTTCCCATACTGTAATTAATAAGCGTCGGCTTCACTTCAGAACGGTTCACCATCCAATCCAAAGTCTCCATAGTTCGCATAATATTTGTGGGATCCCCGGTTTCCTCTCCAGCTAACCCAGAAATGATGGTAGATACTCCATAAGCCATGCCTTTGTATTTCTCATGGTTACTCGCATAAATACAGGCTACCCCTGTTGCATGGGGTTCTTTTACGCCATTAAGATGATTTGAGTACCCAGAACCTACATCTTGCTGCGCGATTAATTTTTTGTTGGATAAAGAGGGATGCAAGGGATCTACACCAGTGTCGATGATGCCAACAATTCCTTTTTGACCAGTATAACCATGCGCCCACCAATTATTTACATTCGGGTAAAAAGATGAAGGCGCCAATTTGATAACCTGGGCATTAACATCCAACTCCGGTGAGGCTGCGGCATGTGAAGAAATTTGTGCCGCTGCATCTAGATGAGCAATTTGATAGAGTATGTTGCGATCCTTTGGAACTTGTAGTGCGACTGCGGGCATAAACCCTAAATCTTGTATCTTCACATCCGGAATTTTTTTTATTTCTTCGATAAACGATTCTTTTTCCACTTGATTATGCAAGAACACCAGAAGTGATAATGTGGCCTGCTTTGAACCTTTGGGATATTTAAACTTTTGAAGTACGTCGGCATCGATAATTGCCTTAGCGAGAAGAATAGGACTTACAACGACTAACATCATTGCAAGATAAAATCTTTTGAATGTATACCCCATAGAGTTCCTCATCGGCGCGGTCTAAAATAATAAATAATTGTTACCTTCCTGGTTGGCAAATTATTGTTATTCTTTGCATCCACAAAAGAATTTTAAAGCAAGGGGTGAAAAGAGGAAAGCGGTCTCTATAAAAAAATTCTGTCGATACAATAATATAGCGTCAAACCAAGTATTATCTGAGATTTCAAGGAATAAAATTTATTGTCTAAGCCTGGGGAATCCCATTCTTTTTTAGAGTTAGCTGGATATTACGAGTAGTGAATTTTAATCGTAATGGCATCGTTGCAATTACTGCATAAACAGTAGCTTTGATATTTCTTCGCTGGCAGAAAGACACCATGCAATGTTCAGTGCATCGGTATATTGCAAGGGCTTGATGATGCAGCCTGATACATGTAACTCACTTTTAGCAATTTTTTCTTTAGTCGTATATTCACCGGTAAGTAAAAAAACTTTAACTTTTTCAAAATCAAACGTTTTTCTTACTTCCTTCAAAAAATCGATACCATTCATCTTGGGTAAGTTGAGATCTAGCAATATCACCTTCGGGTTAATTTTTTGCTTGCCATGACGTCCATACAACATATCCAGGGCTTGTCTCGCATCCCTGGCTATAGCAATATTCACCTTTTTTTCCATTTTGGCAAATACATGTTGCATCGCTTCAATGTCAAAAATATCGTCTTCTATATATAAAATATCCACGTCCATAGTCAGAATCTCCTATCGTTTCGCAGAAGCTAAAAATCCTTCTTATACTTTATATTATAATATACCTCAGAATATTGAGCGCCCCGACTTGTGGATTATTAGAACTCCGTAGTTATTGATCCCAGTTGAATTCTGATTTTGAACACGCAACTGAATCAACCATCGTGTTGGAATCAGTTGATTGCTGTTGAGATGCCGGTTTCCAAAACATATCTCTAGGTTGAGAAATTTGGTGTTTCTTTAGAGTCTTACCTTTTTCATCGACAAGCAAATCAATTAATTTATCATTTGAACTTGCTTGTGGACGTCTTAGATTTGCAAATTTGGCCGATAATCTTATTTTTTCATTTAAAGGCTGAATGAGACTAAAATAATCCTTCAAATGTTGATCAAGATCCTCTGCACATGATTTAAATGTTTTTAAATAGTTGCTCAAACAAAGATCTGAATCCATTTCCACAAAAACCTTGATATCAAATTTTGCTCGTAATTTTTCTTCTAAAAAAATATCAGGCCCAAAAACAATCACATCACGCGGTGCATTCTCAATTGCAGAGAGGAGTAACTCTAGTGAATTAAAGCGAGAACTGTCAATGAGCACGGTGGTTTCTTGATTTAATAAAGAATAACATCGCTCACTGAGTCCCTTAAAATCACTACCTATAGGCCCACAAAAAGCCAGTATTGTCATTGTAATTGCCATGATGATTAAAATAGCGGCAATGATACCTTGTTGACAGCAAATTGAAAACCATTAAATCAAATGATAAGCAACAGTAGGTAACGGATGATTTCGACTGTTCTTAAAAGATTTTATTTAAAGGTTTATCATGGATCCTTTCGCGCTGCCATTTATATTATCCATGGGATCAAATCTTAAAACCCGATAAGATATATCTTGCCATCAGGTTAGCGTAATTACCCAATGGCTTTTCAAATCTGCCCAACATTGGAATGGAATTCTAATTCATTAAAAAAGGAGTTTATTATGAAAATAAGCTGTTTATTAGGTACTTTGTGTTTATCACCCCTTCTTGCTTTTGCTCATTCGGATCCCGGTTTCGATGGTCTTATTTTTTCTCCAGTAACCAACAATAAAAATACCGTAGTCAGACATTATAGTAATGAGCAGGTAAGACCCAATTTGCAACAAATGACTCAAAGAACTGTTGATTTTCCAACTCAAATCGTACGGGTTCGTGGGAATGTCAAGGGAATGGGGCTCAGTTGCGAAGAAGTGGAAAATGAAATAGAGCGTGTTTTTTCAAAAAAAATTACCCCTGATTTATTTACTTACAACACTTATATCAATTGCAGTTATGATCAGGAGAGCCCGGATGAAGAAGCGGTAAGTTTTTCTATCCAGAGTTATTTTGATCCATTAACCGATAAAGCCGTTGATTATTTAAAAGCCTATCTGCAAGAATATAATGGATACAATTTATTTAATACATCAGCATTGGACTTTGAGAGCGCCAAAGGTGTTATTGTATCGATGAATCTGAATGCAGGTTTAAAAAACAACCCCAACCAAGTTCCCATGATGCTTTACCGTCAGGATCGGAACAATCTTTATTTTAAAAGTAATTTTGACATGAGAAAGGAATTAATTGCGGATATTTATCAACGATTTTATTCGAACAACCCCGAGGTGATTCTACCCTTTTTAGACCAATGGTTTTTCTCTTCTGCGGGCACCATTTATCACTCGATTTTAAAGGCATCCAATTATCTTGAATTACAACCCGAGCGTATCTTTGTGATGGAAAAGGAAGGAGATATCTTTGTATCGGATTTAAGATTTTATTTCGCCAACCTGTGTATGAAGAGAAACCCGAACAAATATTGCCTGTAATGAATCGTTGAGAACCCGCTCGGATAGGTTGGGCTAAAGCCCAACCTATCGACAACAATTTATCCTTTATGAAATAACATCGTTACATCAATCGGATCAAAGGTATATTTCTTATTACAAAAATCACATCGGATGGCCACTTCACCTTGTTCTTTTAATAATTCTTGTGCCTCTTCCTCACCTAAAACATTCAATACCTGTTTCATCTTCTCCAGGCTGCAGCGACACTTGAACTGCGTTTTACGGCTATCAAATATCCGTACTTCCGTTTCATGATAAAGACGATGCAGCAAGGTTTCATTATCTAAAGTCAAAAGCTCAAGTTCACTGACTGTTTGACCTAATTGGACCGCATATTCCCAAAACTGTTCTCTTTGTATCGTATCTTGGCCTGGCATTAATTGCAGTAACATCCCCGCGGCTGCGCTCTCATTAACAGCCAACCAAACACGCGTCGATACTTGTTCGGATTGAGCAAAATAATTCATTAGATTCTCACCCATGGATGTTGATTCGATAGGAACCATGCTTTGGTAAGAGTTCGTTTGATTGTTTTGATTAATGGTAATGACCATCTGTCCTTCGAGAAAAGCGGTAGCGTACTCTTTTGTTTCCAGATTTTCAGCAAATTGAGCAAAAGCTCTCACATTAAACTCATGGTCACATTGTACCAATAATAGAGGAAGTCGTTTATCGCCCTGAAATTGCAAATTTAAACTGCCTTGAAATTTAATACTCGATGCCAAAAGCAGACAGGAAACGATAGCCTCCCCCAACAAATTTTTAACCATCGGAGGATAGTGCCGTTGGCTCATAATTGTTTGGAAAGTATTTTCAATATGGACAATTTCACCACGGATATTGGCATGCTCAAAAATAAAGCGTTGTAGGGTATCAGATTCTTTCATAACAGACTCAAATAAAATAACGGCAAACCACAAGAGGACTGTGGGCATGCAGAGTATAACATAATTTTTTTATAATTTTCCTGGAGAAAAAATTATCTTGAACTATGCTTTTAGAACCTACTCTGAAAATTTAAAGGACTAAATCATGATAGATAAAAACATACTAGCCCCCCTTTTTAAAACGATTGATAAAGTTGTTTTTGGTATTCAAGAACCAAAGGAGCCTGAAACCAAACCCGAATTCATTGAAATTGATAGTGAAGAAGAGTTTGATGTCGAACGCTCCATGAATTAGTAGTTGATTCAATTGCCTAAGCGGGCAATAATTGCTCTTTTTTGAGTGAGAACCCCTTAAGATGTTGAATAGCCAACAAATGGCAGCAGTACGTTATATTGATGGACCATTATTAGTTCTTGCTGGAGCTGGAAGCGGTAAAACACGAGTCATAACGCAAAAAATAGGCTATTTGATTAATACTTGCGGCTACGCCGCCAACACAGTATGTGCCGTAACGTTTACGAACAAAGCAGCCAATGAAATGCGTGCTCGCGTTGCTGCCGTCCTGCCAGCAGCAAATCGCCGAGGTTTAAAGGTAGCAACCTTCCATACTTTAGGCTTAAGTATGATCAAACATGATCTTGCTTTATGTGATCTGAAAAAAGGCTTTTCTATTTTTGACAGCGAAGATTGTTTACAAATCCTAAGAGGTTTTTTACCTACCAATAAAGCAACAGAACGCGAATTTATTCTCCAAATTCAACAACGAATTTCGCGCTGGAAAAATGATTTTCTCACGCCGGAGCAAGTCGTTAAAAACCCTTCCGATGCACCCTATTATGAAGAAGCCGCCCTACTGTACCCGCGTTATCAGCAAGCACTAAAAGCCTACAATGCGGTTGATTTTGATGATTTAATTCGTCTTCCCGTTAGTCTATTGACCGAACATCCATCAGTAACCGAATATTGGCAAAACAAAATACGCCACTTATTAGTCGATGAATACCAAGACTCCAATACCAGCCAATATCTTTTGGTAAAAAAAATAACTGGGATTCAAGCGCGTTTCACTGTAGTGGGTGATGATGACCAATCAATTTATGCCTGGCGAGGTGCTAAACCTGAAAATTTGCAACAATTACAGCAGGATTACCCTCAATTAAAGATAATTAAGTTAGAGCAAAACTACCGTTCAACGAACATTATTTTACATACCGCCAATCACCTTATTGCCAACAATCAACATCTGTTTGAAAAAAAATTATGGAGCGAGTTCGGCCAGGGCGAACTGTTACGGGTTATTCGTTGTAAGGATGAGAATGATGAAGCAGAGCAGGTGGTTGCGGATTTAATTAGCCATAAACTACGCGCCCGAACAGAATATGGTGATTACGCCATTTTATACCGCGGTAATCATCAATCACGCGTGTTTGAAAAAGTACTTCGCCATTATGGTATTCCTTATAACATCAGTGGTGGTCAATCGTGGTTTGCCAAAGCAGAAGTCAAAGATGTGTTTGCCTACTTGAAATTATTGTGCAATGAGGCAGATGATGCCGCATTTTTAAGAGTCATTAACACGCCTAAGCGTGGCATAGGCGAGTCCAGCCTTGATGCCTTAGGACATTATGCTCAAAACCGAGGGATTAGCCTTTATAATGCAGCAGATCATCTTGCCCTCAGTGAGTATGTCGCAGAAAAACCTCGTGCTGCACTGCTTGTTTTTAAGTCTTGGATAGAAGAAATCAAAAAACGGTTAATCAATGGATCGATCATTGAGCTTTTAAAACAAATGGTCGAAGACAGTGGTTATGAGGCCTATATTTACGAACAATGTGACACTCCAGCAAAGGCTCAGAAAAAGATGGACAATGTCTGGGAGTTATTGGAGTGGGTAGGACGTTTGTTAACTAAAAATCCAGAACAAACATTAGCTGAAGTCATCAACAAATTAATTTTGATCGACATATTGGAACAAGCAGATGAGCAAGACAATCAGACCTTACAACTGATGACCTTACACGCATCAAAGGGATTAGAGTTTCCTTACGTTTATCTGGTGGGCATGGAAGAAGAGTTATTACCCCATCGAGTGAGCATAGACGAAGAGCAAATTGAAGAAGAACGACGTTTGGCTTATGTTGGAATTACACGAGCACAAAGGGGATTATGTTTTACCTTAGCCAAACAAAGACGTCGGGCCGGAGAATTGCAAGACTGTTTACCCAGTCGATTCCTGGATGAGCTACCCCCTGAGCATTTAGAGTGGTTTGGTAAAAATGTGGAACGCTCCGAAGAGCAATCAAAAAATTTGGCTAAATCGCATTTAGCCGGACTGAAGAGTTTATTGAGTGAATCGTAGCTTGAAGTCTGGGATAACGAAGTTACGCAAGACCTCCCTTCTTCTCTGGGAGGAAGGTGCCCATAGGGCATATGTGGGACACCCTCACCCTTTTTCTCACCTGAAAGTGGGAGCGAGGATTTTTTAAATTTATCTCTTGTTGATATACTGAACCCATGAGAAAAAATATTATCCTATTCATTGTCTCTTTTGCCATGTTCATGGAGGCAGTGGATACGACCATCATCAATACCGCAATTCCCGTGATGGCGCAGAGTTTAAATGTCAATCCGGTGGATTTAAAATTGGCGCTGATTAGCTATCTGTTGAGTTTAGCCATTTTTATTCCCATTAGTGGCTGGATCGCTGACAAATTTGGTATAAAAATCGTTTTTATGACGGCGATCTCGGTCTTTACTTTGAGCTCCATCTGGTGCGGATTCACCAATAATTTATGGGAATTAATTACCGCACGTATCGTTCAAGGTTTAGGTGGCTCATTAACGATGCCCATTGGCCGTCTGATTATTTTACGAACCTGTGAACGGCATGAGTTAATCGCCAAAATGAGTATCGTTGTCATGGTTGCCTCCTTAGGCATGATGCTGGGGCCATTATTAGGAGGAATTATTACCTATCGCTTTTCCTGGCGGTGGATTTTTTGGGTTAATATCCCTGTCGGAGTACTTGCAGTAGGTTTATCAAGTAAATTATTACCTTACATGCCCCCTAGCCCTGTTCCGCCACTGGATAAATTGGGCTTTATTCTTTTTGGCAGTGGCCTGGCTACCTTAACCTTCGGTTTATCGATGGTTAGCGAATCGACTGCAACGGCAACCGAAATCATTACGGCACTTTTTATCGCATTCCTTTTATTGGGAGGGTATACCAAGCACTCTCATAATAGAAAGCATCCTATTGTTAAAGTAGAACTGTTCCATATCCGTACATTTTCGATTTCTGTTGCAGGAAATTTATTAGCTCGCCTCAGTTTTGGAGGTGTTCCTTTTTTATTGCCCCTACTCTTACAAATTGCTTTGGGTTATACACCTCGCCTATCCGGTCTATTGCTTGCCCCAATTGCTGTAGGCGTTTTTTTGGTTAAACCCTTATCAGTCCATATACTTCGCTGGCTTGGCTATAAAAATTTACTCATTATAAATACAGTCCTAGTGAGTATGTCTCTTTGGTCCTTTTTTTACATTAACCAATTTACTTCAGTTTATGTCATCGCCTTTTTGACCTTTATGTATGGATTTTTCATCGCCTTACAGTACACGGGGATGAACTCACTCGCATATGCCAACATCTCAGAAAACAATATGAGTGCGGCAACCAGCATTATGAGTACCACCCAACAATTAGCTCAAAGTTTTGGTGTGGCAATTTCGGCAGTCTTGCTTAGTTTTTTCACTTATAAATATTCCGTACATCATGTTTTATCAATTCATATATTTCATGAGACGTTCCTCATGCTTGGCATTCTGACTTTTTTTTCAGGGCTCATTTTTACTTTTTTAACAAAAGAAGATGGGCTTGAGTTGATTGAAACTCCTGAAAAGAGAACTTTATAAGGTTTTTAAAGCCATCCTGCATGCTTTTCATTGAAAACGGCTAAAAGATTGTAAAGTATTAGAATTTTTAACCAAAATCCACTATGATGGTGAGGCATTATTTTCTGTTTTTGCGTTAAATGAAAAAAAAGTTAAAAAAATTTAATAAAAAAACAGCACAATTAATAAAATAATGCTACAATGTGCTGGTAACAATTTAGGAAATTAACATGTCAGAAAAAATTCGCGGTACAGTAAAGTGGTTTAATGAGTCCAAAGGTTTCGGTTTTTTAGAAAGTGGCGGTAAAGATTATTTTGTGCATTTCAGTGCAATTTTAGGCAGTGGGTTTAAAACTCTTGCTGAAGGTGCAACAGTAATGTTCAAGCCAAGCAACGGACAAAAAGGTCCTCAAGCTGAAGAAGTTGAAGTAGTCTAAATCATTTACTAAACCCCCTATTTGCTTAAAATATGACAATATTTTAGTGGATAGGGGGTTTTTCTTTTTAAAAATTCTTCATACACTCCGTTGTAAAACCCAGTGCGTCTAAATAAGTTACTCTCAATGCCCAGTATTTTCATATACTCCCCCCTGAAGACTGGACTAATTACTAAAATAAGCAATAATACAAATACACATCGCCCATAATGGAGCATATGAATCTAAAATTCTCGGTAAACGGTTCCTTGATACAGGGCGCCCATTTACCGTCGACCCCAAATACTACAAGGAGACGTATATGAGTAAAAAAATAGCGGTCATCGTTGGCAGCTTACGCAAAGAATCTTACAACAGAAAAATGGCAAAAGTGCTTATTTCTCTTGCACCTCAATCTCTAAGTTTACACATTGTTGAAATTGGTGACTTGCCATTATATAACCAAGACCTGGATGACGAAAATCGACCTCCTGCTGCCTGGGTTCAATTTCGTGAACAAATGAAAACCTACCAAGGGGTGTTATTCGTCACTCCAGAATACAATCGTTCGGTTCCAGGTGTGCTTAAAAATGCAATCGACGTAGGCTCTCGTCCTTATGGAAAGAGTATTTGGAGCAAGCTGCCAGGAGCCGTAATCAGCGTATCACCTGGAGCGATTGGGGGGTTTGGCGCAAACAACCACTTAAGGCAATCATTTGTCTTCTTAGATATACCAACCCTTCAACAACCAGAGAGTTATATCGGAGGAGCAGGAGATTTATTTGACGCACAAGGGAACATTACTAAAGAAGACACACAAAAGTTCCTGAAAAAATTTATAGACGCTTATGCCGATTGGGTTGAGCTTAACACCAAAGGCTAGTTCATAACGAATTCAACCATGCCTGGGCTCCGCCTTTTATATGATCACGTAAAAGTAGGCCGCGTCTATTAGTCTATTGAATGATAACCTAAAAGTAGGTCGGGCCCCTGGCCCGGCAAGATCATGCACCAAAGCCAACTAATTCAGGTCAAGCAGCCAATCTTATATTTCCAGAAAATGTGCCCGTTAATTGATGGCTATTGCCTGCAGAAATTGTCGGGCCAGGGCTTGACCTAGCTTTCTGGATGTAATAAGTATTTGAAGAACTCCCTTCTCCCCCAGGGGGAGAAGGTGCCCGTAAGGGCGGATGAGGGTATGCAGCACTGAATGCCCCTCAACCCTGCCAACGCTCCACTATTCCCACATCGATATTAAAGAGATCAAGTATTCTTCCCACACTGTAATTCACTATATCGTCAATAGTTTCTGGCTTAGTATAAAATGCAGGCATTGCAGGACAAATGATAGCACCTTGTTGGGTCAGTGATACCATGTTTTGCAAATGTCCTAAATGCAAAGGAGATTCACGCGGCATAATCGCTAGTTTTCTTCGCTCTTTTAGAGTCACATCTGCTGCTCGACCGATGAGATTATCACTGGTTCCATGCGCAATAGCTGCCAAGGTCTTCATGGAACACGGGGCAATGATCATGCCCAATGTTTGAAAAGAACCGCTGGCAATACTCGCCCCCACATCATTCCAAGAATGATAGACATGAGCTAATGCCTTCAATTCAGTAAGGGATAAATTAGTTTCATATTTTCGCGTCAGTTGGGCTGATTTACTGACTATCAAATGCGTTTCAATTGACGTCAGTTTGAGGAGTTCTAAAAGACGTATCCCATAAATCATGCCTGATGCACCAGTAATTCCAATAATTATTCGCTCTGTGCTCATAAGTTGTTCCTCGCAATTGAAGCAATTAGGTTTTCAGGCAAAAAAACAGTATAATTATTTCACAAAATACGGTCGTCACAAAGTAAATAAGTGGAAAATACAGACATAAAAAGTTAAATTGCACGGATGACAACGAACAGTAAAAAATAAGAGAGACAGATTATGCAAATTACAGCAATCTCAGACGATAGCATAGTAAGTTCATTCCCGATTGCGATCATCACCAGTGTGTTTAATCGTCAAGTCACGAAAGCGCTGCAAGAAGGGGCTATATCGCAGCTTCTGAAACGTGGCTTTAATGAACAAGACATCAGGTTATTTGAAGTTCCCGGAGCAGTAGAAATTCCTTTAGTTGCAAAACGCCTTGCCATGCAAAAGTCGGTACAAGCAATTATTACCTTAGGTGCAGTCATTCGTGGTGAGACCAGTCACTATGATCTGGTATGTCATATGGTGAGCCAAGGATGTTTACAAGTCTCATTAGAGTATAATATGCCTGTTCTTTTTGGCGTACTGACGACAGAGAATGAAGAGCAAGCATGGGATAGGTTAGGTGGAAAAGCCGGACATAAAGGAGTCGATGTAGCCAATGCGGCCATATCCATGCACCAAACATTAGGTCAATTGTAAAACAGGCAAAATCCATGACGAATAACTATGAGCAGTTCGAACAACGCAAACAAGATCACATTAAATTAGCCTTAATGCCCGAAAACCAAACTGCAGAGCTGAGTACATTTGATAGCATCCATTTAGTCCATGATGCCCTACCCGATTTAAATTTTGATGAAGTGAGTATCAAAGGATCTCGATTTGGTCAGGTCGTGGAAAAACCTTTTCTTATTAGTTCCATGACCGCAGGTCATCGTCGTGCAAAGCACATTAATCATCATTTGATTGAAGCGTGTGCGTTGAATGGTTGGGCGATGGGTGTAGGCTCACAAAGACGTGAGCTCACGGATCCTAAGGCCGCTTTTGAATGGCATCATTTACGTCGTGATTTTCCCCAAGTCAGCTTATACAGCAATTTAGGAATTGCCCAATTAATCACATACTCTTTAAGCGATATCCAACGCTTAACCGATGCCTTGCAGGCTAATGCTTTAATTATCCACTGCAATCCCTTACAAGAATGTATGCAGCCGGAAGGAACAACAGACTATAAAGGGTGCTGGCATGCTTTAGCTGATGTAGTTAAAAATCTTCCTTTGCCTGTTATCGTTAAAGAGACCGGTTGTGGGTTTTCACGTGAAACCATGAGGCGCTTAAATGAAATTGGTATTGCCGCAATTGATGTAGGTGGCTTGGGAGGAACCCATTGGGGACGGATTGAAGGACATAGAGCAACGCATGACCCCATTCGGCAACAAGCGGCGATTACTTTTCAGAATTGGGGAATTGATACCGTAACCTCGGTAAGGCACGCGGCAGAACTCAAACCCTCTTTTGAAATTTGGGGTTCAGGCGGCGTGCTGAACGGGTTAAATGCCGCCAAGCTGTTTGCGCTTGGTGCCACAACTGTCGGCTATGCTAAGCCAATGCTTGAAGCCGCACTAGAATCAGCAGAGCAAGTGAGTTTATGCATGCAAGCCATTGAATATGAACTTAAAGTAGCCATGTTTTGTACTGGCAGTCGCGTCTTAAGCGATTTGGCACAGAAACTGCGGTAATACGATATGAAGCGGGATTCCCATGTTCTTTTTGATTTATAATTCAACGGGCTCCAAGAATCTTTTACTGTTTAAATCTTGTAAGAAAGAGTGCAAAATCTTATGCTATTGTTCCTCAGAATAAAGAGCTGGATGCGGAGAAGTCATTTTGCTTAAGCGTTTTTTCGATATAGTGTTAGCGAGTATCTTATTAGTTCTATTTATGCCCATACTGGTTATTGTTGCATTGTTAACCCGTTATCACTTGGGTTCACCGATTTTTTTTCGTCAGGACCGTCCAGGACTGCATGGTAAGACTTTCCAGTTAATAAAATTTAGAACTATGAAAGAATTATACAATAAACAAGGTGAGGTTTTGCCGGATAAAGATCGAATAACACCCTTCGGCCATTTTGTGAGGGCCTCCAGTTTAGATGAGTTGCCTCAATTATGGAATGTGCTTAAAGGAGAAATGAGCTTTGTAGGGCCAAGGCCTCTATTAATAGAATACCTTTCTCTTTATAATCACGAGCAAAAAAGACGCCATAATGTGAAACCAGGAATTACTGGGTTAGCACAAGTCAACGGCCGTAATGCCTTAACTTGGGATGATAAATTTAAATTGGATTTATGGTATGTAGATCATCAATCTTTTTATTTAGATATTAAAATACTCTTATTAACCATAAAAAAAGTATTGATACGCGAAGGAATTACGAGCCAAGGAAGCGTAAGTAATGAAAAATTTACAGGAAATAATTCATGAAATCACTTGCCATTCTTGGTGCTGGTGGACATGCTAAAGTTGTAGCTGATGCAGCGCTTTGCTCTGGTTGGCAAAATATTTCATTTTTTGACGATAGATGGCCCCATATTGAAACAGTCGGACGACTGAACATTAGTGGAAATACGCAGTCGATTTTGTCGCGTGCCTCTGAATTCAATGGGGTTGTTATTGCTATTGGTGATAATGCAGTTCGCATGGAGAAAATGACCCTATTTTTAAATGAAAATATACCTATCGCGACCATTATTCATCCCTCAGCAATAATTAGCTCCTCAGCTCAGATCGCAGAAGGATCTGTAATTTTTGCCAGAGCAGTATTAAATCCAGATTGCATCATTGGGGCTGGAACCATTATCAATACTGGCGCAGTCATTGAGCATGATTGCCGTATTGGAATGTCAGTGCATATCTCTCCTGGTGTGAATTTAGCAGGAAATGTGCAGGTCGGAAATTTAAGCTGGATTGGCATTGGCGCTTGTGTTCGTCAAGGCATTAAAATTGGATCAGAAGTCCTGGTAGGGGCAGGTTCAGTTGTTGTGAATGACTTGCCAAATCATTGCACTGTTTTCGGTGTACCAGCAAAAATATATCAAGCAAATTCAAAGGATTAAACATGTTAAATACCCCATTTTCACCATGGCCAAACTACTCCAAAGAAGAAGCGGACTTAATCCATCAGGTTCTTCTCTCGAATAAAGTAAATTATTGGACTGGAAATGAATGCAGAGAATTTGAAAAAGAATTCGCAGCTTGGGTTGGCACAAAACATGCTGTTGCATTAGCTAATGGCACTATTGCTCTTGATGTCGCATTGAAAGCGATCGGCATTAAAGCAGAGGACGAGGTGATTGTGACCTCGCGCACATTCATTGCTTCGGCGTCCTCCGTTGTGACGTGCGGGGGGATACCGGTATTTGCTGATGTTGATGAAAACAGCCAAAACATTACTGCAGAAACCATTCGGGCCGTAGTAACTGCTAACACTAAGGCCATAATCTGCGTGCATCTTGCTGGTTGGCCTTGTGATATGGACCCAATTCTCGAATTAGCTAAAGAATTTAATCTCTATGTGATAGAAGATTGTGCCCAAGCTCATGGAGCCAAATATAAAGGTCGTTCTGTTGGTTCAATCGGTCACATCGGTGCCTGGTCATTCTGCCAAGATAAAATTATGACCACCGGAGGCGAAGGGGGCATGGTCACTACCAATGATGATACGCTATGGTCCTCTATGTGGTCTTACAAGGATCATGGAAAATCTTGGGATGCAGTGTATAACGAGGAACATGAATCCACCTTTCGCTGGCTACATCGAAATTTTGGTACTAATGGCAGGATGATTGAAATCCAAGCGGTGATTGGGCGTATGCAACTCCAAAAGATGCCGGTTTGGCATCAACAAAGGCTCGGAAACTTAAAACAAATTTGTGAAGTGGCCTCGACTTTGAAAGGATTAAGAGTACCGCAAATTCCCGATGAAATTACTCATGCTGCTTACAAATGTTATGTATTTGTAGAAGAAAGTCAGCTGGCAACAGGCTGGAATCGTTGCCGCATTTTAAAAGAGATAAATGATCGCGGGGTTCCTTGCTATCAGGGTACCTGTTCTGAAGTGTATTTGGAAAAAGCCTTTGATAATACGGGTTGGCGCCCTCAGAATCGGCTACCTGTTGCATCCAGGCTTGGGGAAACCAGCCTGATGTTTTTAGTGCATCCAAGTTTATTGAAATCAGAAATCGATAAAACATGCCAAGTTCTTGAAGAAGTCATGATGCAAGCAAGTAGGGTTTAAGCACCACCCCTCTTCAAGGTTTTTTTAAAGTTATATGGCCAAGGGCTCTCGCAGTTTGTTGCTTTGGCTCTTGAAGGCTAAATTGATTTGTGCCATCATCAAGCCAAAGAATTATTTGGCCAAATGGGATAATATGAGCACTATTCAAATCAAACATGCATGGATCGCGTCATTTTCTCAGAAATGTTCGTTCTAGTTAAAAGTTGTTCTTCTTTTTAAAAACATTTGGGATTAATTCATAAACTGATAAGGTAATGGAATATTTTTTCTAAATACATTTCCATGAAAAATTGAAATCAGCTTAATCGATACAAGGGTTTATCATGCTCCTTTTTAAAAATAAAATAACTGTTATTTTAGGATTAATACTCTTAATGGGAGGGATGTATTTTTATCCTAATGATTGGATGGGATGGTTCCTTCTGGGTGGAAGCTTCTATTTTATAGACAGGATGAAACTCGATTCTCAAACCAAAGGCATATTATTATTCATATTATTCATTCATCAAATCATCGCCTTATATTATTTTATAAAATATCCGAGTTATGTTGAAGACATTGATTTTACAACCTTTCAGCTTACTGCAAAAACCATCGCCGAAGGAAATTATTTTTCTTTTGGCACCGATGCAGCATTTTTTTCAAATTTACTGGCATTATTTTATAAAATAAATAACTCCCAGTTGTTTGGACAAGAAATCTCTTTAGTCATGTTTATGGCTTCTTGTTTTGTTCTGTTGAGAATTGTTAGATACTACCAACTAGGCACATATTTAATTCCGATTTTGCTTCTTTACGCCTTATCTCCTGCATCCCTTCTTTGGACAAATGTCATTTTGCGCGAGCCTTTCGAACTGACTTTCTTGCTGCTCGCAATCGAGTGTTTGCTCTGTTTTAAATCGGATGGCTTTGCAATTGCAACTCGATTATCATATTTAGGTGGGTCTTTTTTACTCATACTTTATATGTGTTTGCTCCATAAAGGTTTATTTTTTTGCCTTCCAGTGTTTTTCTTTCTCGCACTCATCCTTCCAGCAAAGGATAAAACTGGCGAGCAAAACGCTGCGAAGTTAGTGCAACCCAAAAAATTAAAGCAATATATTTCCTTGATCTATCTCCCTTTTGTTTTACTTTTAGTAATGGTATTTGCAGGTATGAACAAAGGACTTATGGAACAAAAAAGTACGAATACCTCTAATATCATTTATAACAATAATTACATGACTGTTGCGGTGGCTAAGGATTTATCCCAAACTATTTCTTCCTTGGGTATTTACAAAACAGTAGCCAAATTTCGTTATGGGGATGTTGAGGTACTGAGCCCTGAGTATATGGCAAGTTTGTTTAACGCAAAAACTAATTATGATAAAGGTAATTTTGTACCCAAAAATTTATTTCAATTTGGCTATATGTCCCTACGCGAGTACCTGAACTATGCTTTTTTACCAGCTGTATTAGTGACGGGTAAATGGACCCTTTTGAATTTGATCTTGTCTTTAATTTATATTGCTCGACTTATATTCTTCTGCTCTGCAATCAAATTGAGTATGGTTTTCTATAAAAAATCGATCAAATCTCCGCTGATATTACTCTCATTGTATTTTATCGTTAGTTTCATCTTTTCACTGGGCACCATAGCGTATGGTACTGCAATGAGACACAATCTGATGACGGATTGGATTCTCCTCTTATTAGGTACTCCTCTCTTATATGATTTCGCTGCTCAGCTATTCAAGAAAATTGCATGGAGAACAAATGCATTGAAACTCCAAAGAGCGTAAATGATTAATATAAAAAAGCGAATAGCAAAAATAAATCGTCATAGCTTAGGGATTCTCTTATCCCTAAGCAGTGCTAGTCTTGGCATGTTACGAGATGTATTACTTGTTTTTATATTTGGATTTAGTACCTTAAATGATATATTACAGATTTATTTATCACTGTATTTTGTCATTTGTTTCTTCTCGGATCCCTTAAGGCTTACCTATTTAAATTTAATTGCAGTTCGACCTTTCAAACAATTAATCTGCTTATTACTTTCTGTAGTCTTTGTTTTTATTATGTTCTTTGTTGGATTCATGATGGTAATCAAACCCAATTTGAATCCTTATTATATGTTTTTAGCGGCTTTGGGCGGATTTCTAAATTTATTTGTTTCTTTACTGGTTTTTCATAAACAACGTTTTGGTGCTTATTTGTCTCCGCTATTGGTTAGTGTGGCACCCAGTTTTCTGATGATTCCAGCGGTAATTACTCTTGCTTTTTTACCCACACATTTCTTTGTTTTGTGTTTTTTATTTACATTTGTTTTGATTCATACTATCCAGCTGTTTTTACTCACCTTTATTCGTATTCCAAATTATGCTCCAGGAAAAATGCCACTGTGCCTTGAAGACTTATGGTTTTTATTACGCCATTGTATTTCGGTACTTGGAGAACAATTATTTCAAATTGTAGGACGACTTATTTTTCTCCAACTCGGTCAGGGATTTTTAACGCTAACTTCTTTATTTATGAAGTGCCTTATCACATTTCGTTTTGTATTTGTAGATTCATATATTGGGATCAAAATTAGTTCTTGGAGTCCGGGGAGCGCCAAAGATCGCTTTCTGGAATTGATTGACAACAAACACTTAAATTTTATTCTTATTTTAGCTTTGCTTTCGATTTGTTCTATTGATACTTTAAACTTTTATTTTGTGGGACTGCAGTTTTTATTAATTAGCATCGTCTCTTGTTATTTTTCCTCTTTACACCGCATTGTGTATTTTAAGATCAATCGCTCTATTCATAATGCAAGACTCGTTACCTTCACTGGATTGGTCGATCTGTTTAGCGCCTTATTTGTACTCTTCTGTTTGAAACTGCATGTTCAAAATCATAGCATGCTTTTTGTTTATTTTTGGTACATACTGCGTCTGTTTATCGAAATTTCTATTTTGCGATTGTACTTTAATAAATTTCAAATGAATCTGGGCAAAGAAAGCTCGGCAGCCCCGTAACTCACCCCTTTCGTCGATATACTACAGAATAAACAGAGCACAAAATGGAAATCTATGAGGGTTATAATTTTGATTCAGTAAATAATTTGTGGTACTCATCAACCAGTAAATTATCGCAATGGCGGCTATCGAACTCCTTAATCGCTCTGCTCTTAGCATTCTCACCGAGTTTTTTTCTTAAGGGAGCATCATCAATCAGTCGATCAAGGGCTGTTGCTAATTGAGGCACATTCTTAGGTTCTACCAATAAACCGGTAACCTCATCTATGATCGCATCAGTCAATCCATAAATGGAGGTTGCTACAGTTGGAACACCCATTGCAGCAGCCTCTATAACGACTGTTCCAAAACCTTCTCGATAACTTGGAAGACATAAAATTTCAGAAATAGCCATTAGATTTTCTGGTTTGGAATAAAATCCGGTAAAAATAACTTTATCTGGACAATGCTTTTGTACATGACGACGTGCTTCTTCTTCAATATTTTGTTCAAAGCCCCCGGCAATAATTAAGGTCATTTTCGTTTTAGTGGTTAGACGGCCAACTGCCTCAATTAGCTCGAAAAAACCCTTATCTCGATTGATCCTTCCAACAAACAGGAGTACAAAGCTTTTCTTATCAATATTCAGTGAGTCACGTATTTGCTGCTTCGCCGCTTCTGAAAAATTTTCTTGCGAAAAACGATTAATATCTACACCTGCCACAGAGCCACTCCCTAAGACTGAGAGTTTATAAGGACGAACTACCTTCTGCTGAATTAAAAATTCACGTTGGCTCGCACTGTCTGCATAACAATGAGTATTCAATCGATTGATCACTTTATCGCAAAATTTGACTATTGCTTTTTTGGGCCCCTTTAAGCTAACCCAGGTTTGACCGGTATAAGTGTGCAGCCTAATGGGAATGCCTGCGAATTTGGCAGCTAATGCACACAGGAATCCGGCTTTAGGTGTCGTAGAATGAATGATATCAAAACGCTCAGTAAAAAATAATTTTGTTAAGCGTATTAAAGCGATTGTATCTTTAATTAGGCTAATTTCTCTTGGGATATATATTGTTTTGAACTTGCATTCTTTAAAGGAGTTCATCGCTTCAGATAACCCATCTTTGCTGGAAATAACAGTAACTTCTCCACCCGCATCACTGATGGATGCGAGTTGTGAGCGCAAATGAGTTGTCATAAAAAGAAGCACTGTTGACACACGTGCCACACGAATATGTTGCAATTTCTTAGTCATCAATTATCCAAGAATGAAAGAAAAAACCAATCAGTGCTACTTCAAAAACAACGAGCTTATGTATGATATAAAAAACCAAAGTGTATTCCAAGATTTTTAAATACGCTTTTTTAGGGACGTATTGATCGCTGTTTGAGTTAGTTTCGCTATATTTGCAGCAAGGGATGGTTACCCATTGCAATAAAATCATACTCCTATCTCTTCAAGCATCTTCTTACTTATCACATCAGCATCATATTTTTTCTCAGCTAAATATCTCGATTGATCCCCAAATTGCTGAATTAAATAAGGATTTTCAATGAATTTGAACATCGCTCCTGCTAAAATATCTACGCTCTTTATTGGAACTTTAAAGCCATTCATATTTTCTTCTACAGTTTCACAACAGCCAGGAGCATCCGTCGTTATAATAGCGCGTCCCATAGCCATGGCTTCTAAAATAGTTCTAGGCATTCCCTCTCTGTACGAAGGCAGGACATAAACATTGCAGCATTTAATTGCGTCGCGTACATCTTCAAGAAACCCCAAATAATTTACTACTCCTTCGTCAATCCACGCATCCAGTTCTTTTTTCGAGATAGCATCCGGTCCTTCATCAATCCAGCCTGCCATCGTAAATGTTGCATCGGGATACTTTTTCTTAACCAATCGAGCTGCTCCAATATACTCTCGAATCCCCTTACTTACTAATAGGCGTGCAATTAATAAAAAATGAATGCCCTTTGGCAAAGGAGCTTTAATATAGGTCTCTAGCTCTACTCCAGAACCATTCACTACGGTTGTTTTCACAGTAGGGCATAGCAATTTTTTTTCAATCAATAATTGTCGGTCATCTTTGTTTTGGAATATGACCAAACGCGAGGATCTGAGCGCGGCCTGATACAATGACATGACAGGACGATAAAACCAATGCGTTTTATCGCCCATAAAAAGATAACCTAAGCCTGTAATCAGATTGGTTATATTGGGGACTCTTAAAAGTCTGGAAGCTAATGTTCCATATATAACTGGTTTTATCGTATAACTTAAAACATAATCCGGTTTAATTTTACGAATCACTTTAATTAAAGAAATAAAGTATCTTAAATCGACAAAAGGATTTTTTCCTGTTCGTTGCAAAGATACATCATGAAGGTTCACGCCCATCGACAATAAGGTGTCTCGTGTTTTGGATGGGACTCTAATATTTGGTGAACAAACATGAACCTCAACTCCATCAAGATTCAATTGCTGAATCAAGGATCCACGAAATTTAATAATTGAATCAGTAAAACTGGAGATTAACAGGAATTTAGGAGGATGACTTTTATTTGAAAATCTTGGCATTATAAGTCACTCCCCACTAAGATATCTTCCAGATTCATAGCAATTCTATGAGTTTGATTATCCATAAAATACCAATACGCTTTCCATTGATTAGTTCGGTATGATCCTGAAAACAAATTATATTTAAAATTAAATTACCACAAGCCCTTATGAAGGCTTGAATTTTAGCATTGTACTCGTTGCCATATCAACAGCGTTTAGAGAGTACTTTCCCTAATTTGCTAAATGCTCACCGTTCTATTGACCAAAGTTTACTGATGCTTTTTATTGTACTTCCCACCACGCCTGAAACATCAAAATATTCCACAACAAAGCCGAAAAATTTCCCTTACCACTTAAATGCTGCTTCCACATGTCGCGTATAGGTTGCGAATTGAAAATACCTTCTTGATGTAAGCGCTGTTCATCAAGCAAAGTCTCTGCCCAATTTTGCAAAGGTCCTCGCAACCAATCCGACAAGGGGATACCAAAACCCATTTTTGGCCGTTCTATTAACTCTCTTGGCACATAACGATATAATATTTGGCGAAGCGGCCATTTAGTTTGCCCGTCTTTTAACTTCATAGATAAAGGCAAACTCCAGGCAAACTCAATCAATCGATGATCAAGAAATGGTACTCTGGTTTCAAGAGAAACCCCCATAGCCGCTCTATCTACTTTCACTAAAATATCATCAGGTAGATAGGAAATAAAATCCATTGCCATCATCTTGCTGATCTCACCTAAACCGGTGAAGTGCACCAGATTTTCATCCATAAACGTATTGGGTTCAGCTCCTTCAGCAGTGAGCAGCGAGTATGGCGTTTCATGATGCGAAATAAGCGTGCGATAGGCCTCTTGAGCATTGACACTCCTTAGCACATGCGCCCCCTTATGAAGCTTTAATCCCGTCTGAGGATAACGCCCCAATAAAGGAAGGACCGAAGCAAACCTATCCCACGTCATTGGGGAAAAGTTTTTAATTAATTTGGCAGCCGCTTTTCTTACAGGCGGGGGTATTTTATTAATTTTTCCCCAGAATTGAGCGGTCATCTTATAACGATTATACCCACAAAACAATTCATCGCCGGCATCACCAGTCAATGCAACCGTCACTTGTTGCTTTGCTAACTCCGAAACCAGAAAAGTGGGGATTTGTGATGAATCAGAAAAAGGTTCATCATATAAAAAGGGGAGTCTGGGAATTACCGCCAGGGCATCCTCAGTGGAAACATACAATTCAGTATGTTGCGTTCCCAAATGCTCCGCAACTGATTTAGCGTAAGCAGCCTCATTGTATTGCTTTTCATGAAAACCGATTGAAAAAGTTCGTACGGGACGTGTCGATTGCGCTTGCATCAAGGCAACTATTGTAGAAGAATCAATTCCTCCGGAGAGAAAAGCGCCAAGGGGCACATCGGCAATCATTTGTTGGGCAATGGCATCTTTTGTAAGCCGTTCCAATTCATCCACTGCGTCACGTTCGTCCCCCTTGAAAGATTCTGCCGTGCTAATACCCGCAAGTGTCCAGTAGCTTTTGATCATCGGTTGAGGGTTTTCGAGTGAGAGTTGGAGGAACGTACCAGGAAGCAATTTACTCACATTTCTATAAATCGAATGGGGTGCTGGAATATAATTGTGACGCAAAAAAAGAGCTAAGGCGCCCTCATCAAGTTCTTCTCTAAAATGGGGATGAATTTTCAAGGCCTTTAATTCTGAACCAAAGAGAAAGGTATTATCATTCCAACCATAATACAGTGGCTTTTCTCCTGCTCTATCTCTAGCTAAGGTTAAAGTATGTGACAGCTTATCCCAAAGCGCGAAGGCAAACATTCCAATAGAGTTCTTGATGGTCTCTTCAATGCCCCAGGCTTCAAAACCTGCAAGCAATGTTTCGGTATCTGAATGGCCTCGCCAAGTATTAATTTTTAATCGCTCTCTGAGGTTTAAATGATTGTATATTTCCCCATTGAACGCGATAACAAAACGACCGCTTGCTGAAACCATAGGTTGGTGTCCTGCGGGAGATAAATCCACCACGGAGAGCCGAGTATGGGCCAATCCAATTCCTGCTTCTGCCTGATACCAAATACCTCGATCATTAGGTCCGCGATGTGCAAGAGACTCGCACATTGCGGTTAACACTTTTTCGGACATCCCGGACCAATCCACTCGGGATAAAACACCAGCAAATCCACACATCAGTGAGATAACTCCTTATACAGAGCATAAAAACGCTCGTGGACACTTTCTAAAGAAAATTTTGAATGAACACGCATCAATGCTTTTTGGCCTAACATTTTGCGTTGGTCTGGATCCATTTCAATCATTTCTGTTAACCCTCTAGCTAGGGCTTCTGGATCATCAGGAGCAACTAATAGCGCAGTATCTTCGACCAACACGTGTACATCACCAACATCGGTTGCAACGCAAGGTAAACCCATAGACATTGCCTCACCAAGTCCATTAGGAAAACCCTCCTTTCGGGAAGGCATACAAAATATGTCCATAGCAGCAAGACATTCAGGAATATCTGTTCGCTCGCCTAACAAAATGAATAGGGCGGTTAGCTCAAGCGAATTGAGCAAGCTCATAAGCTCCAAATTATTTTGCTCACAATCACGCCCAACCAATAGAAAACGTATTTTTTGATCTTTTCTATTTCTCAACAAGGCTACAGCTTTGATTAAAGTATCATGCCCCTTGTCCGGATGAAATCTTCCCACACAACCAATAAGAAGTTCTGAAGGATGCAAGCCTAATTCATTACGAACTGTTGAGCGGGCAATACGTTGAGCATTAAAGTGATCAAAATCAAAGCCATTAGGTATCACAACCATTTTTTTTCCGTCATAATAAACGCTGCATTGGCAACACAAACGATTTTTCGTGGAATAATATGAGAAAGCAATCCACATAATCGCATAATCAAATAGGTTCTCTTTTTGTTGATGGCCCCTGAGGTTCTGATGCCCCATATCACATTACGACAACCTGCCAGACGCGCAGCCAATCCTCCTATAAAATCAGCATGATACATCCATGTTTGTACGACTTCTGGCTTATAGTAATTTATTAATTTAATGAGCAACAAAAAATTTATTGGAATATGCCAAAGCTTATGAAAATCGAATGAATGGATTCTATAGCCTAATGATTGGAGGTGGGTTCCTATTTTCCCTAGGCCTGTAAGCGTAATGATGATGGCAGTGTCCTTAGTTTCTGGATCAGCCAGCAATAATCGCTGAAGCATTAACTCTGCCCCGCCTACGTTGAGACCAGTAATAATATGAATGATTTTAATTGAATCGCGCATTCTTTCATCACTTTGATGGTTCATCACAAACGTAAATCACTGGCCTCAGCTGAAAACACATGCTTTAAATCATATAAAACATGTTGTCCTTTACCAAAAGAGCGAATCATCTCGATACCCATCTCCTTAAATTGTCGATGGGCAACTGCGAGAATAATGCCGTCATATTCTCCTCTATTGGGTTGTGCAATTAATGAAAGTCCATATTCATGTTCAACATCTGCTTCAGCAGCCCAGGGGTCATAGACATCCACAGATACATTATATTCTTTTAATCCAGTTACCACATCTATGACCCGAGTATTGCGTATATCAGGGCAATTTTCCTTAAAAGTTAATCCCATGACCAATACTCTTGCTCCTTCAACATGGATGCGTTGTTTAATCATTGATTTCACCAGCTGAGACACCACGTAAGACCCCATTGCATCATTAAGACGACGCCCTGCGAGAATAATTTCTGGATGATAACCAATCGCTTGTGCTTTATGTGTCAAATAATAAGGGTCGACACCAATACAATGCCCACCAACCAAACCAGGACGAAACGGTAAAAAGTTCCATTTGGTTTCAGCAGCTTTCAGCACCGCTTCTGTATCTATATCCAACTTATTGAAAATGATCGCTAATTCATTAATTAATGCGATATTCAAATCACGTTGTGTATTTTCAATGACCTTTGCCGCTTCCGCAACTCTTATGCTCTCGGCCTTATGGGTGCCTGCAACAATAATTTCTTGATACAAAGCATCGACAATATCTGCGACTTCAGGGGTTGATCCTGAAGTGATCTTCGTAATCGTTGTTACTCGATGCAGCTTATCACCTGGATTAACACGCTCAGGGCTGTAACCCGCATAGAAATCCTCATTAAATTTCATTCCAGAGGTACGTTCAAGTACGGGCACACATACTTCCTCGATAGCACCAGGATAAACAGTAGACTCATAGATTACGATATTACCAGGAGCCAGCATACGCCCTATCATTTCACTGGCCTTAATCAGAGGCTGAAAATCGGGTTGTTTGTACTGATCAATCGGCGTTGGTACGGTAATGATATAGATGTCACAAAAAGCAATTTCTTCAGGGATTGATGTTAAATACAAATGTTTTGCTTCCCGCAACTCTGCATCACTGATTTCTAGAGTCGAATCATGGCCGCTTTTAAGTTCTTTAACGCGATTCTCATTAATATCAAAACCCATTACCGAACGCACTTTGCCAAATTCAACTGCTAAAGGTAAACCAACATAACCTAAACCAACTACTGCAAGCTTTTTTTCTTCAACAACGCTCATCCTTTTAGTCCCAATTTTATTTTTAAATTATTGTAATCTCATCCAACATCATCATTATCAACTGACCTGCTCTAACGCCTTGTCAGATTGTACTGCATAATAATCCAGATACCATTCCACAAAACGTTTTATCCCTACTTCGACCGGAGTACTTGGGGCATATCCCACATCATTCTTAAGCGCTTCTACATCGGCAAAAGTATCTGGTACATCCCCATCTTGCAGGGGTAACAAATTCATTTTTGCCTTTTTTCCGAGACACTGCTCTAAGACTTCAATATAACGAGACAAAAGGACAGGGCTTTGATTGCCGATATTGTAAACGCGCCATGGAGCGGCACTTGTACCAGGATCGGGAGTCCTACCTGACCACTCTTTATTGGGTGTAGCCGGATGATCATGTACCCTTATTATGCCCTCTACGATGTCATCAATATAGGTAAAATCTCGTCGATGGTTTCCAAAATTAAATACATCAATAGGCTCATCGTTCAGAAGATTTTTGGTAAATTTGAACAGCGCCATATCAGGCCTTCCCCAAGGCCCGTACACTGTAAAAAAGCGTAGTCCTGTCGTTGGAAGTCGGTATAAGTGGCTGTAACTATGGGCCATAAGTTCATTAGCCTTCTTGGTCGCTGCATAAAGACTCAAAGGATGGTCTACATTATCGTGAACTGAAAAAGGCAGGGATTCATTAGCGCCATAAACGGAGCTAGAAGAAGCATAACTTAGGTGCTCTATACGATGGTGTCTGCATCCTTCCAAAATATTAAGAAAACCAACTAGGTTACTGTCGATATAGACATAGGGGTTTTCAATGGAATAACGAACTCCAGCTTGGGCACCAAGGTGAATAACGCGTTGAAAATTATGCGATGCAAATAATTGCGCTATAGATTCTCGATCAGCCAATTCGAGATGAATGAACTTAAAATACGCGAAATCAGCCAATTGTTGTAAACGTGCCTTTTTCAGATTTACATCGTAATAGTCATTGAGATTATCGATTCCAATAACCTCATCACCTCGTTCGCACAATTTTTGTGCCACATGAAAGCCAATAAATCCAGCTACTCCAGTAACTAAAACTTTCACTAAACATCACCTCCAATCAGAGTACAGAGATTAAACTACAAACCATTTTTATGCTTCTTAATTTGCAAAAGGTACACCTTGTGATCTTCTGTCACTAGGAATTTTTTAGCGCATGGACATTTCGCCAAAAAATTCGGGTAATTCCTAACGCTGCCCCTGCTAGTATACCTAACAGTAGAGATATTGTAAGAATCAATTTCTTTTTCGGTGCAACAGGGATAATTGGGGTTTCAATTGTTCCATCCAAATGGAATACTTTAACTTCTTTTGGCTCTATAACAAATGATTTATAAAAATGAAGCTGGCCTTGCAATGTACGTAGACCAGGAGTAAATGGGTCATTAGAATCTCTCTCAGATAAATTTTTAATTTTCGCGCGAAGAACTGGGGTCCCAAGCATATACGCCATATTGGTTTCATTTACCGTATGATATTGGTTGACCACCGGGATGTTTATATTTGCATTTTGCGCAATATTGATGGCTTCGTGTAATTGAGCCATATGATCTAATTTCTGCTTATGGGCAACACCTTTTATTAAGTCAATCTCATGCTCTAATTTATAAATGGCCATGGTACGCTGTTTGTCAATACTCTTAATTAGAGAATGCACCGTGCGGTGGTTGACTAAACTAATAAATTGTCGCAACCAAACTGCCATTAATTTTGGCTCAGTTCCTTTGATGGCTACTTCATAATGCACGGGGTTAGTGTTCTTAATTACATTGATCGACAGTTTCTTGGAAAAATTATTGTAGGCATGCGCTTTGACAATGATATTTTTGGGTTTTTCTTGTAAATGTGACAGATAATAATGTTCAAAGAAATATTTTTTGAGAGAAATAGACAATAATTGATCGCCAAAAACTTGATACACCGAATTAACGTTCAGGGGGTCAATTAAAGATTGGTTCGCTAGAACTCCTTTGTTAAATGCAGCCACATCCCCTTGATTAGGAGCCGAGATATAGGCTTTAACTTCATAAATAGGAACGCTCAGATAAATATAGGTTATTCCAACGATTAGGCTCAGTAAAGTACAAGACAGAATGCTCCATCTTTCTCGATAAATCATACCAAGCAAGACGAAAATATCGACACCACGAGTATCGTAAGAGCTCGCATTTTGCATTCCGGCCATACTTGTTTATCCCTTTTTAAAACGCTACTTGGCATCTGATAATTTGCTATGAAAGCGATTCCTATCTCGAGTCAAATAGCCAATTGATGTTGTTGGCGATAGTATATTCAAAAAAAACTTAATATTCGAGCTTTAAAAAAATAATCCTCCTGGCCATTTTGCGTTCAAATAGGGGAGTTTCCCTAAACCAGAATCTATGATAATGTTCAGCATGTTATCGACATACAAACCACATACAAAAGTGGAACCCATATTGTTCTATAACTTGATGAGGGGATGTTAACAAGAAGTTTTCTCTCAAACCCGTTTAAGACGTCCAAGAATATAATCTGATTCTTAATAGTGAAACAATTCAAAGCAGGTGTCTTGGCTATAGGGAAATTTTTTTTGGTGGGAAACAGATTGATTTCTTTTATTTTTAGAGAGTCCGGTATTAAAGAGAGATTAGCGTGCCTTAGTTTGGAATGGCGGCGTATAGCAAGCGGAATGTTTTGGATCATTCTTTTTATTCTTCTCGGTAAAATGATCGGTGCAGCCAAAGAAATGTCCATCGCCTGGCATTATGGTACGGATGAAATTGTTGATGCTTATTTGTTTGTCTTTTCTCTTCTCAGTTGGCCCTTATCAATTTGGCTTAGTGTTCTAACTGTTGTATTAGTTCCTCTTCTAGCTCGCATGCGCGCTAACACGCCGGAAGAAATTCCATTTTTCTATAGCGAATTACTGGGGTTTACATTAGTTATCGCATTGCTCTTTATGGTATCTTGCTATCTCTTTTTTGGGGTTATATTCAATACACAAGAACTAGGGTTTTCAGATCATACAAAAGAAATCGCAAAAACGATGGCAAATACGCTCATTTTTTTAGCACCATTAGGAGCGGTTATAAGCTTATTTTCCGTCTGGTTATTAGCGGTAGGACGTCATCAGAACACTTTATATGAAGCAATTCCAGCTTTTATACTCTGCCTGGCTATTGTGTGTTTTTCAAACTTACAGTTAGAACCACTGGTTTGGGGAACAGTGGTAGGCTATATAGTTCATTTACTTGCGCTTTCAATTT
>NZ_JAPHOT010000001.1:1442500-1612500 GCF_026191115.1 Legionella sp. PATHC035 | reverse complement strand
AGGTGGATTGAGAAGTCTGCTGGAGGTATCAGAAGTGCGAATGCTGACATGAGTAACGATAATGAGGGTGAAAAGCCCTCACGCCGGAAGTCCCAGGTTTCCTGCACGACGTTAATCGGAGCAGGGTGAGTCGGCCCCTAAGGCGAGGCTGAAGAGCGTAGTCGATGGGAACCAGGTTAATATTCCTGGACTTTTTATAAGTGGTGAAGTGGGGACGGAGAAGGCTAGATAAGCCAGGCGTTGGTTGTCCTGGTACGTGCATGTAGGGGGATGGTTTAGGCAAATCCGGACCATTGTTAACTCTGAGGTGCGACGTGGTGCTGACACTTCGGTGTACAGCGAAGTTATTGATGCCCGGCTCCCAGGAAAAGCTGCTAGCCATAACTTATAGAGAACCGTACCGCAAACCGACACAGGTGGACAGGTAGAGAATACTAAGGCGCTTGAGAGAACTCGGGTGAAGGAACTAGGCAAAATGGTACCGTAACTTCGGGAGAAGGTACGCCCTTTCTGGTGATGGGATTTACTTTCAGAGCTGGAGAGGGCCGCAGAGACCAGGTGGCTGCGACTGTTTATTAAAAACACAGCACTCTGCAAATTCGTAAGAAGACGTATAGGGTGTGACGCCTGCCCGGTGCCGGAAGGTTAATTGATGGGGTTATCTTCGGAGAAGCTCTTGATCGAAGCCCCGGTAAACGGCGGCCGTAACTATAACGGTCCTAAGGTAGCGAAATTCCTTGTCGGGTAAGTTCCGACCTGCACGAATGGCGTAACGATGGCCACACTGTCTCCACCCGAGACTCAGTGAAATTGAAATCGCTGTGAAGATGCAGTGTACCCGCGGCTAGACGGAAAGACCCCGTGAACCTTTACTATAGTTTTGCACTGGACTTTGATGATAACTGTGTAGGATAGGTGGGAGGCTATGAAGTGAGGACGCTAGTTCTCATGGAGCCATCCTTGAAATACCACCCTGTTGTTATTGAGGTTCTAACTTGGTCCCGTAATCCGGGATGAGGACAGTGTATGATGGGTAGTTTGACTGGGGCGGTCTCCTCCCAAAGAGTAACGGAGGAGCACAAAGGTACCCTCGGTACGGTCGGACATCGTACCAAGAGTGTAAAGGCATAAGGGTGCTTGACTGCGAGAGCGACGGCTCGAGCAGGAACGAAAGTTGGTCTTAGTGATCCGGTGGTTCTGAATGGAAGGGCCATCGCTCAACGGATAAAAGGTACTCCGGGGATAACAGGCTGATACCGCCCAAGAGTTCATATCGACGGCGGTGTTTGGCACCTCGATGTCGGCTCATCACATCCTGGGGCTGAAGCAGGTCCCAAGGGTATGGCTGTTCGCCATTTAAAGTGGTACGCGAGCTGGGTTTAGAACGTCGTGAGACAGTTCGGTCCCTATCTGCCGTGGGCGTAGGAAAATTGAGAGGAGCTGCTCCTAGTACGAGAGGACCGGAGTGGACGAACCTCTGGTGTACCGGTTGTGACGCCAGTCGCATCGCCGGGTAGCTAAGTTCGGACGGGATAACCGCTGAAAGCATCTAAGCGGGAAGCCTCCCTCAAGATGAGTTTTCCCATGAAGCCCGTTGAAGACTACGACGTTGATAGGCAAGGTGTGGAAGCGCAGTAATGTGTGCAGCTAACTTGTACTAATTGGCTGATTGTCTTGACCATATAATCTGAATTACTTCAGATTAACTGAATGTGAATACAAGAAAAGCCGGTTGGGCTAACGCCCAATCAGCAAAAAAAATGTGTACTCTTTATTTACCTAACGCATGATTCGGGTATAATGCGCCCATTAATCATGTGAAACCAGTTTTCCTGGCGACCATAGCGGTTTGGAACCACCTGACTCCATCTCGAACTCAGAAGTGAAACGAACCCGCGCCAATGATAGTGTGAGGCTTCCTCATGTGAAAGTAGGTCATCGCCAGGGTTTTATTCTGAAAAGCGGCTCTCGAAGCCGCTTTTTTTTTCATTTTGAATAATAAACTTTAATAACAGAGCATGTTTGGACTCAGGATAAGGATTTTTAAGTTTGTTGTTTCTCCTGGTAATCGAATTGAAATTATAAATTTTGCTTATATTTTATCTTTATTGCTCATCAATTACTTTGTCAGCGGGTTCGTGTAATTGATTTTTATTAAACTTTAGTTTAAGTTAATTCTATTTAGGATAGGTTGTAGTTTATGTTAGTCCAACAAATTTTGGATTTTATCAAAACGCTTGAAAAGGAAGGCACACCGATTCCGTGTGATAAAGTGCTATCTGAATGTCTTTCAGAGCGATTCTCGAAAAAGCCAGCTGGCTCTAAATTAACCAATGATGATCTTCATTTTCTTCTTACGTGCTATAAAAGTCGATGGGAAGCAATAGTCGATAAAGATGATGATTATACTCGTAATCCATCTGCTTCTAATCTGGCGTGGATCGCTTTAGCGAAAGAACTTGCTCCTCTTGCTAAAATAAATTATTTAAAAATATTAATTCCAACTTTAAGCAATGAAAAAGATTTAAATGACTTTTCATCGCTTAACGAAACCGTAAATCTCTTTAATTTTTATCTAGGTCATGGTGGCAAGACTTTATACCGAAAATGGAGTTTTTGTAAGCACTTAGAAAATCGACAATTTACCTTATCAACGTATAGATCAGACAGAAAATTGACTGCAGTGACAATAGATGAGTTAGCTCGTCTCAAATTATGCAAAGTAACTGCTCGCGAAGTCAGTGTAAATGAGGAACATTTCAAAAACTTTTGGGATCTTTTACGCAAGAAGGTTTTTGTTAATTTAAGAACTCAAGGGAATATGCCTATAGCCTTACTCCCTCATATGCTCGCATTGGTTGAACGGTACTACTATTTGCGGGCTAATAATTTAGATTTTTCCCTGTTTAAAAATGAAGTAAGGAATTTTTTTGCACGTCTATACCGTTATGAATTAGCCGATGTAAATTTCTTGTATGGTACAAAGGTAATGTATAAAGAGGATGAGCAGTATATGCTGGATCTATTTATCAATCTTTATACCGCAGATGATTATATGGACCTGGATTATGAAATCCAAACCTTAAACAAGTGGTTATTTGATGCTAATCCGGGTTTAAAGGCTGTCAGTAAAGAGTTAGGCCCTTTTTATCAAGGATTATCCAAAGACACTAAGGACTCATCCCGTCCAGTTGTTCCGTCGGATGCTTTTGTCAATTGTTGTAAGCTACTTGTTTCATTACTTACTACCCAGTTTGAATTGTGCATTTTCTTTACTCGACAGACACACAGTTTGTGGGATAAAAAAAATGTAGTATTTCCTGAGGCATATGCAATTTTTACTATTTTGTTGCCATTAATTGCAGCAAATAAACCAACAGCTTTAGAAGATGCTTATGCCAAGATTATTCAGGATATCATTATTCCTGCAAGGGAAGACAATAGCTGGTTTACCTGGTTGACTCGAAGTAGCTCAACGGATAAATGGTTGGAGCTTGTACAGAATTGTAAGTTAAACGAACTCGGTGTTTATTGGGTTGAACCTGAAATATTGTTTAATGCCTTGAAGCTTTTTGATACAAGGAATGAGTCGCTTCAAAAGAAGATCAATGCATTAATGGATGACATAATTCAAACTTATGCCCAAAATCAAAATGAGCTCATGAAGCAATTACGCGTGAATATCTTGTTTACTGAGTTTCTAGAGAGATTAAGTGAGGATCACCGCGTCTATATGCTAAGATTAATTGCAACATGTGATCCGAAAATAGCTAAGTCTAATTTTCTCAGTAATTGTACCAAATATATCAATAGACAACTATCTGACCTATGCCAACGTCCAACATGCTCATCATTGGGATTCTTTCCACAACTCGCTAAACTTGATGTTAAAAATTTATTTCATCTGCCTGAAGGTATAAAAGATGTTGAAGCAATGATGATCGAGTATAAAACTCAATTATCCAAGCTCAATATTGAACCGAGACTTGGAGAGGCCATCAGTAATTACTTAATGAAAATAAGCCATCCAATTTTAAGCGCAGCACAAAAGGAAAACGTCAAGGATTGTGGCCGACCTATACATGATTATTATATAGGTCAATATACCTAGTGCTTTTATAAATGCAACTCGCCCGCATTCAGGTGGTTTTTGCGCGTTTCCTATGATGCCGAGGAGAGATGGAGTTTGGCTCAAAAAATTAGGTTTGGCTTTTGTTTCACTCAAGCCAAACTTTATTTGGCGTATTGACTGCAGAGCTTAATAAAATTTTCATACCGTCTTTCTGAAATGAAACCCTCTTTCTTCGCTCTAATAATGGCACAATGAGGTGTGTCTTTATGGGTACAATTGCGAAATTTGCATTGTGACAGATAGGGGCTAAACTCAGGGTAGCCACGAGCAATTTCTGCAGCATCGATATGCCATAAACTAAACTCCCTAACGCCCGGAGAATCGATTAAGGCACCACCGCTTGGTAAATGATAATAACGTGAGTTGCTGGTTGTATGCCTGCCTAACTCTGATAGTTCCGAAATTTCATTTATGGAAATATTTTGTTCATGAGGCAAAATATTGGAAATAAGTGATGATTTCCCTACGCCAGATTGTCCCACAAACACACTGATGTGATGATTTAATCTATCTTTCAGTGGTTGTAAGCCATCAGGACAGTGTTTATTTGTTTGTAAGATTGGGTAGTGAAGCCTCCCATAATCAAGAAGTAACTGTTCTTTTAGGGCTTCGCAAGGCAAATCCGTTTTATTCAATAGAATTACGGCTTGCAAGTGTAGGGTTTCTGCCATCACCAGGTAGCTATCAAGTAACGGCCACGAAATTTCAGGTTTCGGGGCGATCACAATGATGAGTTGTGTGATGTTAGCTGCAACCGGCTTGACCACACCGGAGCTGGTTGGTTTTGCCAAGACGCTGCTTCGAGGGTAAAGACTGACTACTACACCTTGATTTGTTCCCTCTGTTTGCCAAATTACCCGATCTCCTGCAACTAATGTCTCCAGATTGGGTCTAATGGAACACCGGACATGGTTTCCCTCATGGTCTTCGAGTTCAACATGTCTGCTAAATCGAGTGAGCACGAGGCCATCAGCCAAATCGTCATGATTTTTTTTGTTTTCATGATAATTTCGTTGAATTTTTTCAATGCGTGCCGTTTGTTGCTTACTAATACGTCTTTTACTCATAGTCCGGATCTATAATATAATCATTAAATATTCTTAGCTCGGTGAGGCAAATCAGAGCTAAATAATCATACAGTATGAAGGTAAATTAAAATTAATGAAAGTCTACTTGGTTGGTGGTGCTGTTCGTGATCAATTATTGAATCTTCCAGTAAATGAACGGGACTGGGTTGTTGTTGGCTCTAGCCCCGATGATTTATTAGCCAAAGGATTCAAACAGGTTGGACGTGATTTTCCTGTTTTTTTGCATCCAGAGAGCGGTGAGGAATATGCTTTAGCACGTACTGAAAGAAAATCCGCTCCAGGTTATTATGGTTTTTACTGCAATTTTAGTAACACTGTAACTTTGGAAGATGATTTAGCACGTCGCGATTTAACCATTAATGCCATGGCGATGGATGAGCATGGGCACCTTATTGATCCTTATCAAGGGAGAAGGGATATAGAGGCTAAGTTACTTCGTCATGTCTCTCCTGCTTTTGTAGAGGACCCAGTACGCGTGTTGCGTGTTGCTCGTTTTGCGGCACGTTTTCATCATTTAGGCTTTAAATTGGCGGATGAAACCCGTTCATTAATGTATACGATGGTTCAAAGAGGCGAATTAACTCATTTGGTTGCTGAGCGAGTTTGGCAAGAATGGCAGAAAAGTTTAACGGAAAAAAATCCAGAGCAATTTATTAGTACCCTGCGTTCCTGTGATGCATTACGCGTGGTTTTGCCTGAAATTGATGCATTATTTGGTGTTCCCAATCCTTATCGGTATCATCATGAAGTAGATAGTGGTATTCATACTTTGTTGGTTTTACTTGCAGCAGCGGGTTTATCTCCAGATCCCGTAGTTCGTTTTGCCGCATTGGTGCATGATTTAGGCAAGGCTTCGTCACCGATGTATAATTGGCCAAGTCATCATGGTCATGAGGAGCGTGGAGTTGCTATTATTGAGAGCTTATGTTCTCGACTACGTATCCCCAATGAGTATCGTGCCCTTGCAAGGATGACTTCGCGATTTCATTTGAATATTCATCGTTTATTTGAATTAAATGCAAGTACTATTGTGAAGCTCTTAGAGCATAGTGATGCATTTCGCCGCCCTAATCTCTTCTATAATATGTTGATTGCATGTCAATCCGATGCCGAGGGCTGTGGCCGAAATATTGATTACCGACAAGGTAAATTATGGAATTATTTGCTTACTGAATGTGCTAAAGTGAATAGCCAAGCCCTGATTACTGAAGGTTATAAGGGTGAAGCAATTAAACATGCGTTACACCAACGACGAGTGGCATGTGTTGAACTGATCTTAAACTCCTGGAAGATAAATGAAAAATAATCAAAATTTAATTTGGATAGATTTGGAAATGACTGGGCTTGAACCTGAAAAAGACAGGATCATCGAGCTTGCTACAGTTGTGACTGATCCTCATTTAAATATCATTGCTGAGGGGCCCGTTTTTGCTATTTCCCAGCCAAAAACGTTACTGGATGGTATGGATTCTTGGAATACCAGACAACATGGGCAATCCGGCTTGGTCAAGCGAGTTTTGGAAAGTCAAATTAGTGAGGCGCAAGCGGAACAATTAACCATCGATTTCCTAAAACAGTATTTGGATAAAGGAAAGTCACCAATGTGTGGTAATAGCGTCTGCCAAGATAGGCGATTTTTATACAAATATATGCCAGAACTTGCAGCGTTTTTTCATTACCGAAATTTGGATGTCAGCACGCTGAAAGAGTTAGCGATCCGTTGGCGGCCTGAGTTGTTGAATGGGGTTGTTAAAGAATCAAAGCACCTGGCATTAGACGATATTAAAGATTCCATAGCAGAATTGGTATATTATCGTCACCATTTTATAAATTTACCGGATGTACCCAAATGATAGAAAGAGAGCGATTGGAATTACCTAACGCTGCAGACAAGTTGTTACTGCATTCATGTTGTGCCCCCTGTTCGGGTGAGGTTATGGAGGCGCTTATTAGTTCAGAGATAAATTTTACAATCTTTTTTTATAATCCGAACATTCATCCTGTTCAAGAGTATGAAATCAGAAAAAACGAAAACATTAATTTTGCACAAAAACACAATATCACATTCATCGATGCAGATTATGATAAAGACAACTGGTTTGCTCGAGCCAAAGGTTTGGAATGGGAACCCGAGCGGGGTAAACGTTGCACCATGTGTTTTGATATGCGTTTTGAACGAACCGCGTTATATGCTCATGAGCATGGTTTTCCTGTGATCAGCAGTTCCTTGGGAATTTCCCGTTGGAAAGATATGAATCAAATTAATGATTGTGGCATTCGCGCTGCAAGTAAATATCCCAACTTGGAATATTGGACTTATAATTGGCGTAAAAATGGTGGATCAGAGCGCATGTATGAAATTGCAAAACGCGAGGAATTTTATAAGCAAGAATACTGTGGATGTGTCTATTCTTTACGTGATACCAATGCTTGGCGGAAACAAAAAGAACGTGATCGAATTAAAATCGGTATAAACTATTATACTGAAGAACCAAAAGACGAAGGAGCCTTATGAGTACTCACTCACATGGTGATTCACATCACCATCACGGGCACGATGCTGCTGTTACTTATGGAAGAGCATTTATCATTTCGATAATCGCTAATGGTCTTTTTGTGATTTTACAGATAGCTTTTGCTTATATATCTAATTCGACCAGTTTATTGGCAGATGCGTTTCACAATTTAGGTGATGTTTTGGGTTTGGTATTAGCATGGATCGCTACGGTGCTAATGAAACGTGCACCTACGATGAAGGCTACCTATGGTTTAAAAAAAACATCGATTCTCTCTGCGTTAGCCAATGGAATTCTATTAGTCTTTACATGCGGAATTATTGCTACAGAGGCAGTCTATAAATTATTTTCGCCCTCAGAGGTTCAAGCAGTATCTGTGATGATCGTTGCTGGTGTAGGAATAATAATTAATTTTGCCACGGCACTCTTGTTTGCTCGTGGTTCTGATGACTTGAATATTCGAGGTGCCTATTTACATCTATTTTATGATGCCTTGGTTTCTGTTGGCGTTGTTCTATCGGCTGCGCTTTTGTATTGGACTGGTTGGCTTTGGATAGACCCAATAGTTGGTTTATGCATTGCATTAATTATATTAAAAGGAACTTGGTCCTTATTTTCTGGAAGTTTCAGGCTTATCATCGATGGGGTTCCAGAGAATATTTCCTGGAATGCTGTTAGCGATTTTTTATTGGGTAAGCCAGGAGTAAAAGGATTCCATGACTTACATATTTGGGCCCTAAGCACCCAGGAAAATGCCATGTCAGTTCACTTATATATGCCTGATGCAGAACTTCCTGATGCATTAAGGTCCGAATGGGTTGAGCAATTACGCCATGACTTTAACATTCAACATGTGACCATTCAGGTAGAAAAGACGAATATAAATTGTAATGATGCATGTCATCATCCCAAATTTTTATAGAACAATTTGCTCTACGGCGAAGGATCTTCTGATGTGTGCATTTTATTTCCCATGCTGAAGATCCTCGCGCTGTTCGAGATAATGCTATCTGCTTGAATTAATTGCTCTCGATGTAAACTTCTTTTGTCATTAATCCTAAACCTTGTTTGTAGCTTTTACACGCAAGTGCTTCTTCACCCAGTTTTTCATGCAGTTGTCCCTGAATTTCGTAGGCAAGAGCCGTAGGTTCAATCTCATTGGATTTTTCAAGATAATATTTAGCTTTTCCCCACAATTTACGTTTCATGCAAATTTGTCCTAAACATAAATAGAGTGCTGCTGAATGAGCATGTTTTTTCAGTAATCCTTCAGCAAAAGTGAGTTGTTTTTCATCCGTGGGTAATAAACTATAAAGCCTAATCAATTGGGGGCTAAGGTCTTTACGTAATGCACGCCGCAATAAATCATTGGCGGTTGTGTAGTCTGCCCTCTTTATTAAGAAGCCAATGTATTCGGCGATGATATTGGGTTCATCGCTCAAACTTTTAGGTAGTGAATGAAAAAAAGTATGTACGGCTTCTGCCTGATTTTGCCTTACCAGATCAATCATTCTTTGTAAGTAAGCGGTATATTGCAATAAAGCAAACTCCTGGGGATTAACAACTTGGTATTTCTTTAAATCAGGGAGAATAGTAATGAGTTGCGGCCAGTCTTTTACCTCTTGATAAAGTTGCATGATAAGTTTTAAAACATAGGGATGACGTGGTGCGATATCATGTAAATGTTTTAAGGTTGCCAGAGCCTGTTCCCATTGATGATTTGCAAGTTGCAATTCTGCTTGCGTCAATTCCACCGCAATTTTGGCTTCAGGCATTGATTGCTGTGCTTCACGCAAATAATCATCGCGTAATTGGTTGTCGCCCATTTTTTGGGCTGCTCTGGCAGCCGTCAAATAATTAAGTAAAGGGGTATCCGTGTTGGGTAAGGCCTGAATTAAATGTTTTTTTGCTTTGAGCCAATAGCCCTCGCTGTATTCAATCAATCCTTTACGAGTAATGGCTTGTGCTTTTTGAGACAGACGCTTGGAATGCCATCGAGTTAATGCACTTGGAGTACGAGAAATTTGCTGGAATAAACGCAGAATAAGATACAAGATAATGAACAAAATAATCAGGCCAAAAGCAGCGACCCAAACCGTTGTTTCAATAGTCCAATGGTTGATTGCAACGAGTACGTAACCGGGATCTTTATTCAGTTGAATTCCTAAAGCTACAGCGCCCAGTAAAATCAAAAAAGCAAAGAGAAGACGAAGCATTATTGATTTCCTCCAGTGCTATTTTCCTCATTTGAGGATTGATTCACAGGTGTCCTCTTTGCGTCAATCAATTCATTGAGCATAGGGAGAGCCGAGCCCAGTTCTGGTCTTTTGGGAGTGATATTCACCTGCAGTAAATCAGTGAGCTTTTTGATTAAAGCAGCTGTATTTGGCGTATCTTTATTAAAATTCGTGCTCAGATTATTAATCGCCTGTTTGAGAACCAATTGGTAAACAAAGGCATTTTGATGAAGAACCGCCCATTGGGCTTCTTGGAGATTTAGACGGAGCTTTTCTTTGAGTATCGCCTCAAATAAGGGAGACATCAGAGGTTTTATCTCCTGATCATGGCGACGAATTACCACAAGTTTTTCCAGCACGCTCATACTGCTTTGTAAACGAGATCGCCAAGAAGAATTATTGGGTGAAGGCGTTGCATTTTTTGGAGCAGGCTTCTCCGAGACAGGTAATGGAATGCTCAAATCATTGATGCTGTTTTGAGCGGCATCCAATTGACTGAGTAAACCTGCAATATCTACAGAGGGCAAGGCTTGCATTTGTGCTATATCTTTGGCTATTGCCTGCCGTATATTAAAAATCTTAGGATTGTTTATTTGTTTTAAGAGCTGGTCGGCTTGCTCCAATAAAGCGACTGTTGCATCAACACCATTACTCCAATGCGCGTTGATTTGAGCTAATTCAAGATAGTAACGTGCTTTGAGAAGAATCCAATCCTGTTTTTGATAAAACCTTTGGCTCATTGCAGTTTGTACTTGTTTGCTCAAGTTTTCAAATTTAGTTTGTAATTGAGTCTGTGTTTCTTCGGCATTATTTGTTTTAGTATTGATTTGCTCTTGAGTTTGCTCTTGTTTTTGATCGAGTTGCTGTAACTGGGAGGTGATATTGCTTTGCGCTGTATTTAATTGATCGTGCAATTGTTTGTTGAGAGAAAAGGTATAGGAAGCAATCCCTAAGGCACCTAAGGCAACAATAAAAGCTAATGCGGTGATCAGATAGTTGTTTTTTGAAACAGAAGTATTGCTTTTTGGTTTTACTTTCTCAACTTGCGTCGTATTAGGTGCTTTTTTTGATTTTTGTATTTGTTCTTCGTTGCCGTTTGCCATAAATTAATCCTTGTTTACGTAGTCAAACAATGTATCCATCACCCGGCTAGGGTGGCATATCCTAATATTTCTTATACCCGATGAAGAGGCAACTTGAGCCAGACGCTCACTAATCACGAGCCATTTTTTATTACGGAGCCAATCATGGGCCTCTTTACCAAATAGTTTAAAAAGGTTATGCAGGGACTGTTCACTTGTTAACAGTATAATGTCCACTAAATCATCGCGCCATATCGATTGCACCAATTGAGTGCTGATTTGAGGAATAACTCGTTTATACACCTCGAGAACCAGCAAGTTCGTTCCTCTTTTTATTAACTGCTCCTCAATAAGTGGCCTGCCTCCTTCTCCCTTAAATAGTAGCACGTTTTGCTTTTCTGGTTGTTGTAACGTTTTTAATGCCAATAAATGCTCACTGTCAGGCACATCGGGAATTGCACTCACCTGGATGTTGAATTCGTGAAGTGCTGCCGCGCTTCCCTGGCCAATGGCAATGACTTGAATGGAAGATGGCCATTCAATCTGGTGTTGGTTTAATTGCGTAAAACAATAATGAACTGCATTAGCACTGATAAAAATAGCCTGGTCTATCGTTTTCAAATTGGGTAGTAAACTAATCCAACGAGTGTTGCTCGCTTTAATTTCTAAGGCGGGTAGCTCAATTACTGTGCCTCCTGCGTCACGGATGCTTTCACTCAACTGACTCGCTTGGCTACGTGGGCGAGTATTTAAAATACGTAAGCCATACAGAGAATTGTTCATTTTGGGACTGATGCAAGAAGATTTGCTGCACCTTGAGCCAGCAAAGATTGGGCGCAATGTTCAGCTAAGTGAGTTGCCTCTTCTAATGGCCCAGTTTGCATGCTCTGGATGATTTGTGAACCATCAACAGTTAAAATTTTTGCTTTTAAAGCAAGCTGATTATTCGCCATGGGTGAGCAAAAAACCGCTAAAGGTACATGACAGTTACCACCTAAGAGTGCATTGACCTTACGCTCCGCATGTACGCAAATAGACGATATGGGGTCGTTGAGTTCGACAAGGAGTGCCCGAATTTCGTCATCGTCGCTTCTGCATTCGATTGCTAGAGCACCTTGGCCACAGGCCGGGAGCATAATCTGAGCTGATAATTGCTCTGTGATGACCTCGGTGAAGCCCATACGCTCAAGACCTGCAGCAGCCAAGATGATTGCCTGATATTCTCCTGACTTGAGCTTTTCAAGTCGGGTATTGATATTACCTCGTAAGGATTTAACTTTTAAATCGGGCCGGTACGCTAATAATTGCGATTGTCGTCTCAGGCTCGAGGTTCCGACAATAGATTGAGCTGGCAACGTGTGGAGATCCTTATGCTGGTAACTGACAAAGACATCGAATGGGTTATCTCGTTTACAAATCGCAATGAGCTCAAGGCCTTGAGGGAATTCTGCAGGCATATCTTTTGAGGAATGAACGGCAAAATCAGCTCGCTTATCTAACAAAGCTTCTTCTAACTCTTTTACAAATAAACCTTTCCCGCCAATAACCTGAAGTTTATCCTTAAGGAACTTATCCCCAGATGTGCTCATGGGTAATAACTCTATTTGCAGATGGGGCCTTTTATTTAACAGTAAATCTCGAACATGGTTCGCTTGCCATAAGGCTAGTGGGCTTTGACGTGTTGCGATACGTAAAGTTCTTGAGCTCATAGGATACTGCATCAAAGAAAAGATGCAGTATCATACTATGTTCACTATATGGATGCACGCACAGAAAGAGCAATAAAAATATATGTCCAACCATTAATAATCATATCAATTGCAATGAACATTCCTATGACCCACAAACCACTAACTGGCCATTGCATGATGATTAGGATGCCGAGAATGATGGCGAGGATTCCTGCAAATAGGAGCCAACCCCATCCGCTTGCTTCTTTTAAAGATAAGGCCAAAATGATTCGTGTGATACCAATAACAATGAGAACGCCTGCCAAGAGTGCAGTAATCAACGTAGATGCTAAAAAGGGATCATAGAAGACAACCCCAGCACCAATCAGGTATAAAACCGCAATTATTGCTTGCCAGAATATACCCTTCCAGTCTCGGTGTTTAAAAATATCAATAAAATGAAAGAGTGCGGAGATAGTGAGCAAGGCCGCAAAGAAATACATACTGACCAATGTCAGGCCAATGACCATGCTCAAGCCGATGCAGCCTAGAAAAACAAGTAGTATTCCTAAGCCTAACAGCCAACCCCAATTACGTCTTATCGCGCTTGGAGTGTAGATTTCGTTCGTGTTTGCCATATCATTTCCTTATTGTGGTACATCCATAACAAATAATAACTAGTGAAATATAACCTAATTTTCAAGAAGTTGTCGAATGGGGCCATCGTGTTTTGTTGCATAGGATTTCGGTTGGGACCTTGGCCCAACCGACAGGCTCTAAGAGCAAATTATTTGTAACTGTCATAAATCGCATAAGGCTTTTGTTTGTAATAAGCCCAATATCGATCTCCATAAGACCAATGCCAATATTCATTACCGTAATTAACAAAACCAACAGCCTCTAACACCTGACTCATGATTTTCCGATTTTGCTTCGCTTCCTCAGTAATAATCTCTGAAGCAGTGAGTGATAGGGAGCCATCCAAATCCTCCATCCAATCTTTTGGGTGAATTCCCATTTCAATGGCTTCTCCTTGCTCATCGATTAAGTAAACGTCTATCGCGGCGCCGGTTGAATGAGGCGGAATATTGGGTGAACCGTCTTGGTTGATTACCGGGGAAACCATTCGAGTTGTTTCCGTAAAAATCTGTTCGGCAGACCATTCAGGATGTCTCTTTCTTACTTTCTCATGACGTGTATCAAAAAGCGATTTTTGTAGGGTGAGACTCCGATAACATTCATACAAACAAAAACGTAATCCTGCAGGTAACAAGGATTGAGCATTTTTTAATTTTTCATAAATTGTTTTGCGCATTTTGGTGTAATCAGTATTATTCGGTATTTCTGGAGAAGGGCCATAGCTAATTCCCGGATGATTTATTAAATCGATCATCGGCTCTTGATTATCAATTACCGGAATGGCGAGAATTCTCGGATCGGCAATGAGTAAAATAGGCTCCAGTGCAGCAAAATCTGACATATCTAATCCTTATAACTTATTTTGCCATGAATGAAAGGCATTGACTTAAAGACCCCTCATTATAGTTTGAAGCGTGTCTCAAGAAAATAACATGATTTTCCCCTCATTTGGTTTTAATCGTGCTGGAAAAAAAATTCACTTCTGGGTATTATCCTAAATTATTATCATGGGGTGTACGGGCATGAGGTTGCAGTTTTTAACGTTATTGTTTTGTTTTTCATTCGCGGTATATGCCTGTGGTGAAGTGAGCGAACGAGAAATACAATTAAGAATTCAACCTGTAGGGAAAGTCTCTGTACAAGGTCAAACTCAAGCTGATAACAACGCAGTGAGTCAAGTTGGTGCAAAAATAGAGCCTGGTGAAGAGACCTACCAAAAGTATTGTATTGTTTGCCATCGAGATGGTCTTGCGGGAGCACCAAAATTTAGGAATGAACAGGATTGGAAACCGCGTTTAGCCGGGAGAGAATTAAATGATTTACTGGCTTCTTCAATAAAAGGGTTGAATGCTATGCCTGCAAAAGGAACGTGTATTAAGTGTAGTGATGACGATCTGCGAGCCGCCATATCTTATATGTTGCCAAAATCATGAGAAAAATTACTTTTAAAAAAATTCAAACCTTCAATGCAGCTCTGACTGTGTTTGTCTTATTTGCTTCTTTTTATTTTCAATATATTGTCGGCCTTGTTCCTTGTCCTTTATGCATCATGCAACGGGTTTGTGTCTTGTTATTACTAGCGGTTATGGGATTTAGTTTTCGAACCTTAAAAAAGGCTCGTATTATTAGTGTCTTACAAATAATCATCGCATGTGCCGGCTTATATTTTTCCTTACGTCAATTGTGGCTCCAGTCCTTACCTGCAGGCCAAGCTCCCGCGTGTATGCCAAGCTTGGATATTTTAATGCGCTATTTACCATGGCAAACGGTAGTAAAAGCTTTATTTTTAGGAACTGGGGACTGTGCTGAGGTCACTTGGCGTCTTCTTGGAGTCTCAATGCCTGGATGGTGTGCGATGTACTTTTTATACATGGCTCTAATAGGATTTTTCTTATTTTGGCAGACTAGTTCACGCAGGTTTCGACAAGATAATTTCTAGTTTGTTGCACTGTGTAGCCTTAGTGCCCAGCGTGTTCATTTCTAATGTTGGGAGGCTTGTCCAGGGCTACACAGTGGTAATAGCCTTGCTTGCACTTCCGATGATGGCAAAAGATCCTAGCCTACCTTAGGCCGATAATTAAATCGTTTCTGACGTGTTGAATTGCTGATTTTGGCTAACAACCTCAGAGGGCTTTTCCTGTGCTCGCTCTGATAAATAGGGCGTGAGTTGATTTTTTTCCGGATAGGCAAAGCGAAGCATTTGATTTTTAAAATGAGTAATCCGAGCGACTGATTCCGATGATTGGGAGTAGGTGATTGTTTGTAATAATTCGAGTAATACTGGGCGTGGTTGGTGGCAGACGATCAACATATCACAACCCGCTTTAAGTGCTTCTTCAGCTCGAGTCATTAAATTCCCTATATCGGCACCAGTCATGCTCAAGCAATCACTTAAAATTAAACCTTCAAACTGGAGTTCATTGCGTAATATCTCTTGCAACCAAATTGTTGAAAAACCAGCAGGTTTGTTGGCATCAATTGCTTTGTAAGTGACATGCGCAGGCATGACCGCGTTGAGTAGCCTCTTATTGAAAAGCTCCATAAAAGGTTTTAAATCGTTCGCTTTCAGCTCTTCCATGGTGGCATAAGAAACGGGCATGGCAACATGTGAATCCGCATTGACGGAGCCATGGCCTGGAAAATGTTTGGCGACGGCCGGCATGCCGGCTGCCGTCATGCCTTCGATAAAGGCGCCTGCTAAAGCAATAATGACCTCAGGATCGTGGTGAAAAGCGCGATCCAGGCGAGCTATGACATGGCTTTGGGCATGTAAATCAAGCACTGGCGCGAGGCTTAAATCAATACCACAAGCTAACAAGTCTCTGGCCATAAGTTCGCCATATTGTCGTGCAAGTTTGGTGCCGACCTCGGGATTTAGGTCATATACATCACCATAAACCCGGGATGCTGGCAATGAACGAAATCCATGGCGTGAAAAACGTTGCACAAAACCACCTTCATGATCGGTTGCTACAAAAATATCGGGATTGATGTCACGGATTTGACGAATTAAACGTTCTAATTGCTGAGGATTTATAAAGTTACGCGTGAAAAGGATTACGGCTCCTACATTGGGATGTTTTATGATTTCCCGTTCAATATCTGAAAGTTCAATACCCTCTATGTCAATCATGAATAAATTAGCATTCGAACTGGACATATATTATCCTTTTTAGAATTGAAATGAATAGGACCGTGCTTCCATTGGTTTGCGCATAATATCATAGATTGACTCATTGTTAACATGACTAATGCTGGTAATCCATGTCTGACTTAGCTATTATCGCCATTTTTGAGCTATTTTTAGTAAATGAATACTTTTTCTTGCACGGTGTTACATAAACACGCCGCAACCCAAGCACGCGTGACACGTGTTACAACCGCCCATGGTGAATTTATTACCCCTGTTTTTATGCCAGTTGGGACTCGCGCTGGTGTAAATAATATGACTCCCGCAGAGTTGCGGGACGCACACAGCCAAATTATCTTAGGTGGGAATACGTACCATATGTTGTGTGCCCCAGGGATGGAAGTTATTGAAAAAGCTGGTGGGATGCATCCTTTTATGGGATGGCACGGCCCCATGTTAACAGATAGCGGGGGATTTCAGGTTTTTAGTCTTTCAAAGAACAAGGAAATTTGTACTATCGATGAGCAAGGAGCTCACTTTACATTACCTGGCAGCCAGCGATTAATTCATATGACCCCTGAAATGTCACTGGAAACGCAAAAGATCATTGGTGCGGATATTATTATGGCTTTTGATCAGTGTACGCCAGATAGTTGTACTAAAGATGAAGTTCAGCACATCATGAACCGGACCCATCGTTGGTTAAAGCAATCCATACAATATCACCACCAACATCCAAACTCACGATATGGTTACCAACAGGCGCTATTTGGAATTATTCAAGGAGGAACCTTTAAAGACTTGCGCCGGGAAAGTGCGGATTTTATCTCTTCAATGAATACCGATGGTATTGCAATTGGTGGAGAGACAATCGGTTTTGATATGAAAACTACCGTTGAAGTCATTCGGTGGGTGCGCGAGTATTTACCAGAAAACAAACCACGCTATACCATGGGTGTTGGCATGTCGCCACAGGATCTTTTAGATGTAGTTGCCGAAGGAATAGATATGTTTGATTGTGTCGCTCCAACACGTAACGCACGTCATGGTTCTTTATATTGTGGTGAGTTAATTCGAGAAGGCAATTGGTTACGTTTTGCCAGTGACTATGAGAATGAGCGAATTCAAATCAAGAAATCATGTTTTGCTGACGATATGTCGCCAATTATGGCACAGTGTTCTTGTTATACGTGCCAAAATTATTCACGTTCTTACTTACATCATTTAGCAAAACAAAAAACAAATTTATTTACTGCTTTGGCAAGTATTCATAATGTTCATGTAATGCACGATGTTTGTGATAAAATGCGCGAGTTGATAATTAACGAACGTTCGAATTAAAAGGCATCTTATGCCTGTTTACGTCATTAACGAAGACAATATCCATATAAAAAGCAAGGTTTTTTGTATGGGGTTCATCAATTAATCTAAAAAATAACAGGAGATAAAATGGTTGTAATCAGCACATCTAAAGGTGATATTCATCTACAATTAGATACAGAAAATACTCCAGCTACAGCAGAAAATTTTCTTAATTATGTGCGCAGTGGTTTTTATAATAATACAATTTTCCATCGTGTTATTGCCGGTTTTATGATTCAAGGTGGTGGACTGGACTCCGGTATGAAGCAGAAAGCTACGAATGAGCCTATTAAGAATGAAGCAAAAAATGCAAAGCCCAATAAACGTGGCTCGATTGCCATGGCGCGCACCATGGATCCTCATTCTGCAACAGCGCAATTTTTCATTAATGTTGCGGATAATGCATTCTTAAACTACAGTGGTGACCACATGCAAGGATATGGATATTGTGTCTTTGGTGAAGTCGTTGAAGGAATGGATATTGTGGATGCTATTGCCAAAGTAAAAACAGGGCAACGAATGGGCCATGCAGATGTGCCTGTTGAGGAAGTGAGCATCCTCGAAGTCAAAGAAGTGTGATAAGTAGTGCGAGTGTAACGCAGAAATTTTCCTTCTCCCCATTGGGGAGAAGGTGCTTGTTAGGGCGGATGAGGGAATTTAATCGCAGCTGCCTTAGCCGTATCCCCGCGACAGTCCTCTCCCTAGGAGTTCCGTTTCCGTTTTTTGATACTTTCTGAATAGTCAAATATGGGTATTTCAATATGAAAGAAAATAGCTAAAAGACGTGCTGTAAAAATGCTGATTAGTGTGATGATGATGTTGATATTTTCTGGGGTATGAAAATAATCGAGAACAATAAAAAGTAATGCACCAGCAAGAGCAATCACGGCATAGAGTTCTTTTCTTAACACCAGGGGGATATCATTGCATAAAATATCCCGCAACATGCCTCCACAAATACCGGTGAGCATACCACTAATAATAGCGATACTCGGGGATAAGCCATGATTTAGTGCTTTTTGGGTGCCAATAATGACGAAAGTAGATAATCCAAGCGCGTCAAGAATTAAAAATATTTTCATAATGCGAATCAATGAATGGGCAATAAATATCGTTAGAAACGCACATAATGAGGTATACAGCAGGTATTCAGGATGTGTTACCCAGGTCAGTGGATAAGTATTAAATAAGGCATCTCTTACTGTACCACCGCCTAATGCCGTAATACTTGCAATGAGCATGACACCAAAAAAATCCATTTTCTTGCGGCCGGCTGCTAATGCACCGGTGATTGCTTCAACACAAATGCCGATGATGAAAAGATAATGGAGTAACATATGAAGCTCAGAGTGTTTTTTTAAATTGCAAGTATACCACTATTGAGGCAAATGAAGAAATGTGGGACTGTGAACAAAGTGGCTTAATTGAATATCAATCTCTCAAATAATGGCTTAGGTAACCCCATGGCTAAAGTGCTTTACTGAAGCTAAAGCTAAATCAATAATTTTTTTAGACTGCCCTTCATCCGCATTAATTAGACTCAGGTCGTTAATTAATTCCATTAAGAAATTTGGTATTTCTTGTTCCGCGAGTGTGCTGTTATAAAGACATGATGCTCTGGAGAAGAGATAGTGAAGCAAATTTTTATTAACCGTTACTTTTTCTCGATCAGTTCCTTGATCATGTGGCGAGTTTCCAAATAATAGCCAACCTGGGGACACATGAAGTTTAGTCGCAATTTCCATCAATTTGACCGGTTCAGGGATGGCCTCGCCGCGGAGGTACTTGCGACATATTTGTAGGGAATATCCTGTAATTTCAGACAGCTTATGGATAGAGATACCTGAAGTAGATCGTTGTGAAGTAAATCCTGCTGCGAGCATGGCATCACGTAATCGATCAGCGAATTGTTTTGCCAGATTAACTTTTTCCATAGTGACTTGAGGAGATTTCATTTTATTGTAAAAAAAGTATAACAAAACGAAACCTGAAATTCAAAATAAGCACATTTGGAAACCATTGGTTTCCTTTGGAAATTTAAAGTTGACATTAATGGGTAAAAAAGTATAATGGCTTCGAAACCGAGGGAAAGGTTTTCTATTAGTCCCAAACAAGGAAGCCGGTGATAGAAGACGGAACAAATATCACCATCCAGTCCAACAGAAGAAAAAGTGGATAACTCATAGCAGTTAACCTCGCAAATTCATGGCTTGAATGGTTCCCCTCCATTTAAGCCTTTCTAGATGACTCCGCTGGGGAGTGTTTTGCGCACAAGCCCTGAGTTCAGAAGGGGTTACATTATTTATTAAGACAAAGTAATCTAAATGATTGCTTTATAATAGCACCTTATTATATACTTCACCCCAATGTATATGCAGGTCGTTTTATAGGCACGTAGCTCAGTGGTAGAGCACCACCTTGACATGGTGGTGGTCGGTGGTTCGATCCCACTCGTGCCTACCATGCACTAAATCGTATTCCAGGAGCGCCCACTTTCATTTGGGACGATGCTTGCTTGACTCCTCTTATTAAGGTTTAAGCCCTGCCATGCAGGGTTTTTTTTTGAAAAGAAGTGCTTACGGATAAAATTATGCCAAACATTAAATTACCTGATGGAAGTATCAAACATTTTGAAGCGCCCTTAACGGTCTATGATGTGGCTCATAGTATAAGCCCTGGCCTCGCTAAAGCTGCATTGGCCGGTCGCATTAACGATCGTTTGGTTGATACTTCTTTTCTAATTGAACATGATTGTGCATTGGTTATTCTTACTGAAAAACAAGAAGAAAGCCTTGAAGTCATTCGTCATTCTACAGCCCACTTATTAGCACAAGCAGTTAAAAGTCTTTTTCCTACAGCGCAAGTGACTATAGGACCTGTTATTGAAGATGGTTTTTACTATGATTTTGCGTTTCAAAGGGCATTTACTCCGGAAGATTTGGAGTCAATCGAAGCAAAAATGACTGAGCTGGCCAAGGCAAACTATCCTGTAGTGCGTAGAGAATTGCCCCGCAATGAAGCCATTCAATATTTCAAGAGCATAGGCGAGGAGTACAAAGCGAAGATTATTGCCGATATTCCTGAAAATGAAGTGTTATCGTTGTATAAGCAAGGTGATTTCGAAGACCTTTGTCGTGGACCTCATGTCCCTTCAACCGGCTTTTTGAAGGCATTCAAGCTGACTAAATTAGCTGGCGCATACTGGCGTGGTGATTCGAATAACGAAATGCTGCAACGTATATACGGTACTGCCTGGGCTGATAAAAAATCTTTGGCAGACTACTTATTCCGTTTAGAAGAGGCCGAAAAACGAGATCATCGTAAATTAGGGAAGAGCTTAGAACTATTCCATTTTCAGGATATTGCTCCTGGGATGGTATTTTGGCATCCTAAAGGGTGGACAATTTATCAAGAGCTCGAGCGCTATATGCGCAATCGATTGGTTGATTTTGGTTATCAAGAAATCAGAACACCGCAATTAGTTGACAAAGTTCTCTGGGAAAAATCAGGCCATTGGGCAAATTTTAGAGATGAGATGTTTGTTACTGAAACAGAAAATCGCCATTATGCCGTGAAGCCAATGAATTGCCCATGCCATGTGCAGGTGTTTAATCAGGGTTTAAAAAGCTATAGAGATTTACCATTAAGATTTTCCGAGTTTGGTAATTGCCATCGCTGTGAACCATCCGGCGCATTACATGGCTTGATGCGTGTTCGTAACATGGTGCAAGACGATGCACATATCTTCTGTACTGAAGATCAAATTCAATCAGAAGTCGCGATGATGCTTGAGTTGGTTCAGTCGGTATATGCTGATTTTGGTTTTAGTGAGATTAAGTACCGTCTGGCGTTACGTCCTGAAAAGCGAGTTGGTAGCGATGATGTTTGGGATAAGGCGGAAGGTGCTTTAAAACAAGCAATGAAAGACAGGCAAATTCAGTGGGTTGATGCTCCAGGTGAAGGAGCCTTTTACGGACCGAAAATCGAATGCTCATTAGCAGATTGTTTGGGCAGGATTTGGCAATGTGGAACCATTCAAGTTGATTTTTCCATGCCAGGCCGGTTGGATGCTTCATACGTCGCTGAAGATGGCAGTAAACAAATTCCAGTGATGTTGCATCGTGCAATTTTAGGCTCTTTTGAGCGTTTCATGGGTATTTTGATAGAGCACTACGCAGGAAAACTGCCTTTATGGCTATCTCCAGTGCAAACGATGGTTCTGACAATCAGCGAAAAGCAAAATGAGTACGCAAAGAAAATAACACAAATTTTGCAAAAAAGAGGTATTCGAGCTAACTATGACTTGAGAAATGAGAAGATTGGCTTTAAAATTCGCGAACATACTTTACAAAAAGTGCCATATCTCTTAGTGATAGGCGATAAAGAGGTCGAATCCAACCAAGTTGCTGTGCGCTCACGCGAAGGAGCAGACTTGGGTGTGATGACAATAGATACAATTTGTGATACCTTGACGCAAGAAATTGCTCGTAAAGGTCAATCAATTAATTAATAAGCAGGGGGGGTTAAACCATTAGTGCACCAACTAAGCGTGAAAATGATCGCGCACGAATTAATGAACAGATCAATGTACCTGAGGTACGCTTAATTGATGTCGATGGTAATCAGGCAGGGATAGTCCCAACACGTGAAGCGTTACGTGCAGCGGAAGAAGGTGGATTAGATCTCGTGGAAATATCTCCATCAGCCAAGCCTCCTGTATGCCGCATTATGGATTATGGCAAGTTTCTCTTTGAATTGAGTAAAAAACAAGCGGAAGCGAAGAAAAAGCAGAAGCAAATTCAAGTCAAAGAATTAAAATTCCGTCCTACGACGGAAGATGGAGATTATCAGGTCAAGCTACGCAACCTGATCCGTTTCCTTAATCATGGTGATAAAGTCAAAGTGACGCTGCGTTTTCGTGGTCGTGAAATGGCTCACCAAGAACTGGGTATGAAGATTCTTGAGCGTTTGCAGCAGGATACAGCTGAATTTGCGGTTGTTGAACAGCAAGCGAAACGTGAAGGAAGACAATTACTGATGGTCTTGGCACCCAAAAAAACCAAGTAGCTGAACAAATGCGGAGTATATTGTTATGCCGAAGTTAAAGTCACATCGCGGAGCATCTAAACGCTTCCGTAAGACAGCAAGTGGCGCGATTAAACGTCGCGGTGCTTATAGAAATCATATCCTCACCAAAAAGTCTACCAAGGCGAAACGTCATTTGCGCGTGGAAGCTGGTACTTTGAAGCCATGCGATGCACGTTTAGCAGAACGCATGTTGCACGGTAGTTAAGGGGGGAATGAAGAATGCCAAGAGTTAAACGTGGTGTGACAGCGAAAGCACGTCACAAGAAAGTTTTAGACCAAGCAAAAGGTTATTACGGAGCCCGTAGCCGTACCTACCGCATGGCGAAACAAGCAGTAATTAAAGCCGGTCAATACGCATATCGTGACCGACGTCAGAAGAAACGTCAGTTCCGTGCATTGTGGATTACGCGTATTAACGCGCAAGCTCGTGAGTGCGGTTTATCATACAGCCGTTTGATTGATGGATTGAAAAAAGCAGCAATCGAACTGGATAGAAAAGTATTGGCTGATTTGGCTGTTCATGACAAAGTAGCTTTTGCTGCAATTGCTGAACAAGCTAAGGCTGCATTGGCAAAATAATCTTTATTAGGTAGTGGCCTGGGTGAAGGCGCATCCATAACCCGGGAAGCCTGTTGCAGAAAACTCGGTTCTGCTGTGCTTCACCCAGGAGCTGTTCGAAAAATACTAAATAAAGATGAAATTTATTTAAGGAGGCTGCGGCCTCCTTTTTACTTGTGGGTATAATTATGCAGGATATCATCACCATACAAGAGCAGGCTTCTGAAGCAATTAACAAGGCACAAGATGTATCAGGATTGGAAGCAATTCGGGTTGATTTTTTAGGTAAAAAAGGCAAGTTAACCGAAATTTTAAAAAGCCTTGCCCATCTATCTGCCGAAGAAAAACCTAAAGTAGGTCAATTAGTGAACCAGGCGAAACGTGAAATCAGTGAATGGATTGAAACGAAAATGCTTGAGCTCAAAGAAAAACAATTATTAGAAAAACTCTCTGCAGAACGCATCGATGTTACTCTTCCAGGACGTAAAAAGGAGAGTGGTTCATTACATCCCGTAACCCAGGTGAAGCACCGGATTAATGAATTTTTTAGCCGCATGGGCTTTGATATTATCGATGGCCCCGAAATAGAAACAGAATTTTATAATTTTGAAGCATTAAATATTCCCGGACATCATCCAGCACGTGCTATGCATGATACGTTTTATTTTGGTGATGGCCGTCTGTTGCGTACGCATACTTCACCAGTACAAATTCGTGCGATGGAGCAACGCACTCCTCCGTTTCGTTTAATTGCCCCTGGACGCGTGTATCGTTGCGATTCAGATTTGACACACACGCCCATGTTCCATCAAGTTGAGGGGTTGTTGATTGACAAACAAGCCACTTTAGCCAGTTTAAAAGGGTTGCTCCAAGATCTTTTTGCTGATTTCTTTGGTCGAAAATTAGCATTACGGTTTCGACCTTCTTATTTCCCTTTTACGGAACCTTCAGCTGAAGTTGACATTGAATGTACCCAATGCAGTGGTAAAGGATGTCGCTCGTGCAAGTTTACAGGATGGCTTGAGGTTTTAGGTTGCGGTATGGTGCATCCCAATGTGCTAAAGGCAGTAAATATTTCCCCAGATGAATATCAGGGATGGGCATTTGGTATGGGTATGGATAGACTGGCGATGTTGTATTACGGAATTGATGACTTACGCATGATGTTTGAAAATGATCTGACTTTTTTAAGTCAATTTTAAGAAACGTGCGCTGTCGCCCTATTATTTTTAATATTAAAGCCCAATAGAAATGCGATGATACAGTTGCCTACTGGGCAATAAAAGTTTAATCAGGTGGTAAGGACTATAAATGAAATTAAGTAAATTATGGTTACGTGAATGGGTAAATTTCTCATTAACTGAACAAGAATTAGCACATCAACTGACCATGGCTGGCCTGGAAGTCGATGCAGTGAGTCCCGTAGCAGGAGAGTTTACTCATGTCATTGTGGCCGAAGTTCTTAGTACCAAACCTCATCCAAATGCAGATAAATTGACTGTATGTGAAGTGAATGCCAACACAGAAAAGCCTTTGCAAATTGTGTGTGGTGCTTCTAACGTTAGAGCCGGTTTAAAAGTGGCATTAGCAATGGTTGGTGCGCGTTTACCAGGTGGTTTTAATATCAAAGAGTCTAAATTACGCGGCGAACTATCACAAGGAATGCTTTGTTCTGTGAGCGAACTAGGCATGGCTGAGCACTCTGAAGGCATCATGGAATTAGAAAGTGATGCTCCGGTAGGGATGGATTTACGCGAATATTTAACCCTTGATGATCATATTTTTGATATTGATTTAACCCCTAATCGTGCTGATTGTTTTAGTGTATTAGGCATCGCCCGTGAGGTCGCAGTATTGAACAAATTACCTTTACTGGAACAGTCTATTGCCAAGGTGACGCCAAGCATTGATGATGTATTACCTATACAATTGAAAAACTCTGAAGCATGTCCGCGTTATTGTGGTCGCGTCATTCGACATATCAATCCTCAAGCAACAACCCCTTTATGGATGACAGAACGTTTACGTCGTGGTGGTATACGCACTGTACATCCCATTGTGGATGTCATGAATTACGTAATGCTCGAATTGGGCCAACCCATGCACGCCTTTGATTTAGACACCGTCAACGGTGAAATTAATGTGCGCTTTAGCAATACTCAAGAACAATTAGAATTGCTTGATGGTCAACAGTTAACACTAAATGAAAAAGTATTAGTGATTGCCGACCAAGAAAAACCTTTGGCGATGGCCGGAATTATGGGGGGGGAGGCGAGTTCTGTCCAAGCACATACGCAAAATGTATTTTTAGAAAGTGCCTATTTTAATCCCATTGTTATCGCTGGGATTGCAAGAAAGTTTGGTTTATTCAGCGATTCATCCCAGCGTTTTGAGCGAGGGGTTGATCCTGGTTTGCAGATGAAAGCATTAGAACGCGCTACGGCATTAATTTTATCAATTGCAGGTGGAGAGGCTGGGCCAGTTATTGAGGCTTTTGATCAAAAACATATCCCGGGAATAGTGAGTTTTTCTTTTGATACCGATAAAGTGAAGAAATTAACCGGCCTTAGTATTTCATTGCAAGAAATGAAAAGTTTATTAGGCGGACTCGGGATTGTTATTGGAAAAGAACACAATAATTGCCTTGATGTTATCATTCCCTCCCATCGTTTTGATATTCAACAGGATGTCGATTTGGTTGAAGAAATTATCCGTCTGTATGGGTATGATAATTTACATGCACAACCTACCTACACTTTGGCGCAGGCAGGAAAAACGTGTGGAAACGAGGAAATCGCGACCACACTTTCCCGATGGTTTAGCTGCAGAGGATATCATGAGGCGATCAGCTACAGCTTTGTTGACCCTGAGTTACAGCAAGCACTCTACCCGCATAAAGAATTTATGCAGTTACTTAATCCGATTTCCTCGGAATTATCGCAAATGCGTGCTGGGATGTGGCCAGGTTTGATTGCATCCATGATTTATAATGTTCATCGTCAACAACATGCCGTAAAAATTTTTGAAATTGGTGTGGTTTTTGATGTGAACAAAGGGCAGCTGGTAGAGCGCCCTTGCGTTGCAGGCTTATTAATGGGGCAGCAAGGCGGTGTAAATTGGAGTGAACCGACTCGCTGTTTTGATTTTTTTGATCTGAAAGGGGATCTGCAATCTTTATTTGCATCACTCAAATTAAAGCAAGTCGAATTCGTTGCTGCGGCACATGACGCCCTACATCCTGGACAATCAGCTCAAATCAAGATTAATGGAATGCCTGCAGGATGGATAGGCATGCTACATCCTCGTTTAACTGATGCTTTGGATTTACACCATGATGTGTTGCTGTTTGAAATCAATTTAGCGGCATTAATTGGACATGAGCAACCACGCTATAAAGCAATTTCCAAATACCCCCAAATTCGTCGCGACTTATCATTCTTGGTTGACGCGGATGTTAGTGTCATGCAAATTGAAGCAGTTGTCCGAGCAACGATCAATGAAAATTGGCTAAAATCCTTTGATGTGTTTGATGTATACACAGGAGAGGGTGTTCCCGAAGGAAAGAAAAGTCTTGCGGTGGCTATGACCTTGCAAGATGAAAGCCGGACATTGGTTGATGCCGAGATAAATTCTTTAATTAGTGCTATAATCAATACGTTAGAAAATAAATTTTCAATCATATTGAGGGAATAATCGTGAATGCACTAAGCAAAGCAATAATGGCAGAAACCTTAAGTGATGAATTAAAATTGTCCAAACCCGCATCAAAAGAAATGGTCGAGAATTTTTTTGAAGAATTGCGGCATGCACTGGAACATGGACATCATGTAAAATTATCTGGTTTTGGTAATTTTACTTTAAGGGATAAGCCACAAAGACCAGGAAGGAACCCCAAAACAGGTGAAGAAATTCCTGTAGTAGCCAGGAGAGTAGTAACCTTTAAACCGGGTTTGAAATTAAAAACAAAAATTGAGTCTATAGGAAAATAATTCATTGGCCTATTACAACAAACATGTCCTCATATGCACTAACCAAAAGGCTGCAGGCAAACAATGCTGCGCCAATACCGGCGGTGAAGCTTTTTTTGATTATATGAAGTCGCGACTCCTGGAGTTAGAGATCCATGGTCCAGGTAAAATTCGTGTCAGTAAATCAGGATGTCTTGGGCGTTGCAGCTCAGGTCCTTGCATCGTAATCTATCCTGAAGGTGTATGGTACTCCTATGCATCATTTGCCGATATTGATGAAATTATCGAAAAACATTTAATTGCTGGTGGTCTTGTTGAGCAATTGTTGATTGATCAAGAATAATTAACCTGCTCAATTGGCCTCGGGGTTGTGAGCGATACCTTAAGTACAGCCCGGTGTAGAACAAATAAAATGTAGGTCGGGCTTTAGCCCAATTTTTTTCTGAAGCGGATGACTTATGGAACTTTTATCAGTCCAAGGCTCAACCTGCATTAGAGCAAAAATAATTATGATTCTTGTATGAAATTTGTTATATTTACGCGGATTTAAATAATTGTTTATAAATTTTTATCCTTTTTTACTTGTAGGATGTTTCTGTTTTGGTTAAAATCGCCCGTCCATGATAGAAGATTACCAATTTAGGCGGTTCGGAGTTCATTTAATGAAGACATTTAGTGCCAAAAGCCATAAAGTCAAACGTGACTGGTTAGTGGTTGATGCCAGTGATAAAGTTTTGGGTCGCTTAGCTAGTGAAATTGCACGTCGATTACGTGGCAAGCATAAAGCTGAGTATACCCCTCATGTTGATACAGGCGATTACATCGTTGTTACCAACGCGGAAAAGGTTATTGTGACCGGCCGTAAGTTTACCAACAAGATGTATTATCGTCACACTGGATATCCTGGTGGAATAAAATCAGATAGTTTTGAAAAATTGCAGGCTAGAAATCCTGTTAGAATTATCGAACTTGCTGTCAAAGGCATGTTACCCAAAAATCCTTTAGGTAGAGAGATGTATCGTAAGCTCAAAGTATATGCAGGTAACGAGCATCCACATACTGCACAGCAACCCAAGCAACTTGATATTGAGGAATAAGTATTATGGCTGAAATGAAGCAATACTACGGCACTGGTCGTAGAAAAAGTTCAACAGCTCGTGTGTTTCTACGTCCAGGCAAAGGCGACATCAAAGTAAACGGTCGTACTTTACAAGAATATTTCTGTCGTGAAACCTCTTGCATGGTTGTTATGCAGCCATTAGAAACCGTTGATCTTGTGAATAAGTTTGATGTGTACGTTACAGTTTCTGGCGGTGGAATTTCTGGTCAGGCAGGCGCTGTCCGTTTAGGTATTGCCAGAGCGTTAGTTGCTTATGATGAAACTGGATTGGCAGAAGATGCTGAACCAAATCCCAATTCTGTTCGCAGAAAACTTCGTGCACGTGGCTTGCTAACTCGTGATTCACGTCGTGTTGAAAGAAAGAAAGTGGGCTTGCACAAAGCACGTCGTGCAACTCAATACTCAAAACGTTAATCGTTTTTTGGTTAAAAAGCCCCGCACCCGCGGGGTTTTTTGTTTGGCGTTGTTATATTACTATTAAGCCTTAAGGGCACCGAGCCCAAAGGGGAAAGGTTCATTGGCGGTATTTATACGCCATCCGCCCCTGATGGACACTCTTCTCCCCATAGTGAGAAAGTGCGTTGAATTAATTTTGATGACGGTAGCACAACAAGGCTACAGAAATATCAGCTATGGAAAATCAAATTATTGAACCTGAGCAGGATAAATGCGACCGTGTAGATGAAGATCGCCGTCGATTTTTGTTGACCTCAACTTGTGTATTGGGAGGAATAGGCGCTCTTTGCGCTTTAACACCCCTTGTTGCTTCGTGGCTACCTAGTGCCAAAGCTCAAGCAGAAGGCGCTCCCGTGCAGGTCGATATAAGTAAATTGGAGCCAGGTGAACAGGCAGTTGTTGAATGGCGTGGTAAACCAGTATGGATAATTAGACGAACTCAGGAAATGTTGCAACGGTTAACTACAGGTTCTTCAAAGTTACGCGATCCGAATTCGTTGACCCAACAACAACCCTCCTATGCGAAAAACGAGCATCGATCGATTAACCCTGAGTATTTAGTCCTTATAGGTATTTGTACCCACCTGGGATGTTCTCCTAAATACAAGCCTAATCTAGGTGATTTAGGACCTGACTGGCCAGGTGGTTTTTTTTGTCCTTGCCACGGCTCAACTTTTGATCTTTCTGGTAGAGTGTTTAAGGATGTTCCTGCACCAATTAATTTGGAAGTCCCGCCCTATTATTTTCTCAATAAGCATACTCTTGTTATTGGCGAGGATAAGGCATAAATTTTTTGTGTTGGGCGTGATGGTTATCGGGCAAGGGTCGGCAGTGGACATGAGCACGAGAATGAGGTGCGGCAGCGCTCTTTTTTCAGAACAGCATACGGTATGCATGAATCAATTGACCGAGCGTGTCCATGTCCGATAGAAGGCTACATGCCAGGCTCCAAAACAGGTAATAGAAAAAAGGCTAGAGTAAATGAATAAACTCCTTAATTGGATTGATGAGCGTTTTCCACTGATGAGCACTTGGAAAACATATTTCAGTGCCTATTATGTTCCCAAAAATTTAAATTTTTTTTATTTTTTTGGTTCATTAGCACTTGTCGTTTTAGCCAATCAATTTATTACAGGTTTATGGCTTACCATGTTTTATACCCCAAGTGCAGAACAGGCTTTTTCTTCCATAGAGTACATCATGCGTGATGTAAACTTCGGTTGGTTATTGCGTTACATGCATTCCACCGGCGCCTCCGCATTTTTTATTGTTATCTACTTACACATGTTTCGCGGTGTTCTATATGGGTCGTACCAAAAACCGAGGGAATTAGTTTGGCTTTTGGGAATTTTTTTGTATCTTTTACTTTTGGCGGGTGCTTTTTTTGGTTATTTATTGCCTTGGGGGCAAATGTCCTATTGGGGGGCTCAAGTAATTACTTCGTTGTTAAGTGCAATACCCTATATCGGTAAAAGTCTTGTTGTGTGGTTAAGAGGTGATTACACTGTTGGCAATGCTACGTTGCAACGGTTTTTCGCTTTACACGTTATCGCGATTCCCTTTTTGCTCTTTATGTTGGTCTTTTTGCATGTGGTTGCCTTGCATAAGGTAGGATCTAATAATCCAGACGGAATCGAAATCAAAAAGCAACTGGATGAAAAAGGCGAGCCTGTAGATAAAATTCCTTTTCATCCTTATTACATTGTGAAAGATCTATTGATGATCATTGCTTTTCTCGGCCTGTTTTTCGCTGTAGTGTTTTTCGCTCCCGAAATGGGGGGATATTTTTTAGAGCATAATAATTTTGCACCCGCTAATCCCTTAATTACCCCAGATCATATAGCTCCGATGTGGTATATGTCACCGTATTATGCCATGTTGCGGGCTATTCCAGATAAATTATTAGGCGTAATGTGTATGGGGCTTGCCATATTAGTTCTGTTCTTTTTACCATGGCTTGATCGCAGTCCAGTCCGCTCAATGCGTTATAAGGGTAACTATTCACGAGCTATGTTGTTTCTATGCGTCATCGCATTTGTACTTTTGGGATATCTAGGAACAATCCCTGTAACGCCAGGGCGTTTATTTTTGGCTCGTGTTAGTACGGGACTCTATTTTGCGTATTTTATCTTGATGCCTTTTTATACTCGTTTTGAATCATCACGCCCATTACCTGCACGCATAGGAGGGCGATAATGCAAAAAAAAGCATGCGTTTTATTCTTGTTGGCATGGTTTTCGGGTTTGCTTGTCAATCCCATTGTTTTAGCGTATCCCGTCAATGTTAATGTACAAGATAAGGAGAGTTTGCAAAGAGGCGCTCGTTTATTTATGAATTATTGTTCTGGCTGCCACTCTTTAAAATATTTACGCTATAATCATCTAGCCAAAGGATTAGACTTAACCCAGTTTAATGGTCGAATTAATGAAGATTTATTAAAAAATAATCTGATTTTTACCCAGGCAACCATTAATGATCCAATTCGTATTGCTTTGCCCCCGGAAGATGCAAAACAATGGTTTGGAATAGTACCTCCGGATTTATCTTTGGTTGCTCGAGAAAAAGGTACGGAATGGCTGTATGGTTATCTCAATGGTTTTTATAAAGATGATGCTCGACCCTTTGGGACCAATAACCGACTTGTCCCTGATGTTGCAATGCCAAATATTTTGGAAACGATGAACCACGAATTACCCGAGGAACAATTTAACACTAATTTACATGATTTGGTGACTTTTCTTGCCTACGTTGGTGAGCCAGTCCAACCACTGCGCTACCACATGGGGTTCTTTGTCGTAGGCTTTTTATTTATTTTATTTGTTGTTGCACTGGGTTTAAAAACAGTTTATTGGCGAAAAATCGGCATAAAGTAACCCAAACAGGTAAAAATGTGGTAAAGTGCGAGTTTTGTGTGTGAACTTTACCTTTATCTAGGTTTTATGAATTAAATAGGAGTTGCTCATGGCAATTGTTGCGAAGCGCACTATCATGTCTTTATTTTCCGATACGGATGATGTCTACAGTCATCAGGTGCGGATTGTGTTGGCTGAAAAAGGGGTGAATGTAGAAATTCTCGTCGCAAAACAAGCTGAGCCCAGCGCTGATCTTTTATCGGTTAATCCCTATGGAACTGTTCCAACTTTAATCGATAGAGAGCTTGTACTTTATGAGCCACGTATCATTATGGAATATTTAGATGAGCGTTTTCCTCATCCGCCTTTATTACCAGTATATCCTGTAGCACGCGCTGAAACACGAAAAATGATGCACAGAATAGAACATGATTGGTATTATTTAATGAACCGTATTTTGAGGGATGATAACGCGGAGCAGGCTAGAGCAAATTTATTTGAAAGCTTAACCGCTCTTGATCCTGTATTTGCAGATAAGCCTTATTTTTTGAGTGATGAATTTTCTCTATTGGATTGCGCATTAGCCCCTTTATTGTGGCGTTTGCCTCGATTGGGAATTGAAATTACACCAGAGTTTAAAGGAATAATTGCTTACATGCAGCGCTTGTTCAAACGTGAATCGTTTCAAGCAAGTCTGACTGATGCTGAGCGCCAATTAAGAGCGGCATAAACATATGACAATGACATCAAATAAACCTTATTTAATTCGTGCAGCCTACGATTGGATAGTAGATAACGAATTAACACCTTATATCCTGGTTAATGCGGCATATACAGGGGTACAGGTACCCAACGAGCATGTGAACCATGATCGTATTGTGTTAAATATTTCTCCGGCAGCAACTCGCGGTCTTTTATTAGAGAACGATCGTATTATTTTTACAGCTCGATTTTCAGGAAAAACGGAACAAATTTTTGTTCCTCCTGGAGCGGTATTAGAAATTTATGCGAAAGAGAATGGTAGAGGCATCGCTTTTGCCATAGAAGATGAAGAAGAACCACCTCCAGCTGCTTCTAGTGGTGAATCTGAGGGCTCAACTACCTCTAAAAGTAAGCCTTCGTTAAAATTAGTCAAGTAAATGGAAGTAGCTTGGGTGAAGGCGAAGCCGAAACCCGGGAATGCTGATGCCTGGGTTTTATACACTACATCCTAGACTACATATAAGAAACGTGTTCAAACTAAGCCCTGTTCCAATTTTGCTGACTTGAGCCAAGACAGTACAATGAAACAGGCCTTAATAGATTTGGAGCACAAGGTGACCATACCAGCAAATTCCCTTTATCGTTGTGAACAAATTAGATCTTGTGAACAACAAGCAACATCTTTGTTTCAATTAGATGAAAATGAATTAATGTCACGGGCGGGAGCCGAGGCTTTTTTACTGATAAAAAAGCTTTATCCGCATGTGCGCCACATTGCCGTATATTGTGGTGCAGGCAATAATGCAGGCGATGGATATGTAGTTGCACGCCTAGCGCATGAACAGGGAATATTGGTCACAATTTACCAATGCAAGGCCGTCGCTGATCTGCCTTTCGCCGCACAACATGCTGCCTTAATGGCGATCAATGCAGGGGTTGAGTGCCAAGCTGCGGATGAATCTTTAGATAGTGAAGCCGAGTTAATTGTTGATGCTCTGTTAGGGATAGGTCTGAGAGGACCGGTACATGGAGTTATTGCATCGGCGATCCAGCAGATCAATGCAAGCGGACTACCTGTTGTTGCTCTGGATATTCCCACCGGTCTTAATGCCGATACAGGAACGGTTGAAAACCTTTGTGTCAAAGCCAATACGACCGTAACGTTCATTGCCCAGAAAGTGGGGATGTATACTGCAGATGGTCCGGATTATTGTGGTGATATTCATTGTTGTTCGTTACAACTTGAGCCCTGTGTGTCCAAGCTCATTCCTGCAGCACGTCTGCTAAGCTCTGCCACGCTATCTTTACCGCTTGCCGAGCGTAAAAAGAATTCGCATAAGGGCAATTATGGTCATGTTTTAATAATTGGCGGAGGTCCAGGCATGCCTGGCGCGATTAGTTTGGCCGCGAAAGCGGCGATGCGAACTGGGGCCGGCGCAGTTACTGTCGCAACTTGGCCTGAACATGCAAAAAATGCCTTACCATTAATTCCAGAAGCGATGGTGAGCGGGGTAAAAACTGCTAAAGAGTTAATGCCTCTTTTAGGCCGTGCTTCAGTCTGTATTATTGGGCCTGGCCTAGGGGAGAGTGAATGGGCGATTAACCTATTTTTGACTGCCATTACGTCACAATTGCCTATGGTTATCGATGCATCCGCATTAAGATTGTTATCCGAGCACGCACAAGTTGATGATAATTGGATTTTGACCCCCCATCCTGGTGAAGCGGCTTGCCTGTTGTCTTGTTCGACTGATTTGATTCAGAAAGATAGATATCAAGCAGCAGCAAACATCCAACAACAATATGGTGGGGTCGTTGTGTTAAAAGGTGCCGGGACAGTGATTCAAACTGCTGAAAAAGATACTTTTGTTTGTCCTCGGGGTAATCCAGCAATGGCTAGCGCTGGCATGGGTGATGTATTAAGCGGTATTATTGCAGGCCTTTGTGCTCAAGGATTTTCTTTAGCTGATGCAGCGCAGTGTGGTGTTTGGGCGCATGCAGTTGCTGGAGACCAGGTAGCCAAAGAGCTGGGAGGCGCTGGATTATTGGCCAGCGATTTATTTGATGTGTTACCTCATATTTTAAATTACCCTGAATGATGATAAATAGCGAATTAGATACAGCAAGATTAGATTTACCGGATGAAAAGGCAAGTGAACAGTTTGCTGCTCGATTGGCAACGTGTCTTTGTCCTTCCTTAATCATAACTTTTAGTGGCGATCTGGGTGCTGGTAAAACCACCATTATTCGCGCCATGTTAAGGCAGCTTGGGGTCCAATCTGCGATTAAAAGCCCAACTTTTTCGTTAGTAGAGAGCTATATATGCAATCATTTGACCATTCATCATTTTGATCTCTATCGAATACATCATGAAGAGGAGCTAGAATATTTAGGATTCAGGGATTATTTTACGCAAGGGAGTATTTGTTGCATTGAATGGGCTGAAAATGCAGGAAAAGCATTGCCTAATGTGGATATTCGTTTTAAGTTAAGTATTAAAGGGGCTGGACGTGAAATGCAAATAATGGCATTGAGCACAGAGGGTAAAAGAATTTTAGCTCGCCTAGCAGGTGAAACATGATAGTTCGCTCATGGTGTTTTGTGGTACTGTGTCTTTTTTCTATTGCCACATTTAGTGCTCAACTTAAGTCCATTTTCTTGAAACAACAAGGAAATCAAACGTCGCTTTTTCTAACAATCAATGGACCATTTACACATAAATTGTTCTTTTTAACTAATCCCGAGCGCGTTGTATTGGATTTAAAGGAAACACAACTCGCTGTAGATTTAAATCAACTGGGGTTAATCAATGGGTTGGTACGACAAGTTCGCAGCGGGCGTTCTGATTCGCGCACTTTACGATTAGTTTTCGAGGTCAATCAACATGTACAACTCCGCTCAGCTCCTTGGAAGCCTAATGGGGCTTTTGGTGGTGTACGGGTTGATTTATTGCATAGTGGCCGTGTTGCTCAGCCAATTGCAGTAAATAGTGCTCCCAAGAGTGCTCCCGTGTTGCCCCAAAAAGCCAATATAAAGTATAGACAACCTGCAAAAGTGGCTGTACAAACTGCACCGAAACAGCCAGTCCATCCTATTCTGGCAAATCAACAACCGATTAAAGTAAGCGGTAAGCCTTCAAAGCTGCGTGATGTGATTGTGGTTTTGGATGCCGGCCATGGAGGCAAAGACCCTGGGGCTCGAGGTCCTCATCACAGCAGGGAAAAAGACGTTGTTTTGGCAATTACTTTGAAGTTAAAACAATTAATTGATAAGCAACCGGGGATGCGTGCCGTATTAACCCGCTCTGGAGATTATTATGTAGGGCTGAGACAGCGGCTGGACATTGCCAGAAAATATAATGGGGATATATTTGTCGCCATTCATGCGGATGCATTTAATAATCCTCATTCAAACGGTGCTTCCGTATTTGCTTTATCACAACGAGGGGCAACGAGTGAGGCGGCACGCTGGCTGGCAGAAAAAGAAAACTATTCCGAGTTAGGTGGCGTGAATTTAGGTGATTTGGATGATCAAAATGGTGTAGTACGCTCGGTTCTCATTGATTTGTCACAAACAGCAACAATTAATGCAGGGTTGCAAATGGGGGGGCGCGTTTTAAATCAACTGGGTAATTTTACCAATTTACATAATAACAAAGTGGAGCAGGCTGGTTTTGTGGTGTTGAAGTCAGCTGATATTCCTTCCATTTTAGTGGAAACAGGGTTTATTTCAAATCCCATAGAAGAACGTAATTTAACAAACCCTAGTTATCAAGCGCGTTTGAGTCAGGCTATTTTTCAAGGGATTAAGGGATACTTCTGGGAAAATCCTCCTCATGGATCTCGCATCGAGGCAATGACAACAAACAATGTCCATTTAGTTCGTGCTGGGGAAACGTTACCCGCCATAGCCGCACGCTATCATGTTTCGGTTGCAGCCCTCCAATCCACAAATCATTTACGCGGCATTACCCTGCTTAAGCCGGGGCAGAAATTGGTGATTCCTCCGGCATGGGCATAAGAATTCAGCAACTACCACCGCTTATCGCCAATCAAATTGCTGCGGGCGAGGTTATAGAGCGACCTGCTTCGGTAGTAAAAGAACTATTGGAAAATTCTTTTGATGCAGGGGCTGACACCATCACCATCGAAATAGGTTATGGTGGACTCAATCAAATTAAGATCAGTGATAATGGAACAGGAATCCTAGCAGAAGATTTACCTTTAGCAATTGCCGCGCATGCGACCAGTAAAATTAATTCATTGGATGACTTGTATGCGATTGATAGCATGGGATTTCGTGGTGAAGCATTGGCCAGTATTGCCTCCGTAGCAAAAGTTACAATCAGTTCTAAACCGGAACACCAAGAGACGGCTGCTATGTTACGTGTACAAGGAACTGAGCGGTCTATTTCACCCTGTGCACGCAATGTAGGAACTACAGTAGATGTGGTTGATTTATTTTTTAATGCACCGGTTCGGAAACGATTTCTGAAAAGTGAAAAACTGGAGTTTCAAGCGATAGAAACTGTTGTGAAACGATTTGCTTTGAGTGCGCCCCACATTGCGCTTACCCTCAAACATAATGGAAAACAAATTTTATCGTTGCCTGCAGCAACAAACGAACAAGCTTGTTTAACACGTATAACCCGGATATTGGGGCATGCTTTTATTAAAGATTCCATTTATCTTGATGTAGCGCATGGAGCAATGAAACTCAATGGATGGATCAGTGGTCCCAATTTTCAGCGCAGCCAGAATGATCGACTGTGGGTTTATATTAATCAGCGCATGGTTAAAGATAAGTTGGTAAACCAGGCCCTAAAACAGGCTTATGATGGTTTGTTACATCCTGGACGATTTCCTGCATGTGTATTGTACTTCACGATGAACCATGCGGAGGTGGATGTGAACGTACATCCAACCAAGCATGAAGTACGCTTTCAGCAACCACGGTTGGTATTTGATTTTTTTACTTCCCAATTGAGTGCGGCATTGAAAACAAAACATGATATGGAGGATGCCGCTTCATATGTATTATTCCACCCATCAGCGCAAGGTCAAAATCAAGAGATTTATGAACCTTATCCTCAATTGAGCGAATTCAAAAGACCACGTGATTCTTCGGAAACTGAATTACCTTGGGTCATTTTAACCAATAGGTACATTTTAACATTTATTCATCAGCAACCGCATGTTATTGATGTGGTGGCGTTACATCAATATAAGCTGGAAAAGCAAATTTCCCAATTGGTTTTGCCTCTAGCGAGTAGGCCTTTATTGGTGCCGATTCGCTATTCTCTTCCTTTGAAACTCCAAAACCACAAAGAACATTTGGAGCAGGGCCTCAAACAGTTAGGAGTGGGTCTTGAGTGGATTGGAGAGCATGAAGTGCAGATTCGCAGTATTCCTCTATGTATGCCCTATTTGGATTTGCGTTTGTTCTTGGATTCTGTTGCGGAATGTGGTGTAGTTCAGCAGAGCACATTAATGGAGTTAATGAGTCGCTCACAATTATTTGATCCTAGACTGCTTAGTTTAGAGGAAAAAATCGATTTAAATGAGTTGCTGTTGCATATTTATCAAGAGGGACATCAGCAGCCAGGATTGTTTAAAGCATTAACAAATGAAGCATGTAGAAAGCTAGTGGGGGCATAGTCATTGCTGATTTTTATCAGGACTGATTACAACCCTCACCCCTACCCCTCTCCCATGGCTTGGGAGAGGGGATTCTCTCTTAAAATAAATTAAAATCCTTATCTCACCAGTAGGGATAAGATGAAGCTCTTTCTCACCGGTGGGGATTAGATAAAGCTCTTTCTCTCAGGTAGGGATAAGATAACTTTTTCTCACATGCAGGAGCACGATAAAAATCCCTTTTCCCTGCAAGGGATAAGGTGCCCGCAAGGGCGGATGAGGGTAATCTTATGATTGTTTTATTGAGAACTTGAATGGTTAACTTAATTTTTTGTTTAATGGGACCTACTGCATCAGGGAAAACGTCTTTAGCGTGTGAATTAATAACACGTTATCCTTTTGAAATTATTAGCGTTGATTCCGCAATGATTTATCGGGGTATGGACATTGGAACGGCCAAACCAACTCCTGAGGAGTTGCATAGTGCGCCACATCATCTAATCGATATTAAAGATCCTGTTGAGTCCTACTCTGCTGCTCAATTTTGTACTGACGCCTTATCTTTATGTGACACAATTTTCAAAAAAGGGAAAATTCCTCTTCTTGTAGGGGGGACGATGATGTATTTTAATGCGCTACAAAAAGGGTTATCTCATTTGCCCGAAGCGGATCCAGTTGTACGCCAGCAGTTAGAAGAAGAGGCGGCTTTATGCGGTTGGGCTGTTCTCCATCAAAAATTAGAACAGATTGATCCAGAATCTGCTGCACGGATCCATGCTCATGATGCACAACGAATTCAACGTGCCCTAGAGGTATATTATGTGACTGGTAAGACTCTGTCTTCCTTTCTTGTTCAACCGAATGAAAAAACGGACTATCACTTTGTGAATTTTATTCTTTTCCCTGAGCAAAGAGCATGGTTGCACGAACGGATAGCTCAACGCTATGATCAGATGCTTACTGAAGGCTTTATTGAAGAGGTAAAACAGTTACAGCAAAAATGGAATCTAACCATGAACTTGCCAGCCATGCGTTGTGTAGGGTACAGGCAGGTACTCGAATACTTGCAAGAGAATTGTGATTATTCCCTCATGCGTGATAAAGGGATTGCAGCGACGCGGCAATTGGCGAAACGCCAGTTAACCTGGCTTAGGCATTGGGGAGAGGCATTCTATTATGATCCACAAAATGAGGCTTTTCGCGATGAGATTATAGCGAAAATTGGGGAAATATTAGATAATCCTACCAAACACGTATCAAAGGAACATCATGTCAAAAGTTAAAAAAGAACCAGCAAGTACAGAAAAAAATTATATAGTCCATCGTAATGAATTACCTTTGAGTTGTCCAACAAAGGATATGGTTGTGTGGAATGCTCACCCTAAGGTTTATTTACCTATCGAAAAAACTGGAGTAGAAGTTTGTCCTTATTGTGGTTCGCGGTTTGTTTTACAGAATGATTAAATCTATTTGTATAGTACGTTTATCTGCATTAGGTGATGTTCTAATGGCTGTTCCGCTCATTAGAACGTTGCAAGCCAGTCTCCCACAAGCCAAGTTGACTTGGATCATTTCCAAGCCTGCTTTTGATTTGGTGGAAGGGATGGATGGTGTGGAGTTCATTTTAATCGACAAGCCGAACAGTGTTTTGGATTATTGGCGCTTTAAAAAACAAATGAAAGGGCGCACTTTCGATGTATTATTAGCGCCACAAGCAAGTCTTAGGACTAATCTACTCTATCCCCTGATTAGAGCAAAACGAAAAATAGGTTATGACGAGCACCGAGCCAATGATGCTCATGGTTTATTTGTTAATGAACGAATTACTCCGGGCTTAGAGCATACCTTGGATGGTTTTTTAAAATTTGCTCAGGCACTAGGAATAAAGGAGCGTGTTATTCGCTGGGATTTACCTATTGCTCCTGCAGACTATGAATGGGCGGATGAGCACCTACCCAAACAAGGCCCTATTTTGATCATTAATCCCGCCGCCAGTAAACCTGAGCGTAGTTGGCCTATTGATCGATATATTGAAGTCTTGCAACGAGCCCAGGAAAAATGGAACGTGCAAGTGGTGATCACTGGAGGGCCGATTGATTTTGATAAACATTTGGCAGAACAAATAGCTCAAGTTATCCCTGCAATCAATCTCGTTGGCAAAACGAGACCCAAACAATTATTAGCGCTCATAAGCAAAGCGACCGTTGTTCTTTGCCCTGACACGGGGCCTTCACATATGTCCACTGCGGTAAATACCCCAGTTATTGCGTTGCACGCCGTGACTAACCCGCTTATATCTGGTCCCTACCTTTTTCAACATTTAGTGGTCAATCGCTATCCTGAGGCAGCAGAAAAAATTCTGGGCAGCAAGCGAATTGAAGATGTTTGGGGTCAGCATGTACACGGTGACGAGCCCATGCAATTGATTTCCGTGGATGAGGTAATGGAAAAATTAGCAGTTGTTTTAGATGGTTATCGTCCATAGCAAATAAGTGAGTGGACTAGGACGTCAACTTCATTACCCCCAACCTCATCCACATACCTGACTTGAGTGAAATTCGAGTTTCAATCGTCCCTAGGTCGTCCTTAGTTGCAGCAATTGTTTGAACGCTTGCCATTTGTTGTCTCTACCACGCTACTGCGGTGCTGCTTTATTGGCTCTTACTAATGTATTTTTTTATTGAAAGCCATCTCTGAATGATTTTCTAAATCAGTGTCAAACGAGGGGCACTCCACGTCATTACCTTCCTTATTAAAACAGCTGTCCCAAAAAAGAAATGTGGTTGCTTGCTGTTGTTTCGGTCGAGTATATGGGGGCTCCTCATCACAAACCAGTTCGCTTTGATAACCAGTGGGGGTGTGTTTGTGGATTCTTGCATGAGATGATTCGATAGGTGAGCTGGCTTCCTGATATCGCTTGGCCTCTTCTTGCAAATGTTCTAGAGGTTGTTCTTTAAAGCGATAGACATTCATAAAAATCATGCATGCTTGAAGAATCATTAATGTGACGCCAACTACTGGATTAAGGGTCAAACCCACTGCAACCAATAACCCGCCAGATACCAAGATGGAGCCGAGATTGTAGGCCAGGCTCATGGCTAGATTTTGATTAATATTGGATACCGTTTGTTTGGAGATTGCAAAAACTGAAGCGATAGGCAGTAGCATTCCTTTATGAATGACCGCTCCTGCTGCCTCTTGCGTTAAAACATCACTGCTGTCCGATATTACGGCTATGCCTAAGTCACTGACCTTCATTCCAGGGGTATCATTTCCCGCATCGCCTACCATGGCTACTTTATGTCCTTTCCTCCTTAAAGCGAGGATACGGGAAGTTTTGGACAGGGCATTTTCATGTTGATCATTTTCTTCTAGAGAAGTGGGTTTGCAGCCGGCATAAACGTTTTCGATGCCAAGCGCTCTAGCATAACGAATCGCTGTTTCTTCATCTGCTCCAGTACACAAGCAGATTTCTTTTCCCATAGCCTTTAATGTACGAATAGTACAATAGGCATCTTCACGTAGCGGATCGGTGATTACCATGAATCCGATCACAGAATTCTCGCGCGCAACATAGACTACCTGATCCCCTGCTTCTAATTTTGGTTGTTTGAATTTAGCGGGAATGGCGATCTTTTTTTCTTTAATTAGCGTCATGCTGCCAATAGTATATTTTTTATTCCTTATTACCCCAGAAACTCCAGAATGATGAGAGTCATCTAGATCCGTAACTTTATAATGTGCCAGCTGATGTTGATTGGCAAACGAATAAATCGCTTGTCCTATGGAATGAGTTGACTTTTTTTCTAGGGCCGAACAATAGGAGAGTAACTCTGATTCGGTAAGTCCACTCTCATCAAATAGATACAGTTCTTTGATATTAGGAACCCCTGTTGTAAGGGTGCCATTCAAATCAAAAATTACCGTGTCTATTTGTTCTGCATGTTGTAATGTTTTGGCACTATTAAAGGTCACTCCATTTTCTGCTGCTTTGTGCATTCCTGTTTTTACCGCAAAAGGCGTAATTAACCCTAGAGTACAGGGGCAAGCACTTACTAAAACCGATACGGCGCACTGAATTGCGATAGCGGCGGGATAAAAGAGGCCGATAATGATTCCAGAGGCCACTGCTAATGCAATGACGGTTGGGATAAAATAAGTTAATAGTTGTTCGGTTTTTAATTCAATGGGTGCCGCTTCCAACGCCGATGCTTCTATTGCCTTATCGAGCCGTGCCAGGTAGGATTCTTTGTGATTTTTTGTGACACGAATAGCTAAAGGGTTTGCATGGTTCGCTAAGCGCATGCCAGCCACTACTTTTGCTTGTGGAGGAAAATAATGAGGAAGGGTAGCTCCGGTAATGATGGTATTGTAAATGATACTTTCATTTTCACAGGTGCCATCAAGAGGTATAACTTCCCCTGGATGCACAATAATCACGTCGTCTTTATTAATCAACTCTAAACTAATTTCATCAAAGCCATCAGTGTTCTGTTTTCTTACAACTTTAGGGACTCGGTCCTGAAACTTAGTGGTGCCAATTTTTTCTTTAATGGTATCTTCTATCGCAATACCTATATGTCTAAAGCCATAAATAAGCAAACCGGCTTCAAACATCATCGGAAGCCAAGGTACAAAGAGTGAGGCGATTGAGCAAACTATGATGGAAGCAGTACTGAGCGCAAATAAACTGTCCATAGTTAATTTTTTGCTTTTGGTCAATTTTATCCAAGCGTCATAATAGGAGTTATAACCAAGTAATAGGGTTAATAAACTACTAAAAACAGCAAGAGACGCCATCACAGGAAGTGAGAGTCCGCCGGTTGCAAGACAAAGGATAAGTACTGCCACTCCTGACACGCATCCGACTGCACCAAGAAGCCAATGCGAGTTAAAAAAATTTTTGATTTTATTGATGGTTTGCTTAAAGGGTGTTAGTTGCTCCGCCGGTGCTTGCGGTGCGTCCTTTTTATCGGGTTGATATTCATATCTTCTACATGTAAAACCGACCTCTTCAATATGGTTCTTAAGTTCCAACCAGATTTCCTGATCAACTCGTTTTTCTTCATCATCCTCTTTAACAATTACGGTTACTTTTTTAGGATCAGGTGTAGTGATGTCTGCGTGAAAATGTATCATCCTGTTAGATAGTTGGCCTTGCAGATAACTTCTAATAGTCCCACTGCAGTTAGCACAGGTCATCCCATCAACATAAAAAATATAGCTTCTGGATTTAGGCATATAGGCTCGTCAATTAAGAGTTATTTTATTAAGACTTGATATTTTTCTTATTGTTGTTAGGTCCTGAATTTTCTGGCTTAATTGCTCATATTTTCTGAGACAGCTCTGGCTTAGTCTTTGAAAAAAAAGAGGTTTTACTTAGGTCTATAAAACATCAAGCCTTAAGTTTATTAAAAAACAGAAAGTTATAATATGCGTGAAATCATATCACATGCATCATTTTTTGCACCATCTTTTTAAAAGTGCTTAGGAGATGACTCGAAGTCGTCTTTGAATTGATAAGAAATTCAAAGGCTGGCGATGAAATGATTGAGCTAAAATAAATCAGGGTGAAATGGCTCTTTCACCCTGAAGGGATATTAGGGAGTTATTGTCCTGCATTCAGATCTGCATTTGGTGCGCCGGAACGAACGCTTTGTAACAACAAGATGCTATTCGTCATTAAAAGACGCTCATGGATTTGACGATCTAAATAAAGTTGATAATTAATCTCAGCGAGTAAGATCGCAATTTCTTTTTCTACAGTAGCAGGAGCTGCCGTGTTAAGTTGAGTTATCCATTGGCTACCACCTGATTGGCCAGTACCGCTTGATCCAGTACCAGTAGTTCCAGTACTACCAGTGCCAGTGGTACCGCCCGCACCAGCATTAGGGAATAACCGCCAAGTCGCCATATTGTATTCACTTAAGGCTTGGCTCATTGGAGTCAGATTTTGACCTTGCTGACTTCCCTGTGCATTCTGAGGGGGCGATTGAGGCATTCTTTTCGACATAATAAAGTAGAGGTTACTTATTCCTACTGAGCTTTGAGCTGCGTAAGTACGTAAGCTTGCAAGATATTTAGAAATTGTTTGTGTCGCCTGAACTTGCTGCGGAGTAGGAGCGCCGCCGCTGTTGGATGAGCTGGGAATCGTCTTCTGTACCAATTGATCATAGTCATACCATTTGGGTAATTTTATAGGAACAATACTCCCGGTAACGTAACGTATAAAATTGTCGGCGAGTTGTTCTTGATTTTGCGCGGTGAGGCCATTATTTGTCCCGGTACCCACCCCAAGACTATCAGTTGAATACATTAATGGTCCAGTTAATGCGTTACTGTTAAGCTGATTTAAAAATTGTGAAATGTATTGGCCGTTAAAAAAAGTAGTCGCGTTGGGGATGTATGCTCCTATTGCATTAGCAGATACTAAAGTGCCATACAGGTAGCCGCAATTCTCAGTCATGGTAGTTGGGGACTGGTCATATTTCATACAGTAACTGATATCCGGTGTTCCTAAAATATTGAGTACTGCTTGGCTAATTGGCTCTTGTTGAAAAGATCCCTGACCTTTACTCCCACCTTGTATTTGATTGAACAATGGGTTCGCAGTGAATCCTAGGGCACTACCACCTGATTGATTCGATTGAACTGATTGATCGAATAATGGATTCGCTGTAACTGTTGACTGACCAGAGGAACCTGAAGAGCTCGAACCATTAAAGCCATTAAATGTATTATTAACCAGCTGATTAATCGCCGAAGCAGTCGGAATATTCGTAGGCACTAACTGAGAGAAGGGGGTTGCGGCACTTTCATTGCCTCCGCTATTCTGATTACTACCACTTGTAAACGTATTGACGGGAATCGCACCTAGATAAGTATAAAGCATATAGGTTTGCGCCAGTTGTGCAACAGGTAGGTTAATTAGATTGTAGTTGAGTATGTAGGTTTGGGGATTTTGAGGCTGTTGCGTTACATCAAAACCCAAATAACTACCAAAATTTTGGAAATATTGGACGAGTTTTCGGGTATTCGTAGACGTTTCTTGTTGATTGTATAAATTGGTTGTATTGTCTGCTGCAGCAGAAAAAACAGTTAAACAAAGCAGATTTAGCAATACAAATTTGGACGACGATAATTTCATTTATTCTTCCCCTTCAAGTGCACGTAAAACAAGTTTTAGCCGGTACTGGCAAAAAACTCGCGACAACAACCTTAAACGCTCAAATACAATATTTCTTTTGAGAAAAACTCCGGCTGAATCATGACTTCCTGTACTTGTTTCTTCAGCATGGATCAAGACTCGTGAGGCACTGCCCGGATGGACTGTATCAATTGCCTGCAGGAGACGTAGGCCTCTGCCTGATTTGATATTACCCACGATGCGAATAAACTTTTCTTCTTCGGCTAACAGCCCCATGTCTATTTTTTCTATGTCGTCAAGTTCTCTGCCTAATTGCTCCATGGCCTGCTCAAACTCTGGATTTCCATCAAGAGTCCAATCCTCCACACTTTCCATAAAAGTAATCACTCTATAGATCATAGGATCAATATATTCAAACCAGTATTGTGCGGATGCTTCGTGACTAAGATCTGGCATTTTTTACTCTTTCTTTACTTATAATTAGCGGATGGACGAAACCATTACTTACTACTATAGTATATTATGAAAGGTAAAAGAAAGAAGTAAAATATATGAAAAAGCGGTCAAGAATAATTAAGCTAATTTCATCGATCCTTAATGTCCGTAGGTGGTTCGATTGGGAACGAATGAGGGCGTTTACTTTATATTTGGGAAATGGATTTAAACGCTTATTTGTGCCACAGAAAGCACCAACCGAGGGTGAATCATTCAGTGAAGCGATGAAGCTTCTGAATCTTAGCGAAGAGAGTATACTCACGAAACAAAAATCATTGTTTCGGTTAAGTATTCTTATGGTATTCGCCGCTGTTTTGATTTTTGTATATGCTGGCTATCAGCTTTTTTACGGTTCGATAAGAGCGTTTCTTGTGAGTATTATTGTTACTATGATTGCACTAGTTTTAGCCTTCCGTTACCACTTTTGGTACTTTCAAATGAAAAATCGTAAGTTAGGGTGTACTTTCAATGAGTGGTATAGGCAGGGGTTGTTGGGAGAGAAGAAATGAATAAGTTGTTAGTTACTCTACTCCTCCTTTTATTTCCTGGATTGGTTTTAGCGGATAGTAGCGGTGGTGCTTTAAGTTTTGCTCCTCCAGCGAGTGATTATTCTGTAGTATTTCTTGGCAATTTATTCGGTGTTGTTGATGGTGTTCTAAGTGGTACTGGCAGCCAAATTATGGGCAACATGTTTGCCGTATTTAACGCGGCTGTTTTGGCATTAGGTGGTATCATTATTATGTATACCCTTCTGGTTGCCACCATGAATACGGCTCACGAAGGGCAGATGCTCGGACAAAAGTGGTCCTCTATTTGGATTCCAATTCGTTCTACTGTTGGTTTAGCATTATTGATCCCAAAGACCTCTGGTTATTGCTTAATGCAGATTTTTGTCATGTGGGTTGTTGTGCAAGGGGTTGGTGCAGCCGATAAAGTATGGAATGCAGCTTTAAGCTATTTGAACCGTGGTGGCGTTATTATTCAGGCACAACAGATTAATCCGGCCTCTGAGTTGACCAATACCGGAACCACAGGGATTAGTGGTATAGCAAGTGGTGTCGTCAATATCCTTGCGGGCCAAGTATGTATGCTGGGATTGCAGACTCAACTGACGACTCAAAGACAAGCCCTGCTAGATGCCCAAGCGCAAAAAACAGGAGCGTGTTACTCCGCTGCTCAGGGATCAAGCATGCAGCAATTTTGTAATAATGTAGTTCCAGATTTCTTAGGCTCGGTCAATGCAGTTGCGGTTCAAAATGCTGCTCCAACTAGAAGCTCTTGGAGCGTTGACATGCCTAATTTTGATTCCAGTTCCCCCTATAGTTTTCTTAATGGAATCTGTGGCACCATCAAATGGAACAGTATTACCACCCTAAATTCTAACTTTGGCACCCTACTGTCTGGAAGTGCTAGTCCTAAACTGGATCAAAACGGTAATCCTGTAATCGGCAAAGATGGTCAGGTTGAAATGAATTATTTCACTGCAGGAAATAACGTGAAAGTTGGAAATAACACGTTAACTCCTGGAGAGATTGCGGCCACGCAGATGTCTCGCGCTATTGCAATCCAGCAAATGTATTCGGATTTGTCACCTGTGGCTCGGTCTATGATAACTAATTCTCCAGGAATACCATTTAATCAAAAACCAAACCCCGATGCTTATTCTGCAGTGGCAACGGAGCAATTCGGTGTACCCTATAAAAAAGATGGAACAGTGTGTGATAATTACAGCAGCAGCACTCCGCCAGATGATCGATGCGTGATTTGGGGGCCAGTGCCAGGTTCTCCTATGGGTGGAACTTTGTTAAATGGTAATGAATTAATCAATGCGATCAATGACTACAATGGCATTATGATGCCTACGGTAAATCTATCGCGCCTGATTAACAATGCATCAGACAATGCTAAGGCCACAGACTTTATCAATAATGCCGAGATGCAAGGCTGGATTATGGCCGGTGCTTACTTTTTTAACTTGGTGGAGATTCAGGGAACGTCATCCATTGCGAACTCAAGTCAAACCGATTCAGGCACAGGACTGGATGGAAGTACGTTCAATCCTCAGGCGATAACGAGTCCGTTTGTAATTGGCACCAATGGCACGAGTGTTACTTGTGGTCCTGGAAACATGACGGCTCAGGGTAAAGATTTTACCACATTATGTACTTGGTTTAATCAAGATAATGCTCCATTAAAAGCGGTGCAAGCGTTAATAACTTCCAGCGATACAGATAAAAAGCCTTCCTGGTCATCCTCGATGACAAGTGATAAAACGCAGTCTGCATCCACGGTGTATGGTTTTATTAACAATGGATTGATGATGCAAACTCCTGGCCAACCAGGGGTACAGCAACTCACTTTTGCAAACAGCATCAACTTCAGCGTGAATACGTCGTTGTATCGATTACAACGGCAAAACTTTTCTTGCGGTGAAGTAAAACCGTTCTTCTCTATTTGTTTAGGACAAATTCTCGGAAACATATTTTATAATATTATCTTAGTGACCGTATATAACCTGTTCCTTGATATCTTTGGCCAGATTATCAACAGTGTAGTTATGGCCTTCCTGATGATTCCATTACAAGGAATGGCAACAATCTTCCAGCAAGGGCTTCAGATTATCTCGCAACCCGGGGTAAACCCAGTTGTTGCATTAGCGAATATGGGAAATGAGTACATCAATTTTGCGGGCAACTTATGGATGCTTCTATTGAATATGGCGGTATCGAGTGCGTTAATCCCTGTATTTGGTATCTTTATCTTTGCGATGATGTCTTTGGCTATGCCGCTGGTGATCGCCTGGGTGGGGGTCATGGTCAGTGTAGGCTTTACAACCGCCTATTATATTCCCATCTTACCGTATATGATTTTTACCTTCGGTGCTCTGGGCTGGTTAATCTCGGTTATTGAAGCAATGGTTGCCGCACCTATTGTTGCATTGGGCGTGACCCATCCTGAGGGACATGACGCTTTTGGTAAGGGTGAGGCTGCGATCATGATCCTGGTTAATGTCTTCCTAAGACCTTCGATGATGATTATAGGGTATATTTCTGCCATCGCATTATCTTACGTAGGCGTATGGGTTCTGAATGCAGGGTATGACCAGGCTATCGCATTTATACAACGACCTAATCAAGATCCAGCGCATCTCGCGGCTGGATTCTGGTCGACTGGTGGTTCAGACTCGCCTTCTGGTACCGGTGGATATACAGATTGGGCGGGAATTTATGCATTCTTCTTCTCCATATTAACTTATACCTCTTTGTACTTAGTGATAATTCAAAAGGCATTTACACTGATATCCTATCTGCCAGATAAAGTGTTGCGATGGATTGGAGGTACTCCTGAAAGCTTGGGTCAAGAAACCGCACAATGGGGTGAGGAAGTAAAAGGTAAGACTCAAGAAGCCGGTAAGGAAACCCAGACCGCACAAGGGCAAATCGATAAGACATTGGGTGGTTATGGTGTGAAGGGTGTTGGTATGGCTAAAGGTCTTTTGGGCAAAGCCGGTGGCGGCGGCGATGTGTCTGCTCAGGGTAATGCGACTCCGAGTAGTGATAAGGATAATGAAAGCAAAAAAAAGTCTAGCTCTCCTAAGTCTGGAGGTAATGATTTGGGTGGTGCCGAGACGCCTGTGGCTAAATAATAGTGCTGAAAAAGATTATTACTTCATTGTTAATGTTGAAAGTTTTAAAAGCGCATTGTGATATAATCTAGATACATTTACACGTAAGGTTGCTTGCATCATGCCAGAACTAACTGCTCCTAAAAGTACTCCAATGAGCCAGAGCGATATGGCTCAAGATAAACTTAAAGGTTTGCAAAAAGCGAAAATAGATGAAGATCGATTTTTCCAAGAGTTATTTCTGTTTGTGCAAAGGATGCTTTCTTCAATTTTAAAACTTCAAGTTGATCCCAAAGCTGAATTAACGGATCTAGCCAAAGATTGTGGCTATCAAGACCTGCCTACTGCTTTAAATTCTGCAAAAAATGCACGCGGACAGTCTCCATTAACTCAAGCGTTGCAAAACCAAGATTTCTCGCTGGCGCAAACTTTGCTTAATTCAGGCGCAAAATATGATGTTCAATCAATGGATGAATATGATATTGCAATTAAAAGCGAGCGAGGACAACAGGCGATTCAACAAAAGACGATTACTCCTCCTGAGGGGGGGTATCAATCTCGTCCAGATAAATTGCACCGAGTGAAGGAATATGGTCTGGTGTTGGGTATCGTCATGGAAAGCACCGATAAAACCTCCTCACAGCGTGCGCATGTAGGCCCTGCGTATCACATGATGTCTGATGCCATCAGGGAATATAGTCAAGATTGCAAAAAAGAGCCGGCTAAAAAAGACTTTGGGCAAATTGCAGATGCCTTTGCTTTTGCAAATAAAGAAGCGAAGTTTGAATACAGTACTCCTGAAGGAAGCCCTAAAGCGGGGAAAGCACTTTCTGATCGAGTACAAGAAGGCAAAGTAACCTCGGTTCCCATTAATTGTAAGGGACATGCTATGGGGTTATCTTTTGTGCCGGTCGAAGGAAATCCTGATAAAACTTACTTAGTGTTCACCAATCGAGGGGAAGGGGCAAAAGGAAAGTATGGAACGCAAATTTATGAAGTAAACACCAAGGATGTTACTCCTGACTTTATAAATAACGTGATGAGCGGCCACGATAAAGGGTTATCACACGGACAAGTTATGGCGGAAATTCAGAAAGTCACTCAAGGTAAAGAGCCTATAAGTACTATCGAGCAAAAACCTCAAAAATACGATAATTGTACGGTCGCAAATACCCGTGCAAACATTCATGGCGTTTTACTGTGCCAAGAAGCAAATCGCAGAGGTGGCTTTGATCAAGTGACTCAAGATGTTAAAGATGAAGTCAAAGGACGTTATAAAGAGTTTACAGGTGATATGAGAGATAAAAAGATCCAAAAGTTGGAAAAAGAAATTCAAGCCAATCCAAGCGATCCCGATTTAAAAGCGCTGGCTAAAGGATTTTTGGAAAAACCCAATCATAAGCATTCGGATATATTGCAATCTGCAGTTGCAGAAAATACTCCTACGAGCTCGCTCAAATCGTGAACTTGTTTTATTCTTTAAAGGGAGCAAACCTAATTTTTAGGTAGATAACTTATGCTTGCGAGATCCGAAATGCCACGGATAAATTCAGACATTTCGATCGGTTCTTGGCCTATCTTTAATGCACTACGGACAAAATTAGCAGCCTTCAATACCTCTTCCAAATTGTATTTTTTTAATTGAATCGAATGTAAATAAGCAACAAAAAACTCAGTCTTTAGATTCCCAGTGCCTTTACCCATTCCCGCTAACGATGCATCAATAAAACGCACCCCTGAATTTATGGCTGCCAAGGCATTGGCTTGAGCTAGACCAAGATTATCATGAGCATGAAAGCCAAATGGGAAAGGGTATTTACTGACGTATGGTTCATAAATTTTTTGAGTACGCGACGGTAATAAACTGCCATTTGAATCGGCAAAATAAATGATATCTGGATTATATTCACTGATTTGTTTGATCGAGTCATTAAGCTCCTTTTCTTGGTAATAAGAGATATGCATCAGATTTACCGAAACATCCATATTCGCATTTTTTATCATTTTGATTTTAGGTAAGGCTGAGGCCAATTCATTTTTAGCAATACAGACTCTTAATAGATCAACACCACACTCCTTCAATTCCATGAGATCTTTTTGAGTGATGTTATTTGGAAAAATCATAACCACCATTTTGGCTTTTTGGATTAACGATCGACAAAGAAGCAGATAATCTTTTGCACACAATCCTGCTCTGCCTAAATTAGCGGGAGCTGGCATCCCATGACGATAGCCAATTTCAATATATTCAATACCTGAATCATCGAGTGGGCCAATGATTTTTTGCAAATGAATGTCTTCGAAATGGAAATTAGTTCGGTGCCCACCATCTCTTAATGAGGCATCCAAAAGCAGGATTGGATCGTTCATATAATTCCTAAGTACGGGTAAATAAAAAAACATACCTGTCCCATAAAATTATTATAGCTAAAATTAAAGCTTAATGGCTGAATCCCTCGAGAACGGTGTAAAATACGAGGTTAATTTAAATAACAATTATCAGACTGGTGTTTTACAGGGTATGGTTCAAGCTTCTGGGATGAGTTCTATTGCTGATATTCTTTAGCCCCAGCAATAATCAATTTGTATACCCGCTCACTAATAATGCCCTGTTCAAATTTCGCTTTGGCATCCCAGGTCATCAGTTGACCCTTTTGGCGTACTAACTTACGGGTAGCAGAGGTTACATCATTAGGATCGCTTTCAAGTAGAATATCGCGGACTTCTTCATCAAATACCAGATATTCTCGTAATGCAACTCGTTTTTCATCAACGGTAGGCACCAGTTTTTGCCAAATACATAATCGAATCGTTTCCAAAATATCAATCGTTCTTCCTAAACGTTCTTCGCCAGAGAATGAGGTGACTAGACGGCGCATGGTTTCGGCAACACCCGAGGTATGCAGAGTGGTGTATACTGGATGTCCAGTGAGAGCAGCTTCTAATGCCGCACTGATTGTTTCTGCATCCCGACACTCACCCACCATAATTAAACGCGGCTTACGACGTAAAGCGTTTCTTACTCCATCAGCAAAGCTAGGCAAGTGGCGAGGAATTTCTGACTGACTTACTACGGCGGATATGGTTTCAATTTCATCATAGACAAATTCGATTGGAGATTCATAGGTCAATACTTTACGGTTTGAATCTTCGGTTTCAATTAAGTCACGAATAATTGATGCCAATAGTGTCGATTTACCTGAACCCGTTGCACCTGTTATGAAAACAATTCCTTCTTGAGGAGCAATTGCTTCCAGCACATTGTCGGGTAGATTCATCGTCTCAAGTCTTGGAGGGGTGGTAGGAATCGTTCTTAAAGTAATCTGGATTGCATCATGGCCTTCCACAAGACATGCCGTTCCATTGACCCGGTAACGGTATCTGACCCCACGATTTGGACGAAATTCATAGTGAGTATCAATGTCTTTACCTGAGAGAAGTTGGGTCGTGGCATTAGGACCATAGATTGCATTAATTAAATCACCAAGTTCCGTATTGGATAAACGACGATTCGTTATGCGTAAGAGTTTTCCATAAACTTCTGCGTAGATGGGTTCGCCGGTTTGAATAGTAATATCAGAAGCATTTAAACGCTCAGTATGTTCCAACATTTTATCCATAAACAGTGGAGTAAAACGTGTTGGCTCATCAGGCATTAAATAAGTTTTATCATTCATACAAAAATCAGTGAATTCTATTGTTGTCGTTAACTGGGGCAATCGTTGGTTGCCAGGATTTATCCGTTATTATAATTTTAGAACGATTTGCCAATTTTTCCATATTTTTGAATTGTTCAAGCGCATTTTCATCCTTAGAAACCGCGGCTCGCCACTGTTCGCTATTTATATTAAGAGCTGGCAATGCAGTAATTCTTAGAACCCTGTCATCAATATGAATTTCGGACGCGTCGCCGGTGATTCCCAAATCGGTGTGCGAGACAAATGGGGGGGATACCATATTCATTGCTAATAACTTACGGTAAAGGATCATGCCACTGAAATCTTCTTTGAGACGGGCAATGTTCTCCTCAAGAATAGTGTTGGCTTGATCAATACCATTTTTCCAGCCCTTAGCTACATAAAGACACCACATCTTCTTCTCTACTTTAGTCTTAGGCAGTAGGGTATAGTGCGGGTATTCCGGTTTGACATAATCCAGCCATAAGTATTGACGCCAAGTGGGTGGAGTCGTAACAAAATGGGCTTGTTTCGCAACTTTATAGGAACGATCGGAAATGCGTATCGTTTGCGCATCAGCAAGATTAAGGGTATTTCTTCCTTCTAATAATACTGGAGGTAGGATGTTGTGCTCTAGAATCAGTGAATTAAAATCATAAATCGAATCAAGCCTGCGTGATTGTCTTATAAGATGCTCATCAATGACCTTTGCACGAGCTGCCAAACCTGCTTGCGCCCCAAGGCTTAAAGCTGTTTCTCGCAGTGCTGTTTGACGAATTTTACCCTTTTGCCTCTGATTTCTTTCCTTCTGGTTTACATTAGCCATAGCTTGTAGCCCGGCTAATGAGGTCGTGTCACCCATATATTTTGATGAGTGACAACCAATGAGTAACGCAGACAATACAACTATTAAACTAGGAATAAATTTTGGCATAGCGCAATTCAACAACCTGACTGTTAGGATAGACGTGAATATTGGCCTTTTGACCAGCTTGGTAATCAATATCACGCAGGATTTCAGCTAAACTTTGATCTTTGACATTAAGGCTAATTAAAACCGGAATTGAAGGAGCCTTCCCTAAAACACGGAGCCTGAAATGCGCAGATTTTGCAATGCGAGCAGTTAATTCTTCGATAGGACCAGACCAGTCTACACTTGCTCTGGCTTGGAGATTATACGCATTAGGTATAGTCAATGTATTATCTACTGGTGGTGGTAAAATTACTTTTTCAACGCGCGCCATTTCATGCATGGAATCGCTTACAGATACCGCTGCCTCAGCTAATTTAATTGTAGCATCATCACTAGGGTTGTTAACTGGTGGTTTTTTAAAGAGAACGCCACCATGTTTACACCCTGAAAGCAGGATTGAGACAATAAACAGCATGACAAGCTTGTTGTTCATTCAATATTCTTAAATGTCTGGAATTATTCGTTTGATTGAAACAGGAGCCAGGCTGCTTGTCAAGCCTATCGATGAGGAATTATATGAATTAATGATGTAAAAAATTAATTGAGTTTCTCAAATAAGGCATAGACAACTTGTCCAGCTTGTTTTAGTTTTGTTTGCTTCCACTTTTTTTCATCCATGTGAATCACTGCAGGGGATTCGACATAAACTAGGCCTCCAGGTTTGAGAATATTACTTTGCGCTATAGATGAAATGCATTGAGGAAGATAGGTTTGCGCAAAAGGTGGATCCAGAAAAATAATATCAAACTCTTCTTTACTGTGCTGAAGATAGTGTACCGCATCGGTTTGGAGGAGTTTAAGCTTCGGATCGTTAAATGTGGTCATTATTTTCTGTAAGTTGGCATGAGCTTTGGGAGACTGCTCCAGGAAAACAACGTGAGCAGCCCCTCGAGAGAAGGCTTCCAGACCTAAAGCACCACTCCCTGCAAAGGCATCCAGGCAGTGTGCTTCTCTGATGTCATGCATAAGCCAATTAAACAGAGTCTCACGCACGCGATCTGGGGTAGGGCGCAGGCCTTCTATATCTGGGAAATGTATTTTTTTTCCTCGATATACCCCTCCTATAATGCGCACGACCTGCTTCATGATTTACCCACAGTAACCAATAACAATTTATCGGGATTGACTTGCTGCTTGAATGCTTGCTTCACTTGCTCACTGGTTATCTCATTGACCCGAGCAGTATAGGTATCAAGAAAATCTTCCGGTAAATGATAAAAATTCATTCGCAATAAGAGGCTTGCAATACTGCGATTACCGGATAAAGAAAGTGGGAAACTTCCAGTGAGGTATTGTTTTGCTGCATTCATCTCTTCATCAGTTGGACCCTTATCAATGTAGGCTTGCAAAACACTCTGAATCACATCTAATGTTTCGTGAGTTTGTTTATTTTTGGTTGATAAGCTGATAAGAAAAGGTCCATATCCTGACATAGGAGCAAACTGGCTTTCTATACCATAAGTTAAGCCACGTTTCTCCCTTACCTCTACAGCAAGCCGTGAAACTAACGCTCCACCTCCCAAAATATAATTTCCTACAGTGAGAGGAAAATAGTTTGGATTATGATGATCGATACCGACTTGGCCGAGGCGTATTACGGTTTGCGATGATGGAAATGGAATATTTATTGTTTCTGCCTTGGTTAGTTGGGTGGCTTTAGGAATCGGTGGCGCTGCTTGTCCTTCCGGCAGTTCCTGAGTCAATTGATCGGCAAGCTGATGTGCCGCTTGACTATTAATTGCGCCCACCATAACTAAAATTGCGTTTTTTGCTACATAATAGCGTTTATTAAACTCAATCACTTGGCTTTTACTGATTGCATTAACCGTTTCCGCTGTCCCACGAACAGGATGTGCATAGGGATGCTGTTGGTATAAAGCCTGGAAAAAACGAAGCTGGGCTACGTCTTCCGGTGATTCTTGAGTCTGTTCGATGCTCATGAGCTGTTGTTTCTTTTCTCTTGAAAAAGCTGCATCTGGGAAATCCGGATGGTTAATGATTTGAGTGAAGGTATTTCCCGCTTTGTTCATCGCTTCCTGGCTAACTAAAGTCCTAAGACTGAATACCACCATATCTCTGTTGATTTCGACCTTATATTGAGCACCTACATCAGCGAGCGACTCAGCTATTGCTGTTGCGTTTAGGCCAGCATTACCTTGATTCATCATGCTGCTGGTTAAGGCACTGAGTCCATATTGGTTTTCGTCATAGGCCGATCCTGCTGCAAAAGCGATGCTGACATCAAGCATAGGAACTTCCATAGCGGGATAAAAAACAACCCGAACACCATTTTTAGTGATCCATTTTTCGGTTTTGAAAACAGTCGCTGTCGCTGTTTGTGACAGTCCAATCGTTATTGCGAAAATACACGCGGTAAAAATTCTCATGGTGCCACCTTTTGTGTTTTAGGTTCTAAGATTGCTGTAGTCATGTTCTTGTCTTGAAAATAACGTTGTGCGGTTTGCTGAATTTGTTGGGGTGTAATTGCATTGATTGCCTGGGAGTACTCTTTGCTTTTTTCCCAACCCACACCGATTGTTTCTAAAAGGCCTAATTCTGAGGCTTGTCCGAAAATAGAGTCTTTTTCAAAAGTTTTTTGTGCAATGATTTGATTTTTAATCCGTTGTAATTCAATCGCACTCACTGGATTTTTTTTCAAATCATCCAGCTCATTAAGAAGCCCACCTTGTAAGTCATTAATTGTATGATTTTGGTTAGGAGAACCATAGACTATGAACTGAGTTTGATATCTTGTGTAGGGGTTATAATAGGTATCCGCGCCATTGGCAACATGCTTGCCTCGAATGAGTTTTTTAGAAAAACGAGCGCTGTCCCCCGCGTCTAAAATTCCAGCGATGATTTCCAAAGCATAGGGCTCATAGGCTTCTTTTGCAGTGACCACACTAGGGACTGAGTAGCCAATCATGAGTAAAGGTAATTTTGCTGCGGCTTGAATATGAACAATCTTCTGACCAAGCTCGGGTGGTTCTTTTTTTAATTTTCGTTCAGGTATAGGCTGTTTGGGCAAAGCGCCAAAATAATTCTCTGCTAAAGCACGAACCTGTTCTGGGTTAACATCCCCTACAACCACCAGCGTTGCATTATTGGGCGCGTAATATTTTTTATACCATTCCCTGAGGTCTTCAACGGTCATCTGTTTCAGATCACTCATCCAGCCAATAACCGGATGATGATAAGGAGCGCTTAAGTGTGCCGTAGCCAAAAAGCGTTCGAAGGCAAGTGCCTGTGGATTATCATCGGTGCGCAGACGCCGCTCCTCCTGGATTACTTTAATTTCTTTGGCAAATTCATTCGCATCAAGAAGTAGATGATTCATACGATCCGCTTCCAATTCAAAGCTGGTAGCAAGTTTTGAAGCATCCGTTTTTTCAAAAAAAGCGGTATAATCATTATTGGTGAATGCATTCGCTTGGGCACCAATTTCAGCTATGGTTTTCGAAAAGACGCCTAAAGGATATTTTTCAGTACCTTTAAACATCATATGTTCCATGGCATGTGATATACCGGTAATTCCACCGGGTTCATCTGCGGAGCCGACGTTATACCAGATCATTGATACGGCAATTGGAGCTCGATGATCTTCTTTAATTAAGATTTTTAATCCATTATTCAAGATAAACTCTTGAACTTGGCTAAAGGTCTGGCAAGATAGTACCATGAGTAAAGTAAAGAGTATTTTGCGCACAACTTAACCTCAAAGTAAAAAAGATGATAGAATTTCATATTTTTCAGGATTTGTATACTATATGATTAAATGGTTTAAGCGAAGTCATGATTCCACCTCTGCAGAGGCCGATCATTCACAAAGTGTTACTGACTCGATGCCTGAAGTTCCTGAGGAAGTCATTGAACAGGAACAAGAGCCTGCAAAAGAGGGGATTTTTGCACGTTTCAGGAAAGGACTGAGTAAAACACGCCATCAGCTAGGCGATGGAATTGGGCGATTACTGCTCGGTAAAAAGGAAATCAGCCAAGAGTTGATGGATGAGCTAGAAACTCTTTTGATCAGCGCTGATTTAGGTATGGAGACCACTCAAACTGTATTAAATCAGTTGGCCGAAAGCTTAGCTCGTAAGCAGTTATCCGATGGGAATGCAGTTTATGATGCGCTGAAATTTCATTTACAAGCAATTTTGAGTCAAAACAGCCACGCTCTAACTCTAGAGACCGCAGATCATTCTCCATTTGTTATCTTAATGGTTGGAGTTAATGGTGCTGGTAAAACCACTACCATAGGGAAACTGGCGAAACAATTTCAGCAGCAAGGCAAGAAAGTCATGTTGGCTGCGGGAGATACTTTTAGAGCCGCGGCAGTGGAGCAATTGCATGTCTGGGGCGAGCGTAATGACATCCCCGTGATTGCACAGCATACCGGAGCAGATAGTGCCTCGGTGATTTTTGATGCGTTGCAAGCAGCAAAAGCACGCAAAATAGATATTTTAATCGCTGATACCGCGGGTCGGCTGCATACGCAGGGCAATCTAATGGATGAGTTAAAGAAGGTAAAGCGAGTTCTTCAGAAACTTTGTCCAGAGGCTCCTCATGAAACGATGTTGGTATTGGATGCAAGCATAGGGCAAAATGCTTTAGTTCAGGCTCGACAATTTCACGAAGCAGTCGGGCTGACGGGAATTACCATGACTAAATTAGATGGCACCGCTAAGGGTGGGATTTTGTTTGCCATTGCGAATGAGTTAGGAATACCCTTTCGTTATATAGGGATTGGTGAAGGGATAGAAGATTTACGACCCTTTGATGCAACACAATTTGTTGGTGCACTATTCAATGATCACATTTGACCAAGTAACTAAACGTTATCCAGGTGGTTTTGAAGCGTTAAGCCAGGTGAATTTCTCCTTACAAAAAGGAGAAATGGTGTTTCTTACTGGGCATTCAGGAGCGGGAAAAAGTACCTTACTCAAATTAATTGCTCTTTTAGAATGGCCCACTTCTGGCCAGTTAACTGTAAATGGATTGCGTTTGAATCAGTTAAAAAAGCGCGATGTCGCGGCGCATCGCAGTCAATTGGGAATTACTTTTCAATCACCTTACTTACTGAATGATCGTACCGTATTTGACAATGTCGCTCTACCGTTACAAATTCAGGGGATGCCCTCTCCCATGATTGCCAAAAGAGTGCATGCTGCCTTGGATATGGTGGGATTATTAAGCAAGGAAAAAATGCTTCCTGTCCATTTATCTGGTGGAGAGCAGCAACGCGTGGGGATTGCTCGTGCAGTTGTTCATAAGCCCTCATTGTTATTGGCTGATGAGCCAACAGGAAATCTTGACCCCAAACTTTCCACGGAAATCATGGCTATTTTTGAGCAGTTTAATCAAGTGGGCGTCAGCATATTAATTGCCACCCATGATTTGGCATTAATTGCCGGAATGAAACATCGTATTGTCATGCTCAAAGGAGGACGAATGTGTTAAAACAAGCACAAGCCATCCTTTCTTATCATCTGCAGGCGGCGGTACAAAGCTTAAATTTATTATGCCGTAAACCATTGGCAACGATGATGACTTCTATAGTGATCGCTATTGCCTTAGCTTTACCGGCTCTCTTTTGGGTATTTTCAGATAATGTTGCTAAATTAACTGCAAGCTGGCAGCGTGGCGGGCATATTTCTCTTTATTTAAAGCCCGGTTTATCTGAAGCAGAACAACAGCTTGTTCTACAAAAAGTCCGTGAGACCGACGGTGTGGCCCAAGTTTCCTTAAAATCCTCTACCGATGGGTTATCGGAATTAACCCAGCAAGAGGGGATGCAGGATATTATGCGTTATCTTCCGGAGAATCCGTTGCCGGCATTGATCGACGTAGTACCTGCGTTAATCATTGATTCACCGGCTAAATTGGATTTATTAGCACGCCAGTTGCAAACTCTATCACAGGTAGACAATGCAAAAGTTGATATGGAGTGGATAAGTCGCTTGCATGCGGTCCTAGGGTTTGCCGCTAAGTTTGCTGACGCATTACTGGCTCTATTGGCAATGGCCGTCATTATGATTGTTGGCACTACTTTACGCTTGGCACTTCATAGCCGACAAGAAGAAATCCAGGTTTTAAAGCTAATTGGTGCAAAAGATCCTTTTATTTTGAGGCCTTTCTTGTATTCAGGTGTTTGGTATGGCGCATTAGGCGCTGTTTTTGCGGTTTTTATGGTGAATATTTTTATTTTCAGTCTAGGCTCGGCGGTAAATCAGTTGGCAGTTGCTTATCAAATGCACTATCCGTTAACCGGTTTGTCAATGCGTCAGATCTTGCTACTTGTTTTATTTGCAATTATACTAGGATGGATGGGGGCACGTTTATCTGTAAAACGTCAATTGGCTTCCATTGAACCACAATTGTAAGGTTTCGTCTTATTTTTCACCTTATTTCTATCGCGAAATGTTAGAGGAAAGAAGTATGAGTCAATATTTACAACTTGCCGAAATGAATTTACCTGTGGGCAGTCTTGATTCTTACATTCACAGGGTTAATCAAATTCCTATGCTCTCTTTAGAGGAAGAGGTTGCTTATGCTGAGCGCTTTCATTCTGAGGGAGATCTTGAGGCTGCGCGACGTTTAGTTCTTGCTCATTTGCGCTATGTTGTTCGCGTTGCTCGCGGTTATTTGGGATATGGCTTGCCTCTGAACGATTTAATTCAGGAAGGTAATATTGGATTGATGAAGGCGGTCAAACGATTCGACCCGAAGATGGGAGTACGTCTGGTCTCCTTTGCTGTGCACTGGATCAAAGCAGAAATTCATGAATTCGTTTTACGCAATTGGCGTATTGTTAAAATTGCTACGACTAAAGCACAGCGTAAGTTATTTTTTAATCTCCGCCAAATGAAAAATCGTTTGGGATGGATGAGCCGTGAAGAAGTGACTGCGGTAGCAAACGATTTAGGCGTAAGTTGTGAAGATGTTTTAGTGATGGAGCAGCGCCTGAATGCGATGGATACCCCTTATGATGCTCCTGATGCAGATGATCATGATGAATTTTATACGGCTCCTGAGCGTTATTTGTTCAATGCAAATGATGATCCTTCCGTCCTGTTAGAAAAAGAAAATACAGGCGATCAAGGCCGTGAACATTTGATGCTTGCGCTAGAGCAATTAGATGAGCGCAGCCAGGATATTTTACAACAACGTTGGTTAGCTGAAGATAAGCTGACGTTACATGATTTGGCTAAAAAGTATGGCGTATCTGCTGAGCGGGTTCGACAGCTTGAAAAAAATGCAATGAAAAAATTGCGACAATATATAGAAAATCTTTAATACACGTGTGTCGGGCCTTTCCCGACACACAGTGAGTCCCTTAAGAGTCATTCTGCTGAGCAAGCTATTAGCCTCCAAAGCATAACCTCTCGCTTATGTTGCTAATCGTTTATTCCAAAAAGTCACTTACCAAGCGTTCTACTCGCTCATCCAATAATACACTCACGTGATTTGCTTCTGGAAGGAGGCAAAGTTTGGCATCTGGATATTTTTTACAGAATTCGATCGATTCTTTAGTACTAATCGTTTCGTCAAGCTCCCCATGAATGCATAAGAAAGGAATATTAGGTGATTGGGAAATGAAATGGTGAAGACGGACCAGTTTAATGTCGAAGCGCGCTTGCTGCCTCATCACTTGGCGTAAATACAAGTACCCGTGTCCACTCAGTTTAAACTTTTTGGCAATGTGGTTAACGGGGCTGCGCATTTGTGTGGGTGATGCAATTAAAATCGCACGTTCAGGTTTATATTTTAATTGCCATTCGGGCAGTTGACCTGCCACGTTCAGGGTATTGAGTAACATAGAACCGCCAAAAGAATGTCCAATAACTGCATAGAAAGGACCGTATTGATTGATGGTATCCTTCAAAATAGCAACCGCATCGGTCCAAGGCAGCTGTAGCCCTTTAGCTTCACCATGAGCAGGAAAATCAAGTGCGTATACTTCATATCCTTGTTGATGTAACACATGGATTAAGCGAGCCATGTATGCGGCGCGAGATATCCATCCATGGGTGATCAGGACTTTTCTTCCTTTTGAATTTTTCTGTGGGGCAAAACGATGCAATACATGATGGCGTGGGAATTCATTATGTATCACTTCGGTGCGTCTTGCCTCGATAAATTCACAAGCCAATTTTGCAAAATCCCGATATTCTTTATCCAAAGGTAAAAAGATAGGAGTAATAAATGCCTGATAACACAATTGGGCGTGTAAAATGTCTCGTACATGGAGTAATGATGAAGTGATCATGATTATATCCCCTTCACAGTTTTAGTTTAAGTTTAGTATAAATTATTGTTTATTGGTTTTTTTTAATCCTTGTTTAGCGGGTAATAATGAGATAGATTCCTAAAAATGAGGCAAAATGGACGATGGGCAGGTTAAGGCGCCAGGCTAAGATAATCGTGAGCGACGAAATAATACTTAATTTATTTCGTGACTTAATCTCTCTAGCCCAATTTTATACACTAGGTCTTAAAAGAATTTAATGGCTTATTTAGGGAGCTGCAATGCATACTTTAAATCATATTTATCATGATAACGGACAGGAACTTCATGGCTTCTTAGCGTACGACAGAGCTCTTGCTGGCCCCCGTCCTGCAGTATTAGTTGTTCATGATTGGAGCGGCCGTAATGAGTTTGCCTGTGAGAAAGCAAAGTTATTGGCTCAAATGGGCTATGTTGGTTTTGCTGTAGATATGTATGGCCACGGCCAACTTGGTTCCACTACAGAGGAAAAACAAGCGCTCATGAATCCGCTGGTTGCTGATCAACAATTATTACGACGACGCATTCAAGCAGGATTGACCGCTGTGTGTTCTATGTCAGAAGTTGATAGTCAACGAGTTGCAGTCATTGGATTTTGCTTTGGAGGCATGTGCGCTCTTGAGTTGGCACGTTCTGGAGCAGATATTAAGGGAGTAGTCAGTTTTCATGGCTTGTTGCGTCAACCTGGAAATCTAAAATCTGAGCCCATCATTGCCAAAATTTTAGTCATGCATGGCTATGACGACCCGATGGTGCAGCCTGATCAGGTGCATGAGTTTTGTAACGAGATGACCGAAGCTAACGTGGATTGGCAAATGCATATGTATGGGCATGTGCAGCATGCTTTTACTAATCCGCTTGCGCATGATACGCAATTAGGGACTATCTATAATGAGGTTGCTGCGCAACGATCCTGGCAAGCGATGACCAACTTTTTACAAGAAATTTTTAAGTAAGCTTCCCTTTTCCTCCAATAAAGAGGACCATGGAAAATTGGATTAGATGAAACGAAGAAAAATTGAAGCATTTTAGAACGGCTGGCTTCGTTTCATTAAGACACCATATCATCTGTTGTTAAAGAAATACTTTGGAGATTAGAACCAGGAATAAAATTAGAAAAATAATTTCAAATGGGCTCGATTGTAATAGGACAAACAATTATAATCCCCGAAAAATAATCTTGCTTCTGTGTTTTTTTCCATAAGCCTTTTACTATTGATGTTAAATATAATATATTGAGAATATAGGATCTTGCTCGCTTCTTTTTTATTAAAAATAAGCAATAAAATCAATTAAACTGTGGAAAAATGGCGCAATTAGTAGGAGTCAACCAATTTGAGTTTTTCACCCGGTTATAACACTATGCAATTGCATCATTTTTTTGAGCTATCCGCTGATAATTATTCAAGTAATATCGCATTGATTTGCGACAATGCATTTATTTCTTATCAAGAATTAGAAAATCGTGCCAATCAATTAGCTCATTTTCTTTATGAAAACGAAATATCCAAGGGGAGCATTGTCGGCATTCTATTAGAACGTTCTATAGAATGTTATGTTGCTATACTCGCCACGTTAAAATCAGGCGCCGCTTATGTGCCTATTGAAGTAGATTATCCAGATGAGCGGATTAACTACATTTTTTCGGATCTCCCTTTTGATGCAGTGTTAACTTCTTCTCTGCAATTGGCCCAAAAAAAACTGGCATGGCCAACTACTTATGTGATTGACACACTGGCTGAAGAAATTTCGAAACGTCCCACACACAGATTAATTCAAGATGGTTTGGGTCCTGATGACTTGTGTTACATCATTTACACTTCAGGCTCAACAGGAAAGCCTAAAGGCGTGGAAATTACGCAACGCAGCATTTGTCACTATGTACAAACTGCAAGTAAACTTTATGGTATAACCAGTGATGATAAGGTATATCAAGGATTTTCCTTAGCATTCGACGCTTCTTTAGAAGAGTTTTGGATGGCCTTTGCTAATGGTGCCGCTCTAGTTGCCTGCACTGCCAAAGAGGTGCGTTCCGGTTTAGGCTTAATTCCGTTTTTACAACAGCATCGCGTCAGTGTTTTTTCAACAGTGCCAACTCTATTGTCTGCTTTAGAGGGACATTTGCCTGATCTGCGGCTTTTAATTTTAGGTGGGGAAACGTGTTCTTCTGCTCTAGTCAAACGGTGGAGTAGAGACGGACTGAGAATCCTCAACACCTATGGGCCTACTGAGGCAACGATTATTGCAACTTATGCAGAGTGTCATCCCGACAAAGAAATCACTATTGGCCAGCCATTACCTGGTTATGAAGTACTTATCCTTGATGAGCAATTGCAGGAAGTGGCGGATGGTGAAGAAGGAGAATTGTGTATTGCTGGGGTTGCTTTGGCTCGTGGTTATGTCAATCGGCCAGAGAATACTGCAGAAAAATTTATTTTAAATCCAGCAAATAAGAATCAGCGCTTGTATCGAACAGGCGATTTAGTTTCCAGAGCGCCTAATGGTGACCTACGTTTTGCTGGGCGTGTGGATGATCAAATTAAATTGCGTGGATTTCGCATTGAATTAAGCGAAATTGAAACGGTAATCATGCAATATGCTGGAATTAAGCAGGCAGTTGTTAGTTTACACGCATTGGAGCAACCCACATTAGTTGCTTATTTGCTCCTTGATACAAATCATGTCCTTGATGTAAATGAACTGAAAGACTTTTTAAAATCACGCTTGCCCGATTATATGGTACCCGCATTAATCGAAATCCTAGAAGCATTTCCAGTATTAGCCAGCGGTAAAGTAAATCGGAAGGAACTGCCTAAACCTACACAACAAAAGACCGAGACACATTATAAAGAACCTAAAACTGAATTGGCTCGCGAAATTGCTCTTGTCTGGGAAAAAGTATTTGATTGTAATAATATTTCTGTAAATGCAGATTTTTTCTACGATCTAGGTGGACACTCATTACATGCGGCGAAAGTGATCTCTAACTTACGCAAAATACCTGTCTTAAAAAATATATCAATTCTAGATTTATATAAAAATCCAACAATTAGCCAGTTGGAAGAGAAATTTAGTGCACTTAATGCCAATTCTCAGGTAAGTGAAGTGCCAGCGGCTAAGAAAAAATATAGAGCACCTCAGTGGAAGTATTATTTATGTGGTGTTGGTCAATTTTTTGGATGTTTATTGCAATATGCAGTAGGTACCTTACAACTATTGGCTGTTATTTTGTGTTACAGCTGGGTGAGTTCTGAGTATTCGATTATTTCTAGAGAATCACAACTGGCGTTTTTAGCATTGTTTTTATCTATGCCCATCATTTCGTTATTTATCACGATTTGTTTGAAGTGGATTTTACTTGGCAGGGTGAAAGCTGGTGAATATCCGCTTTGGGGGTGGTTTTATTTTCGATGGTGGTTGGTGCAAAGACTGCTCAAGAATTTGTTTTTAGCTAAATTTTTGGTCGGCTCACCGTTAGCGGCTATCTATTATCGATTGTTAGGCGCCAAAATAGGAAAAAATTGTTATTTGGGCTCCATGCAGGTTTCTGCACATGATTTATTAACTGTAGGGGATAATACTTCTATAGGTTCTGATTGCAGACTTAATGGCTACATAGTTGAAGATGGCTGGTTAAAGATTGGCTCTATCAACATAGGCAATAATTGCTATGTGGGCTCACGAGCAGTGGTGGGTTTAAATACCCAGATTGAAGATAATGGGGTTTTGGATGACATGTCCATGCTTCATGATCAAGGTTTAATTCCTCAAGGAGCCTATTTTGCCGGTTCTCCTGCATTGTCTGGTACTGCCCCTGCTGACCATGTTACCCGGAAAAAAATTGCGGTTGAAGAATCGACTATGTTGGAAAATACCCTGTTTGGTATTTTGCACTATTTAGGCGTTGTATTTGTGATGGTGGTGTATTACTTATGCTTAATCCCATCCATCTCTTTGATTAGCTATTACTATGATCAAAGTCATTATTTTACCACGATGTTTTTTGCCATACCTTTGGGCGCGATACTCTTTTTAGGATTATATTATTTATGCATAGTAATCTGTAAAAAGATCATTATGGATAAGATAAAACCTGGCGAATACCCTTTGAAGAGTTTTTATTATTTCCGCCATTGGATCATGGTGAAATTATTAGATGGCGATGAAATTTCAGTGATGGCAGATACTTTGTATTTGCCTATGTTTTTACGCCTGTTGGGTGCAAAGCTGGGTAAAGGCGTCGAACTGGGAGAGACCCCTCATATTATTCCTGATCTAGTTACCATTGAAGAAGGTGGCTTTGCCGCCAGTTCAGTCGCTTTGGCTTGGCCCAGCGTCTGTAATGGTTTCATTTCTTTTGCTCCTGTAACTGTTGGGCGAAGAGCTTTTGTAGGTAATGTAAGTTTATTACCAGCAGGTAAATCAATGGGGGAAGGTGCTTTATTAGGATGTTTATCGGTGACACCACCAGGAGACAAAGCAACAGAGCCTTACTCTGCTTGGTTGGGTTCACCAGCTGTCTTTTTGCCAAAACGCGAATTATTTGTTGGTTTTTCTGATAAGGATACATTTTATCCTTCTAAAAAACTGTACTGTATGCGTTTAGCCATTGAGTTTATGCGAATTATTTTACCGTCAACTTTTTCATTGATTGCATTATTCAATATGCTTTACGTTTTAGACTATATGTTAAGCGAATATTCTTGGTTTGCTACCGCGTTGGTTCTACCACCAGCCGAAATGTTCTTTACAGTTTGTCTCGTTGGAGTATTGGTTGCTCTTAAGTGGTTGATGTTGGGTAGATTGAAGCCTTTAACTAAACCGATTTGGGATCCTTTTATTTGGAAAAATGATGTTATTGAGTACTCGTATAACTACTATACAAATCCCCATTTAACGAACAAAGTTTTGGGAACTCCTTTCGCACTTTGGATACATCGTTGTCTTGGAACTAAAGCGGGTAAACGAGTTTTTACTGACAGCGCTGAGTTTTCAGAATTTGACCTCATTACTATAGGTAATGATGTATGTATCAATGCAGAGACCATCATTCAAACTCATCTTTATGAAGATAGAATATTCAAAGTCTCTAATGTGACTATTGGCTCAGGGTGCAATATAGGGGTAGGTTCAATCGTTCTCTACAATACATTAATGGAAGAGAACTCTTGTCTAGGAAGCCTTTCTTTGTTAATGAAAGGGGAGCGCTTACCTGAAAATACTCATTGGGCTGGTATTCCTGCACAATCAACGGCGCTTGGAACCCAGTATCAGCAAGTTGCTCCGCAGCCGGCAATTACGGAAGAAGTTCCAGGCGAGCCGATTCCGGAATTATTGTAGCCTGGTTGCAAGCAACCAGGAACTTCCAGAGGGTTTTCATGGGCTTTGAGCCTTTCTTACCTGTATCAACAAACCTATTGAGCAATAGCGGATATGCAGACAATAATGCGGTCAATCGATTAAAATTCGACTGGTTCTATTCAGATATATTAGTCTTTATGAAGGATTAATTTGAATAAAAACTGGGTTTCGCTGCCGCTCAACCCAGACTGCAGTTTTGAAAGGACTCAAAATTATTCTAAAGAATAATTATCAATTAACCGGATCTGATCAATTCGTATTGCAGCAAAACGACGATTTTGATGTTCTTCAACATATTCTACAGCAATCCCTTTTGCAGTTAATTGTTCGGTGATTTGTGCACAGCTGAGCTCCTTTTGTTGAAATAGTGCGGCAAATTGTTCCGCTAAAGCTTTTTGTTCCTTATTGAGTCGATTGTTACGGGAACTGTAGGCCAAACCACTTGCCTCACGAATGGTGGGGCAGGCTTTAATTTCTATATCCATAAAAAAAGCCTGAACCATGCCTTGAATTAACAGGTATTGTTGATAATCTTTTTCACCGAAATAAGCTCTGTGCGGTTTAACCAGGTTGAATAACTTCATTACTATCGTTAATACGCCATTAAAATGGCCTGGCCTATGTTTTCCTTCCATCAGTTGGCAAAGTTGATTTTCGTGTACCTGGTAATGGTATTGATCTGCATACATTGATTGTTCATTAGGAAGAATACAAAAATCAACGCCAGAATCTTCCATAATCTGAAGATCTGCTTCTAAAGTGCGGGGATAATTCTTAAAGTCGTCTGCTTGATTAAATTGCGTCGGATTGACAAATAAACTTGAAACAGTATGTTGATTTTCCTTTTGGCTCGCTAAAAATAAAGAGGCATGCCCTGCATGTAAATTACCCATTGTTGGTGCAAAGCCAAGAGTTAGAGCGGGAGATAATGTTTTACGAAAGCTTATCCATTCATCAAGGTTGTGGAAAATTTGCATAACTTGCTCCTACAGATTTAACCCTATTAGTTAAATGATTCAACACATTTTTAATTAATGTGGTTCAATATAACAATCGCGGTTGTTGAACAACATAAAAGGCACTTATATGCCTTCTATGTCGGATTCTCGTTAATTAAAATGAATGTTCAGCCGTTGGGAAACTCACTTGCTGTACCTGTTGTGCATAGGCATTTAATGCATTCAGGAGAATGTCCTTGCCTTGGATGAATCGTTTAACAAACTTTGGATTAAAGTCAGTTTGTAAACCCAACATATCATGCCAAACAAGGACTTGACCATCAGTATCAGAGCCTGCGCCTATACCAATAGTAGGTATAGCCAATGACTGAGTTATGGTTTGTGCTAATTTTTGGGGTACGCATTCGATGACAAGAGCAAAACAACCAGCGGCCTCTAAATCAAGCGCTTGTTGGATAAGCTTTTCTGCTTGATCTTGATTTTTTCCTTGCACTTTATAGCCACCCAATTGATGAATGGATTGAGGTGTTAAACCGATATGGCCTATAACAGGGATCCCTGCGTTGACCAAATAGGAAATAGTATTACAGGTATCTCTATCTCCTCCTTCAATTTTCACTGCCTGTGCCCCGGCTTGTAATAGGCGCTTTACATGTTCAACAGTTTGAGCCATTGAGGTTTTATGGCTTAAAAAGGGGAGATCACTGATTAAAAATTGCTGTTTTAATCCACGAGCTACAGCTTGAGTATGCAGCGTCATCATCTCGATAGTCGCCATGATGGTTGTTTCATGGCCATGAACTGCCATCGCGACAGAATCGCCAACGAGAACGCAATCAATATTGGATTCAGCTACAATGCAGGCGGATGGATAATCGTAGCAGGTAATCATGGAAATTTTCTGTTTTTCTTCTTTTTTACGTTTAAAATCATGGATCTTCATGATGCTTTACCCCTTAAAAAATTGAAGCAAGCATAATGATGAAAAGCAAGACACACTCTAGGTACCTGTCGCATGGATCAAGTCCTCCAAAAAAGTTAAAAAAAAGTCACTGCCAACAAGGGTCAGTGCATTTCACCTCGTTCTAAACTTACTGAGAAAGTGAAGGAATGAGGTTTAATAGGAGCAGCGAGTTTGCTGACTCACTGGAGCTATCATATTTCAAATTCAGGAAGTTGAGAAGTAGTTGATTTTTTGGACGGTGGTCTAAGCAAAAACAAAAGTGGAAACGCACATAATACCAACCACATCATGAAGCGAAAATCTTGTAAGTAGGCAAGTAATACAGCTTGTTTGGTTACCGTTGCATCAAGAATGGCCAGTCCTTGTGTAGACTGGAGATTAAATACTCCTAGCTCGCTTGCATGGTTTAAACTGATGTTAAATGGAGTAATAAAATGGGCAAAGGCAGAATGATTTGCCTGGGTGTTTTGGGCTAATTTGGTCATGACTATGGAAATACCGATACTGCTGCCGATATTTCTGAGTAAGCTAAATAATGAAGTGCCGTCATTGCGATACTGAGGGGGTAAGCTCGCGAACGTAAGTGTCGATAACGGAACAAAAATAAAACCCAGCCCCAATCCTTGAATAACTCCTGAACAAATGATGTCGCTATTGCTGATGTTCACATTGAATAAGGTCATAAGCCATAAAGAATAATCCGTTAAAATTAATCCCAAACCAATTTGATAACGCGCATCAATTTTTCCAGATAACTTGCTTACGATCATCATCGCCATCATCGTGCCTACTCCTCTAGGAGCTAAGAGTAGGCCTACGTCAATTACCGGATAATTCATTAAACCTTGCATGTATGGCGGTAGTAAGGCCATAGTAGCCAGTAAAATAATGCCAATAATAAAAATAAAAGTCAGGCCTACGCTAAAATTTCGATCTTTAAACATGGATGGATCAATAAAAGGGGTCCTTGACGTGAGTATATGGGCAATAAACAAATACAAGCAGATAAGGGCCACTAATCCCTCAATAATTATTTCATTACTATTTAGCCAATCCAGCGACTCACCGCGGTCAAGAAATAGCTGCAATGAGCCGATTGCAATACTTAAAAAGGCGAATCCCATTAAATCAAAATGTTTTTCAGTTTTTAGCTTATTTTCCTGAAGAAACATCGTCAAACCAATCCAGGCCAGTGCACCGAAGGGCAGATTAATATAAAAGACCCATCGCCAGTTGTAGTATTCAGTAAGCCATCCGCCTAGAGAGGGGCCAAGAATGGGGCCAACCATAACCCCCATACCCCAAATAGCCATTGCCGAACCGTGCTTTTCTGGAGGATTTGAATCTAAAAGTATGGATTGGGATATTGGAATCAAACTGGCGCCACAAATACCTTGAAGTAAACGGAATAACACAATTTGTGACAAACTCTGCGCCGCCCCACAAAGCATGGAGGCTATGGTGAAACCAATTACGGACCAAATAAAAATTCGTTTTCTTCCAAAGCGGTCACCGAGAAATCCCGTCAAAGGGGTGAATATCGCTGCGGCAACAATGTAGGAGGTAAGAACCCAAGAAATTTGTTCTTGAGTTGCGCCCATCCCGCCTTGCATGCGGGGTAAGGCTACATTAGCAATGGTTGTATCCAATGACTGCATTACTGTTGCAAGCATGACCGACAAAGTAATGAATACTCTTTGTGATCCTTGGGGTGCTTGATTTGTTTTAATCATCGAGTTCACTAAATCTATCGTTAAAATGGATTCCGGTTGCTGCGAAATAATGCTGCGTCATATTAAAACGCTCCTCCCCAATGATGGGCGAGGGGCAAGGTGAGGGAATAGAGTAAATACCCTCATCCGCCCTATCTGGCACCTTCTTCCCATGAGGGGAGAAGGGAATGCAGCAGAGCTTGCTTTGCTTATCCGGAGTACATCGGTTAGTTTTAACCCTCTCCTAATTTGGGCAGAGGAGGATTTTTAAATGAATATCTTTTACGTCCTGTATCAATTTCTACCCAGGAACTGAGTCCCGCACGCAGTGGTGGACTGTTCGGGTCAGGTTGCAGCTGGATTCGGACTGCAATGCGTTGAGCAATTTTAACCCAGTTTCCGGTGGCATTTTGCGCCGGAATAATGGAAAACTCCGAACCGGTTGCAGGACTTAAACTTTGGACAATACCTTCCCATTTTTTTCCGGGATAAATATCGATGGTAGTAATTACCTTTTGACCCGGACGGACATAGGTCAACTCTTTTTCAGTAAAGTTTGCTTCAATCCAGGGGTGATCATTAGCAACCAAAGTCATTGTAATTGAGCCTTTACTGACGAATTGTCCATTTTTGGGAGGAGCACTAATGGTTCCTGCTGCTGGAGCTTTAATTTCAGTACGGAGTAGGTCCAATTTTGCTTGTTCATATTCTGCCTTTGCCACTAAATAAGAAGGATGTGACGCTACAGGTTCGTCAATACTGCCTGCAAGGGATGCTGCCAAACTTTGCAAATTATGTTGCGAAGTGACTATCTGTTGTGCCGCAAGTTCCGCACCTTCATTGGCCTCGTCTAAACTGGATAATGAAACAAAATGTTTCTCTGCAAGATCCATCTGACGCTTTTTATTGCGCAGAGAAAAATTATATTTGGTACGAGCCAGCTCTAATTCCGCCTGCTTTTCACGATAATTGGCTTTCATTGCCAAAATATCAATGCGGACTTGAGCTAACTTCGATTCGGCTTTTGTCAATGCCACTTTAAAAGGTTCTGGATCAATGCGATAGAGGAGTTGATCCTTTGTTACACGCTGGTTCTCGATGACAAAAACCTCTTGAACCACACCGGATACCTGCGGGCTTAAAGGAATCATATCCGCTTTGACATAGGCATTGTCAGTAGCCACATAACGGCCACCAAGCAGATAAAGAATTACTCCGATAAGTACAAAAACTGCCGGAATTATAATTAAAAAAATAAAACGTTTGGAAAAAGGGAGGTTTTTAGTTATTGGCGTTGCTTCTTTTTGCTCTTTATGCATTTTGTTCATCTATAATTCGAGTTATCATTCGGGCTTCACGCAGCTGCCTTCTTGGTGTAGCGGATCAGTAAGGTGGATGTGAATACCCTTACTCTAGACCCTCTTCCAGTGAGTGGCAGAGGGGATTTTGTGTTCTTCACCTCAAACCATGAGGAAAGAAAGATTTGCCTTATCCCTATTAGGGAGAAGGTGCCCATCAGGGCGACGAAGGTTATGCCCCCACTTCATAGGCGTAACTGCATGAAATATGTACTTATGATAACAGGTTTTTTATGCAAATCACTGAAAAATTAACTGTCCCAGGTGAACATGCCTTATTTTTGCAGGGAGCTGTTGGGAAATTAGAAGCAGTTTTAACTGTCCCAGAGCAAAATAACTCGGTCTTTATTGCTTTTTTGGGGCATCCTCATTCACTGCAAGGCGGCACGATGAATAATAAAGTGGTTACCACTTTAGCACGTGTTTTTAAAGAGTTAGGTATTCCTTCGTTACGCTTTAATTTTCGCGGAGTAGGGCAATCTGACGGTGATTATGATGCGGGTCTTGGTGAGAGTGAAGATATGCTGGCCTTAGTTCGTGAGTGGCAAAAAGAACAGCCGGAAAAGAAACTTATTTTTGCTGGTTTTTCTTTTGGTTCTTACGTAGCTTATCGAGCCGCGTCACAATCGGATGCACAATTGTTAATTACAGTGGCTCCTGCAATACATCATTATAATTATGGTGAATTTAATCCGGCACCTCATCCCTGGCTTATTGTGCAAGGGGACGAAGATGAGGTAGTTCCTCCCCATTTGGTTTTTGAGTTTGCTGCACAGGCTCATCCTGAACTCCCGGTGATTCGTTTTGCCAATACGGGACATTTTTTTCATGGGAAATTAATCGAGCTCAAAGCTAAACTCATAGAATACATTCATTCTCAGGTTGTTTTATGATGAATTTGATTCGCCAATATGAAGCGGCAATACATCGTGGTGAAATTGATGATGATCCGTTGCAGCGAGAAATATTAGCACAGATGCAATGTCTAGCGGATGAGGTAAAAAAATCGAACTCATCTTGGTTCTATCCCTTCCATAAAACGCGAATTAAAGGGGTGTATCTCTATGGTCCCGTTGGGGTGGGAAAAACGTACTTAATTGATTTATTTTATGATTGTCTTGAAGAGAAAAAGAAAGCACGTTTTCATTTCCATCATTTTATGCAACAAGTTGACTCACAATTAAGACGAGTGCAAGGACAAAAGAATCCGCTTCGCAAAATCGCTAAGGAATTAGCCAAAACAACGCGAGTGCTTTGTTTTGATGAATTTATGGTTCATGACGTTGCTTATGCCATGATTTTAGCGGAATTATTGCAAGCGTTAATTGCGCATGGGGTTATTTTAGTGATTTCTTCGAACATCCCTCCGGATGAGTTGTATCGAAACGGGGTTCATCGAAATCGATTTTTACCTGCCATTACAGCAATTAAAGAGCATTGCGAGGTATTGCATTTAAATGAACAAAGAGATTATCGGGTCGGGAGAGCTCCTTTACTTGATGCTTATTTATTTCCATTGAATGCGCAGACGGCTTTGACTATGGAGAAGCAATTCATGCTGTTAACCAAAGAATTTAAGGAAAATGGTTTTATTACAATCCAAAACCGTGAAATTCCTTATCTTAAGATTGCGGAACAGTCGATTTGGTTTTCTTTTGATATCCTGTGTAATTTGCCTCGTAGCCAATTGGACTACTTGGAACTTGCAGATAAATTCGACACCATTTTTTTAAGTAACATCCCTTCATTAACCGTAAATCATACCTTACAAGCAATTATGTTTATTCACTTTATTGATGTGATGTATGACCGTGGAATCAATATTATTATTTCCGCGGAAGTGGCCGTTGAAGAGTTGTATGTTGAAGGTGAAATGAAAGATACCTTCAAGCGTACATTAAGCCGTTTGCTGGAAATGCAATCGGTGGATTATTTAGCACGTCATCCCAAAAGAAAACTTAAAGAGTTGATTGATGGTAATTCTTAATAGGGGTTTCGGTAGCGGGAGCAAAATTCCCCGAATTCTGCTTCATTTTGCCCAGGCTATAAGTTGATTCAAAATTGAATTAATGTATAATTTTTTTCTTAATTGAGAATGATTCTCGATTTCATTTGTGCTAAGATTAAAATTATTTCACTATTTGCTGTTAGGACATGATAAAAATTACAGAATTAGTACCCGGTGATAAAGTACGATTAACCAGTTTTGGTACAACTGAGATGCAATACAGACGTAGACTTTTGTCTTTGGGCGTGACCTGTGGCACGGAGCTTTTGGTGGTCCGAATTGCTCCCTTAGGATGCCCTATCCAAATTGAAGTCAGAGGAACTGCCTTAACTTTGCGTAAGGACGAAGCGAGTCAATTGATTTTGGAGCGTATATGACTCATGTGTTATTAGTAGGTAATCCTAATTGTGGTAAGACCACCTTATTTAACGCATTAACTGGTGACAACCAGCGAATAGGAAATTGGCCAGGTGTTACGGTTGAAAAGAAAACTGGACAGTTCTTCGTAGGTCAACAACGTATTGAAGTTACGGATTTGCCTGGGGTTTATTCACTAGTGGCGAATGCAGATGGCGTGAGCCAAGATGAACACATCGCTGCCCACTCTGTGGCAACGATGGAGACAGATTGTATTATCAACGTGATTGATGCCTGTCATTTGGAGCGGCATTTATATCTGACTACACAAATTTTGGAATTAGGCAAACCGGTACTGCTCGCACTGAATATGATGGATATCGCTCAGCAACGCGGTATCTCCATAGATATCAATGCCTTGTCGCAACAATTAGGTTGTCCTGTTATTCCCATTCAAGCACATAAAAAAGTTGGGATTCCACAGTTAATGCAGGCACTAACTCACCTGCCTCAAAAGCATATCCCCTGGATACTGCCTATCCCCCAAGCGGTACAACGAACATTGACAACGCTGGAAAACACTTTAGTTCATGAGGGGTATAGCCAATCTCTTGCGTATTATTATGCGCGTAGGATTGCAGAGGGAGATGAGTTGTTATTCGATAAAAAGCTTACCAAAAACTTGCCTTTACTCAACGAAGCAGAGCCTAGTCTGGATATCTTATTAGCGGATGCTCGATATCAGAAAATACATGCAATGGTGACCGCTGTGCAGAAAAAGCGAAGTGATGCCAGTGAGGATTTTACTGCGAAGCTTGATAAGATTATGTTGCATCGTTTTTTTGCCCTCCCTATATTTTTTGCCATGATGTATTTGATGTTTTTATTTGCGATTAATGTAGGTGGTGCGTTTCAGGATTTTTTTGATATCAGTACGGATACGATATTTGTTCAAGGTACTGCCTGGTTATTGCACCAGGTTCATGCCCCTAATTGGCTGATTGCTTTATTGGCCAACGGAGTTGGTAAAGGCATCAATACCACCTTAACGTTTATCCCTGTCATTGCGGCGATGTTCTTCTTTTTATCCCTATTAGAGACCTCAGGATATATGGCCAGAGCAGCTTTTGTTGTCGATAAAGCAATGCGGATGATGGGTTTACCGGGAAAATCTTTTGTACCGATGATCGTTGGTTTTGGTTGCAACGTTCCCGCGATTATGGCAGCGCGAACTCTGGATTCAGAACGTGATCGGTTGCTCACTGTGATGATGAGTCCTTTTATGTCCTGCAGTGCGCGTTTGGCGATTTATGCAGTATTTGTCGCTGCGTTTTTCCCCTCGGGCGGCCAAAATGTCGTGTTTTCTTTGTATCTGGTAGGGATTTTGATGGCGGTATTAACCGGGTTCATCTTGCGCAAATCCACTTTAAAAGGACATGCTTCCCCCTTAATTTTGGAGTTGCCTGCTTATCATAAACCTGCTCTCAAGCGATTATTTAAAGAAACCTTTATGCGATTACGTTTTTTTGTAGTACGGGCGGGGAAATTAATCGTACCTATTTGTGTTCTTTTAGGTGGTTTAAACGCCATTACCTTGGGCGGTGGAATTAACTCAGGCGAAGCCAGTACTCAATCATTGCTTTCTTTGATGGGACAGTGGATTACCCCGCTATTTGCACCTATGGGAATACATCAGGACAATTGGCCGGCAACGGTGGGATTGTTAACGGGTATGTTAGCTAAAGAGGTAGTGGTTGGTACTCTCAATTCACTTTATGCCCAAGTAGGTCATGTAGGTGAACTTGCCGCCGCACATTTTGATTTCTGGGCAGGCATCAAAGCCGCTTTGTGGTCTGTTCCTCAGAATTTAGCTCAACTCGGTTCTGCTTTGACGAATCCTATATTGGCTAGTGCAGCGGATAATCCCGTCTCTCAGTCGGTATATGGAATTATGGCGCAACGTTTTGATGGAAAAATAGGCGCCTATGCCTATCTATTGTTTGTTCTTCTTTATATCCCTTGTGTATCGACAATGGCGGTAATTCGCCAAGAAGCAAATCGAAAATATATGTGGATTTCTGTGGTTTGGTCTTTTGTGATTGCCTATGCCGCCGCAGTTCTATTTTATCAATCTGCCCAGTGGATACAGCGTTCTGAACAAAGTGTTCTCGAGATCATCGTGTTCTTATTGGTTTTAGTGGTTGTTATCGGGTTACGCCAATACACCAAACGAAATATGCGGAGGAATAATGCTGTTGCAAATACGTGATTACATTTGTCGTCAAGGTGTAGTGAGTACCCAGCAGTTGACTCGAGAGTTTCGTTTGGATCTTCAAGCATTACAGCCTATGCTTGATTTATGGATTGGTAAGGGGGTAATACGTAAATGCCAGGAAAAAGCAAATTGCCAAAGTACATGCTTTAAATGTCATTCTAATGCACCCGAATACTATCAATTTATTTAGGTTTTTTTGCAATTCGATTCATCCGGTCTTGTCATCCCTCGTTGTACATCGGGATGTTGTGTCTACTCTTGCTGGTTACATTTTTTTACAAGTTTTTTACTTCAGCAGATTTAACTTTCGTGCTCATTCATAAAATTTGGGCTAATATAACCATATAAGCTTGATTTATATGTGGTATGCAAATGGCTGATGAACCAGGTTTCCCTACTGCTGATGAAAACCCAGAGTATCTTGAAGATTTGGATAACATTGATAACGAGAACAGTCTCGACTTGCGTAAGCTGCAAATGGAAGAGGATTTAAATGATCCGATAACCTTAGTGGAGCGCGTCTATCAAATCTGGTGGCGTTGGGCTGATTTTGAACTTTATATTGTGTCTCCAACTATAGAGCCTATTTCTCCTCCTGCATTAATCAAACCAGAAATAATTGCAGGGACACAAGAGTTGGAATTTGTGTATTCTATTCTTGATGCGGGATCAAAATTGTCTACTTCCAAAAGTGAAGAAATGTTTTCCGCAGGCATGTCGATGTATAAGCTCTATATGACTATCGAAAAAATGATCTTTATACTGGTTGAGCGTCTGAAAGAGGAAGGTATTGATAAAGAAACAGAAGTGCAAGTTTCCTTTGGCGGACATTTGCTTCCCCAAAGAAAAGCCTTTGAATCAATTATTAATTTACCCTATAACGTGGTAGTCACTAACTTTGATCCCGGTGAATGGGGTGAGCGTTATTTACAAATTGTCAAACAAAATGCGGATAAATACGGATATCCACTTGAGGCCCCGCGTGATACCTATAAGCAGCCTAGAACATCTACGATGCGGCCTAAATAAAAAAAAGCCTCCATTCAAAGGGGGCTTTTGTTCCTATTCAAACTAAGAAAATCACAGTTCGGCTTTTAGTGAAGGAGCCTCTTCGATTTTACCGCAGTGTGCTTTAATGAAATCAACACGGCCTATTAATTCTTTATTATCACCTAAAATTTGTTTTAAGGACTGCACGACATCAAGTACGGCTCTGTTTCTTGCATTTTCATCATGCTCTTGAGCAGTTGTGCGTTTTACTTGCGTAAGGACATTTTTCACCCCTTTCACTTGAGCACTAAATAAACTACTTCCTATAAACGAATGATCAACATAATCTTGAAGTATGGCTTGGGTTAGTGCTAAAGGATCTTTTCCCAAATTATTTTGATGGATTAACTCACAAGCCAGATAATTGGCAATTTCATGATGTCCTGTACGTTTTGCTTCTTTCATTGCTCTTTTAATATTACTCGCATTAGGCATATTTTCTTGAGACAAATTACAAAGCTGTTTCACTGCATCATATTGCCCTGCTTGTACCGCTGAAAAGAGCAGGTTACCGGCCATTTTCCAATCAGGCTCATGATGATTTAACAGTTTCATAAAAACTGGCCAATCATTATGACTTGCCGCGACTCTTAAGGTAAAACTGATTGCAATCTGAGATGGTTTTGTTACCCTGTCGCTTTCAAGATAATCAAAAACTGAATCCCAATCCTCTTTTTTCATTTTATCTTTGATCAAGTTCGTAAATTCGTTATCGCATAAATTTTGATTATACTTTTTATGTTCAGCCAGTGCTTTTGTAACAAGTTTTGCACTAGGTTGCGGTAGCCCTTTGGGTATATTTCATAATAACGTGATAATTCCCCATTGCTTATTAATTCGCTCACCTGGCTCTGCTTCCTTGGAGGTTGCTGTCTTTAATGCACTTTCTGATGCTTTATCGAGAGTTTCTGGTTGAATTTTCTGAATTTGATTTATATCATTAATAATAACTTTTACCGTTTTAACCAGACCTTTTGAGACACAATAAGTCAACCGTTCATTTGGATCGTTAGAGATAGCCATAATTGATGTCCAATACAATGAATGTATATTAATTATACCAATAAAATAACAAGTTGATAAAAATGTAACCAATGAAATATTTTTTATTATTAATTTTAAGAGCTTATCGAGTAGCAAGAGCCTTTTAGAGAATAGAGATAACCGACAAATATATTTGATTTAGAGATAGACAAGTTACATTTTGATTAGAATCCATGCCGACTTAATCTTGCGCGATAACAACAGAGTGCTATACTTCGCATTTGTGCTTTATTTAATTAACTTTTCTAATTAAGGAAGAAACTCACAGTGAACAAAAAAAGACCCGTTAATCTGGATTTGGGTAGTTTAAATTATCCCCCTATGGCGATAGCGTCCATTTTACATAGGATCTCAGGGGTAGTTTTATTTTTACTGTTACCCATAATGCTTTATATTTTTGGCCAATCAATGCAATCTGAAGAAGCCTTTACACAAGTGAAAAGTTTGTTGTCTCATCCTGCTTACAAAATGATCTTGTGGGCATTTGGTGCGGCAATGATTTATCACATACTGGCAGGGATTAGACATCTTTTGATGGATATGGGGTTTGGTGAGCATCTTAATGCTGGTCGGCGTTCCGCTGTTTTAGTCATTATTCTTGCCATTATTTTGTCAATTTTTCTAGGAATCTGGATATGGTAAATAATGTCACCAGCTTAACAGGTAATGGGCTAAAGGATTGGTTGATTCAACGAGTCACCGCGGTTTATTTTGCTGTTTATTCTTTCTTTATTATTGGATTTTTGTTATTGCATCCTGAACTAGGTTTTGCACAATGGCATGCTCTTTTTTCCAATACTTTAGTTCGGATCGCATCACTTATTGCATTGTTTGCTCTCTCATTGCATGCATGGATAGGTATTTGGACAGTAACTACCGATTATATGAAGTGTACTGCTCTGCGTTTATCAGTACAAATGTTAGTCGTTTTATGGCTCCTGAGTCAATTTACTTGGGGCTTAATGATCCTTTGGGGGCGGTAGCATGGCAATTGCACGTAACACATTTGATGCAGTAATTATTGGCGCAGGCGGAGCTGGAATGCGGGCTGCGCTGCAGATGGCAAATTCTGGTTTGAAAGTTGCTCTCTTATCCAAAGTATTTCCAACCCGGTCACATACGGTATCAGCCCAAGGCGGGATTACTTGTGCCTTAGGAAATGCCCATGAGGATGATTGGCGTTGGCATATGTACGATACCGTGAAGGGTGCTGATTATATCGGCGACCAGGATTCGATTGAGTACCTCTGTAAAACAGGCCCAGAAGCTGTCTATGAACTCGAACATATGGGCTTGCCTTTTTCTCGCATGGATAACGGACGAATCTATCAACGCCAATTTGGTGGCCAATCAAAAAATTTTGGTGGCGAACAAGCTGCCCGCACTTGTGCTGCAGCAGATAGAACAGGACACGCTTTACTTCATACCCTGTATCAACAAAATTTAAAAGCCAAAACACATGTATTCAGTGAATGGTATGCTCTTGATCTCGTTAAAGATGCTCATGGTCACATATCTGGTGTAACGGCAATGTGTATTGAGACAGGAGAAGTAGTATTTTTCCAATCCCGGGTATGTATTTTAGCAACCGGGGGCGCAGGCCGTATTTATCAATCCACAACCAATGCGTTCATTAATACTGGGGATGGTTTTGGTATGGCCCTTAGAGCCGGTATTCCTTTGCAAGATATGGAAATGTGGCAATTCCATCCCACCGGTATTGCTGGGGCTGGTGTTTTAGTGACTGAAGGTTGTCGTGGTGAGGGTGGTTATTTAATTAATAAAGACGGTGAACGTTTTATGGAACGTTATGCACCTCGGGTTAAGGATCTTGCTTCTCGCGATGTCGTTGCCCGCTCTATGGCTCTCGAAATACGTGCAGGTAAAGGTTTTGATCCAAAAGGGGTTGATCACGTTAAATTAAAATTGGATCATCTGGGGGCCGATCTTATTAAGTCGCGTTTACCAGGAATACGTGAATTATCGATGAAATTTGCTGGAGTTGACCCAATCATTGAGCCGATCCCTGTTGTTCCTACATGCCACTACAGTATGGGCGGAATACCAACGAATATGTATGGTCAAGTGCTTACTAAAACGAATGGCGTCGAGCATGTCGTTGATGGGTTATATGCGGTAGGAGAATGTGCTTGTGTTTCGGTCCATGGTGCGAACCGTCTAGGTGGTAATTCGTTACTGGACTTAGTTGTATTTGGTCGGGCAGCTGGATTGCACGTTGAAGAGTTATGGCTCGCAAATCAATTGCCTGAACTGACTTATATCAGTGACGATGATCTTGCGCCATCGTTACATCGCTTTAATCGTTGGAATGATTCAACAGAAGGCGAAAGCCCTGCTGTGATTCATGATGAAATGCAACGTGTCATGCAAGAAGACTTTGGTGTATTCCGCACCGGTGAAGTGATGGCCTCTGGCTTAAAACGGTTACAAGCTTTACGTGAGCGATTGGCCCATGCCAAATTAGAAGATAAAAGCAAGATCTTTAATACAGAACGAGTCAGTGCCTTAGAGTTGGATAATTTAATGGCAACTGCATACGCAACAGCGCAGTCTGCAATTGTTCGTACTGAAAGTCGTGGGGCTCATAGCCGTGAGGATTACCCAAAACGTGATGATGAGAACTGGATTAAACATACGCTCTATTTTGAGGAAGGTGAGAAAATTGATTTTCGTCCAGTTAATGCATCACCTAAGCATGTCGAGCCTTTTGCGCCGAAAGAACGCGTTTACTAAAGAGGATAGATTACATGGCAGATAGTAAAAAATTGACCCTATCAATATATCGCTATAATCCTGAGGTGGATGCTAAGCCTTATATGAAAGATTATGAGCTGGAGATCCCGGTTAAAAGTGATCCCATGTTGCTTACCTTGCTTGAGCGTTTAAAGGCAGAGCAGGATCCCTCTCTAACCTACAGACGCTCATGCCGTGAGGGCGTATGCGGTTCAGATGGCATGAATATTAATGGAACCAATGCCTTGGCATGCATTACCCACGTGTCTCAATTGAAAACCGACAAAATTGTGATTCGACCCTTGCCTGGATTTCCTGTAATCCGTGATTTGGCTGTTGATATGTCCCAGTTTTATCAACAGTATGAGCGCATTGAACCCTATTTACAAAATGATGGAGTTGCACCAGCTCGTGAGCGCTTACAATCTCCAGAGGAACGTGCACAGCTTGATGGATTATATGAATGTATTTTATGTGCGTGTTGTAGCAGTTCATGTCCTTCATATTGGTGGAATCCAGAAAAATATGTAGGGCCTGCCGGATTATTACAGGCAAGACGATTTTTAGCAGACAGTCGTGATACCGCAACAGCGCATCGCTTGGATAAATTGCAAGATCCATTTAGTGTGTTCCGTTGCCGAAGCGTCATGAATTGTACCAGTGTCTGCCCGAAAGGTCTCAATCCCATGAAAGCAATTGCTGAGATTCGCCAGCAAATGCTGACAAAAGAAACCTAACGGTACTTTGTCATGATTAATGGTACTTGGTAAAAGTCATTAAAAAATAGGAATATTTAATTCTCTAAAATGAGAATTATCCTGAAATGATCTCGAAACCAGAATAAGGATGGATCCCCGCTCTTGCGGGGATAGCTGTTTTATCCACGGGGATGAGTGGAATAGCCAATTTAAGTAAGGGCTCAGGTCTCCTATGTTAAGATGTATTCGAACGGTTGGATTTGAGCGCAGGTTGTGAGAAAATTTTTCTGATAAGCGCAGCACAATCAGTTTGCGCGTTGATCAGCAGAATGGTCTTGCTCCATGTGTCGAATAGGGTCGTTCCCTGATAGGGGCTGAGTACTTACCAGTTTAATGGTGGTAGTGATTAATACCCCTTTGGAGAAAATGAAAATGAGCAGTTCCGATCTGCAAAAAGAATGGGCTTCCTCCTATTTATCTGGCGGAAGTATGGCATATGTTGATAGCCTATATGAAGATTATCTTGCTGATCCTAGTTCGGTTTCATCGGATTGGCGAGCAGTATTTAGTGCTTTGCCCATGGTTAATGGTGCTGAAAAGGAACGTTCTCACAGAGAGATACGCGACTATTTTTTGCAGAACGCAGATAAAAAAGCAATACCGGTAATCCAATCTTCAGATAGCCAACAATTTCGCATTGCAGATTTAATTAATTCATACCGCGCATTAGGACATCATGCCGCTAAACTTGATCCTCTCGAAATGACCGAGCGTACTCCAGTACCCGCATTGGAATTAGAGTATCACCACTTATCGGATGTTGATCGAAGCCGTAAATTTTTTGCAGGCACTAAATTTAATGGTCCAGAAATGACTCTGGATGAAATATACCGCGCACTGCGGGAAACATATTGCGGCAGTATTGGTATTGAGTACATGCACATTTCTAATACCGAAGAGGTTGAATGGATCCAAGAGCGGATGGAGTCTGTGCGTGGCCGCTTGAAACTGGATGCAACCAAAAAACGACAAATTTTAAAAGACTTAATTGCTGCAGACGGGTTAGAGCGTTATTTAGGTACACGCTATGTGGGACAAAAACGATTCTCTCTTGAAGGGGGCGATTCGTTAATTCCCATGATGAAAGAGCTCATTGAGTGCTCTGGAAGAGATAATGTTAAGGAAGTGGTCATCGGTATGGCTCATCGTGGCCGTTTGAATGTGCTGGTTAATGTGTTAGGTAAAGAACCGAACCAGCTTTTTCAAGAATTTGAAGGGAAAATCAAATATGAACGCACTGGTGATGTGAAATATCATTTAGGGTTTTCTTCAGATATAAAAACAGGTTCAGGCTCCGTAGTGCATTTGGCTTTGGCCTTCAATCCCTCGCACTTGGAAATTATTGGCCCCGTAGTCGAAGGGTCAGTACGTTCTCGTTTAGGCCGACGCAATGATTTAGTGAAAAAGGAAAAAGTTGTCCCTGTGGTTATTCATGGTGATGCGGCATTCGCTGGCCAAGGCGTTGTGATGGAAACGTTTAATTTCTCTCAAGCACGTGGTTATTGTACTGGCGGTACAGTGCACATTGTGATTAACAACCAAATAGGCTTTACTACCAGCAATCCTTTGGATGCACGTTCTACTTTGTATTGCACCGATGTTGCGAAAATGGTGCAGGCACCGGTTATTCACGTGAATGGTGATGATCCTGAAGCAGTGGTATTTGCGACTAAATTAGCGTTTGATTTCAGAATGAAATTTAAACGAGATGTGGTTGTTGATTTGGTTTGTTATCGTCGTCATGGTCATAATGAGGCAGATGAGCCAGCAGTAACTCAACCGTCCATGTACCGAAAAATTAAATCCATGCGTCCATTACGCGAAATTTATGCCGAACAACTCATTCAAGAGGGAATAGTTACCAGCAAAGAGTTTGAAGAATTAGTCGATGCTTATCGTGACTCTTTGGATCAAGGTAAGGCAGTGGTGGATTTAGTTCATGGAGATTATGAGGGGAAATATGCAGTAGATTGGACCCCTTATATGAATGCAAAATGGACAGATAAAGTCGATACCACTATCTCTAAAGAGAACTTAGCTCAATTAGCGAAACAATTAAACGAACTGCCGGAGGGATTTTCCTTACACCCAGTAGTACAGCGCTTGTTAAATGAGCGTGATAAAATGACTGCCGGTGAGTTACCGATGAACTGGGGTTATGCTGAAATTATGGCCTATGCCAGCCTAGTTCAAGAAGGTTATGGTGTGCGTTTGTCGGGCCAAGACTCTGGAAGAGGAACTTTTGCTCATCGACATGCGGTATTACATGATGTCGAGACAGGCGAGACGTGTGTTCCTTTGGAGAAAATAACCAATGAACTCAATCGACCTTTTTCTGTAATCGATTCAGTGCTTTCAGAAGAAGCCGTGTTAGCTTTTGAATATGGTTTTTCAGCTTCTGCTCCGAATTTCTTGGTGCTTTGGGAAGCTCAATTTGGTGATTTTGCCAACGGCGCACAGGTTGTTATCGATCAGTTCATTAGTTCTGGTGAACAAAAATGGGGGCGTTTATGCGGTCTGGTGATGTTATTACCCCATGGCTATGAAGGACAAGGTCCTGAGCATTCATCTGCACGCCTGGAGCGATACATGCAGCTTTGTGCTCAGCATAATATGCAAGTGTGTACGCCAACTACACCAGCCCAAATTTTCCATTTATTAAGAAGACAAGTTATTCGTAATTTCCGAAAGCCATTAATTGTAATGACTCCCAAGAGCCTGTTACGTCATAAACTGGCAGTTTCTCCTTTAGACGACTTATTTAACGGTAAGTTCCATACGATTATTCCGGAAATTGATGCACTGGATGCAAAAAAAGTGACTAAGGTAGTGCTGTGCTGTGGAAAGGTTTATTATGATTTACTGCAAATGCGTCGCGATAAAGAATTAAATCACGTGGCCATCGTGCGAATCGAACAATTATATCCGTTTCCTAAAAAGGCACTGTCGACTGAGCTCAATAAATATCCTCAGGCCAAGCAAGTGATTTGGTGTCAGGAAGAACCACAAAATCAGGGAGTATGGTTCTCTTCTCAGCATAACATAGTAGATTGTTTGCTTCCTGAACAAACCTTGCACTATGCCGGAAGAGAGTTTGCTGCTGCACCTGCTGTAGGAAGTCCCGCACTGCATGCACAGCAGCAACAAGCTTTAGTTGAGCAAGCTTTATTGGGCTGAATTTGAGTTATCGTGGTCTGAGATAAACAATTTTTTTTAACTCAGACTACAGAGTGTTAACGAATTTAATAAAATAAGAAGGTATAACCATGTCTATTGAAGTCAAAGTACCTGTTTTGCCGGAATCAGTTGCTGATGCAACTGTGGCTGCATGGCATAAAAAAGTAGGTGATAAAGTTACCCGTGATGAAAATTTACTGGATCTAGAAACAGATAAAGTTGTTTTAGAAGTTCCAGCCCCAGCAGATGGCATACTGGCTGAAATCATGTTTCAAGAAGGCGACACCGTCAATTCTGGTCAATTATTGGCAAAAATAAAAGAAGGTGCTGGTTCTGAAGCTAAAGAAGAAACGAAAACGGAAACTGCGAAGGGACGGGACGAGGCAGAAACTGATAAGGTAAGTGCGAAGGAAGATAAGTCAACCAGTCCTGTAGTACGACGAATGATGGCAGAACATGATCTGCAATCAGCACAAATCCAAGGTAGTGGTAAAGATGGTCGTATTACCAAAGAAGATGTTCTCGCTTATATCGAATCTACTCGAGAGAAAACCTCAAAATCCCCTGAAGCTCACAAAGAGCAACAACCAAAAGCACCCATGGGATTACGCGAAGAGCGCCGAGTACCCATGACACGTTTAAGAGCTAAAATTGCTGAGCGTCTATTAGAGGCACAGCATAATGCAGCCATGTTGACAACCTTTAATGAAGTTAATCTAAAAGCTGTAATGGATATGCGCGCTCAGTATAAAGACAGTTTTGAGAAGAAACATGGTGTTAAACTCGGATTTATGTCGTTTTTTACTAAAGCGGTCGTTGAGTCATTAAAACGCTTCCCTGCCGTAAATGCTTCTATTGACGGTCAGGATGTGGTCTATCATGGTTTTTATGATATTGGAATTGCGGTATCAACGGAGCGAGGATTAGTCGTCCCTGTGATCCGTGATGCAGATCAAATGAGCATGGCTGAAATAGAATTGGCTATTAATGATGCAGCAACAAAAGCCAGACAAGGTAAATTGGCGATGGAAGATATGCAAGGCGGGACCTTTACCATTACTAATGGTGGGGTATTCGGTTCTTTATTGGCTACTCCAATTATTAATCCACCCCAAACAGGAATTTTGGGAATGCATAAAATTGAAGATAGACCTGTAGTGGAAAAAGGACAAATTGTGATTCGTCCGATGATGTATGTCGCGTTGTCTTATGACCATCGATTGATTGATGGTAAAGATTCTGTACAGTTTTTGGTGAGCGTTAAAGAGTTATTGGAAGATCCAGCTCGTCTTTTACTTAATGTTTAACGAAATGTAACAGCGAAATACGCAATGACACATCAATGTATTCTGAGTGAAAGCTTCTAATGATACTGATGTGTGTTGACGAATTTCGCTTTTTTTAGAAAGGTAATGGCAATGAATTTACATGAATACCAGGCTAAACAATTATTTGCTCACTACGACCTTCCTGTTCCTAAGGGTGAGGTAGCTTATAGTGTTGAAGACGCAATACAAGTCGCGTCACAGTTATCTACTGACCGTTGGGTGGTTAAAGCGCAAGTTCATGCTGGTGGTAGAGGAAAAGCAGGTGGCGTGAAATTAGTCTCCAACAAAGACGAATTAGCTACAGCGGTGAAAGCATTATTAGGTACTCGGTTAGTTACCTATCAAACAGATGCTCATGGTCAACCCGTCAATACTGTTCTCATTGAAGAAACGTGTGACATTGGCAGAGAGCTATATCTTGGTGCTGTTGTGGATCGCGCTACTCGTCGTGTGGTGTTCATGGCTTCCACTGAAGGCGGTGTTGAAATAGAAAAGGTGGCTGAAGAGACCCCTGAGAAAATTTTCAAGGTTATTGTAGATCCGTTAGTTGGAGTCATGCCCTTCCAATGTCGTGACGTGGGTTTTAAACTGGGTCTACAGGATGAGCAAATAAAGCAATTTACTCATTTGATGATGGGCTTGGGTAAAATGTTTGTTGATTGCGATTTGAGCTTATTAGAAATCAATCCTTTAGTTGTAACCAAGCAGGGTCAATTAATTTGTTTGGATGGAAAAATTAATATTGATGGCAACGCATTATATCGTCAACCTAAGTTAAAAAGCATGCGTGACACAACTCAAGAAGATGAACGCGAAAATCGTGCGAGTGACTGGGAATTAAATTATATTCCTCTAGATGGGACTATAGGGTGTATGGTCAATGGCGCGGGTTTGGCAATGGCGACTATGGACGTGATTAAACTTCATGGTGGAGAACCAGCAAACTTCCTAGATGTAGGGGGGGGCGCTACCAAGGAACGAGTCAGTGAAGCATTGAAAATTATTGTCTCAGATGAAAAAGTCAAAGGTATTTTAGTCAATATTTTTGGTGGTATCGTTCGTTGTGACCTCATTGCCGATGGTATTCTTGCTGCAGTGAAAGAAGTTGATGTGAAAATTCCTGTAGTCGTACGTCTTGAAGGTAATAATGCGCAACTTGGTGCTGATATTTTAAATAAAAGTGATTTGAATGTGATTGCTGCAACCAGTTTAACTGATGCTGCGAAGAAGATTGTGGCAGCTGTTGCCTAATCCTAAAAACTGCAGTTGAATCGACTCCTCTCAATAATTCAACTGCGGTTTTTAGGTTAATTACTAAAATTCGAGGTTAACAATGAGTGTATTGGTAAATAAACATACTAAAGTACTGTGTCAGGGTTTTACTGGAAAACAAGGAACATATCATTCAGAACAAGCGATTGCTTATGGCACACGTATGGTTGGTGGCGTGACGCCAGGAAAAGGTGGGCAGAAGCATCTGGGCTTGCCGGTATTTAATACGATGCGTGAAGCTGTTGAAGAAACTAAAGCGGAAGCCAGTGTAATATACGTTCCAGCGCCATTTTGCAAAGATTCTATTTTGGAAGCAGCAGACGCTGGCATTCAATTAATTGTTTGCATCACCGAGGGTGTTCCTGTTTTAGACATGTTGCAAGTAAAAGTCTATTTAGAAAATAATACCCAAGCCCGTTTAATTGGGCCAAACTGCCCTGGAATTATAACTCCAGGTGAATGCAAAATTGGGATTATGCCAGGTTCAATTCATTTGCCTGGTAAAGTTGGTATCGTCTCACGTTCTGGTACACTAACCTATGAAGCAGTAAAGCAAACCACCGATAAAGGATTTGGTCAAAGTACCTGTATTGGTATAGGTGGTGATCCAATTCCTGGAACCAGTTTTATTGATGCATTAGCTTTGTTTGAGCAAGACTCTCAAACACAAGCCATTATCATGGTTGGTGAAATTGGCGGCTCTGCAGAAGAAGAGGCTGCTGAATACATTAAATCACATGTAAGTAAGCCAGTCGTTTCCTATATAGCTGGGGTTACCGCGCCCGCTGGCAAGCGTATGGGGCATGCTGGGGCAATTATCTCTGGTGGTAAAGGAACTGCAGCTGAAAAGTATAAAGCATTAGAAGCCGCTGGGGTAAAAACTGTACGTTCACCAGCGGATTTAGGCGATGCAATTGCCGAAGTAACTGGTTGGTAGTCAATTCAGGCTATAGCTTGAGTTAAGTTCCAAGCCAGCGGCCATTGAGTTAATAATTTTGTCATTCCCGCGCAGGCGGGAATCCATTTCTAAACGAGGTAGTGAGTTGCTCTGAAAATGGATCTCCGCTTTTGCGGAGATGACAAAGGTTAAAAGTCCATTCATACTAATGGTCGCAGGTAGAGCCAAAACTGAGGAATATCGAATCGTTCACTATAACTGGGTTCACTGACCCAATTTTTTTATGGTATTTCATGACAAATTTTCGAAGCATTGCGGATATAAGACGTGAGTATGGGGATCTCAATTTAAGTGAGGAATCACTTCCAGATGATCCGCTTGTCCAATTTAAGCTTTGGTTTGAAGATGTTTTAAAAAATGAAAAAAACGATCCGACCGCTATGGTTCTTTCAACGGTAGATAATCGCGGTTACCCTGACTCCCGAGTTGTTTTGTTAAAGGGTGTTGATGACGGGACGTTTGTTTTTTATACCAACTATCAAAGTACTAAATCAAAACAAATTCAAAATAACCCTCATGTGGCGCTTAATTTTTATTGGCCACAAATGGCGAGGCAAGTACGGGTTCGTGGTCAAATCAAGCAAGTTGATGAGGAGCAGTCTGATCTATATTTTTCCTCAAGACCTATTAAAAGCCAATTCAGCGCGATTATTTCTCCTCAAAGCCATGAGGTTACAGGAAGAGAGTCGTTGGAGAAAGCCCTCAATGATTTAATACAAAAGCATGGACAAGAACCCGTATTACGTCCCAGCTACTGGGGTGGTTATATGGTTATTCCTGACGAAATCGAGTTTTGGCAAGGACGAGATAATCGCTTACATGATCGCATTCATTACTATCAACATGATGGACAATGGAAGCATCATCGGTTAGCTCCTTAACCATATACAGGATAACAGCACAAAGCATCACAGAAGCTAAAAAATTAGCCTCCTGGCTCAGTGCTTTATGCCGAGTTAATACACTTTGAATGCTCCTTGTTTAAATGAAGTAGAAACGGTACTGGCGGCAAAATTTGCCGGCAAAAAGGTAAGTTCTGCCACAAATATATATTTTTTCCCTCTTTCTGTTCTTACTCTATTTTTTGTGTTTTTTAAAGAGACAAAAAAAAGATTGGCATAGTAATTGCTACATAAATATATAGAAATAACAACAAAATTGATCTAGAACGTTATTTTTTCTGAGTTAAAAAAAAATTTGTCAAGAATTAGTAAATGTTTTTATTTGGTAAATAAGCGTTAACATAAAGTCGTAAAATAATCTTAAATGTAGAAATTATTAACAGTATTCAAAATTCATGTACTGTATAAATAGAGGGTATAATCATGAACGACATAACAGCCTTACTACCACATATTAAATTACGTTTTAACATCGAACATCCAACTTATGAAGACAGTTATTCATTTGGTTACGAATGTGCACTTGCCGATGTGACTGAAGAAGATAATCCTTTCCGTAAGGGGACTCAACAAGCAGAACATTGGTTAGAGGGCTGGTGGGATGCAATTGAGGGCGAAGAACCTTTATTCGAGTTAAATAAGACCGACAATGAAGAACTGTCTCCATGCGAGGAAGGAGCTGCAAACGATCAAGAGTATGGTCATAAGCACAGCTTTTTATCTCTAGTTATTGAAATCAGTGGTGCCATAGCTGCTTCAGCTATAGTTGGATATCAATTATTCGAATTGGTAGCATAGAACTTACCCTCTAGTGAAGTTTGAAAGAAGATTTAGCTTCACCCATGTCGGATTATGCTGCTGAACCCTCATGAGTACCTTCTCCCAGTCAGGGAGAAGTATACCCAAGAAACATTGTGAGGTCTTATCCAGTTTCTTGGGTATTTACTTCAATCCTTGAAAAATTTTAATACCATGGAACGCATTCGCGCTGTTTCCGATGGGTTGAATTCTTTGTATATATCGCTACCGATGTTAAGGCATACTGTTACATTCTCACCCAGTCCTTTAAGTAAATCCACACCCGATAATTTAAGAAGTTTTATGTCGGTAGCGATGTCACCAGCCCACGTATCAAGATAACTCATTTCAGAAAACACAGGAAGAAAAATGTGTCCTTGCTCTTGTAAAAACAATACCTTAGGTTGATTGTCATCTGAATTTTTTTCAATGGGTATAATAAAATTTGCTTTAATAAACTCAAGATAGGCTTTATTCGCTTCTTTGTTATTTCCAGCTGCATTAAGTGCCTCTTTTATTGCATGATTAAGAGCATTCATTTTTAGCCTTAGTAATAAATAGATCAGTTTGTGATATTTGTTTACAAAATTGGATATTAAGTTTGTAAATTATAACCATTTTCTATACCTATGAAAATGAAATCAAACTATGTGTTGAAATAAATGACAACACCAGTATAATGTAGGTTTTGTTTTGCTGAATTATTGCTCATTTTTTGGATAAGTATATTAGGGTTTGATTCTATTTCATACCGTTAAAGATGTACTAGTGAACTCGGAATGTAAATGGAATGGTAACAAACTCTATCCTGGAGGTTTGTTTTTGATGTGTCTACCAGTTAGTACCTTTTCAATCGAACAAAACTAATTAGGATTTTTATTAGTGTAGAGAGTTTATGAACAAAATACATGAGTCTAGAGTAGAAATTTATAACCAAAAAAATTATTTAGGATTTGCTTGGTTAGTATGGGGGTTGGCTGCTGCGTTCTATTTTTCTGATTATATGGCTCGTGTTGCACCCGGCGTAATGCATCGATACTTGCAAATGGATTTTGGGATTAATGAAGCGGGTTTTGGGATAATCACTGCATCATTTTATGTCCCCTATATTTTAATGCAAATCCCTGTAGGTCTTACGGTAGACCGATTAAGTATCCGTTGGCTACTCACAGTAATGTCATTAGTTACTGCGTTCGGATGTTGTGTTTTTGGTCTTGCAGATGGCTTGTTCATGGCCTCAATAGGTAGAATGCTCATAGGCTTCAGTGCGGCATTTGCTTTTATCTGCTCATTAAGATTAGCTACATCCTGGTTTCCACCTACCATGCTCGGTTTATTAGCCGGTTTAACCCAGGCATTAGGAATGCTAGGGGCTGCTGCTGGTGAAGCGCCTGTTTCATTTTTAGTTACTAATGTGGGTTGGCGCCACAGTATGTTGATTATTGCTTTTCTATTTATCGCACTTGCCGCCTTGTTGTATCAATTCGTACAAGATAAACCGGGAGAGCATCGTAGCGAAGTCCACTCTGTGAATCAGCTCAGTATTCTCCAGAGCTTAAAAATTGTATTATCGTGCAGACAAACATGGCTCAATGCATTATATGCGGGGTTTTTATTTGGCCCAACCGCGGTGATTGGAGAAGCAATTGGTCCTGCGTACTTACAATTCGGCAGGGGACTTGGGGCGCATGCAGCAGCTTTTGCTACAGGATTAATTTTTATTGGTTGGGGTATTAGCGGTCCTTTATCAGGATGGCTTTCAGACAAGATGGGGCGTCGTAAGCCTTTGATGATACTTTCCGCAGTTTTTGGCGTTATTCTTACCTCTCTCTATGTATTCAGTCCTGTTCTAAGCCAAACCTCAGCATACCTGCTCTTCTTCTTTTTCGGCGTAACAAATACTGGTGTTGCCATAGCCTATGCGGTCTCAACTGAGATACATGACAGAACTGTGGTCGGAACTTCTATTGCGTTTACCAATATGATATCGATCTTTGTCGGTGCATTATTGCAGCCTCTGGTTGGACGATTGGTCGATATGGTTTCAGGTGCTCGTGCTTATAATGTTGAAACTTTATTACTCTCTGATTTTCAAGCGGGCTTAAGGATACTTCCTCTTTGTTCCATTATTGCACTCATATTAGCTTTTACAGTTAAGGAAACTTATTGTAAGCCTAAAAATCATGCCTAAAGCCGTAGGGACTTTTTAGGCCTTATTTTCCAAGCCAATATTAATCGTTAATTTGTCATCCTGGTGTACGCGCCGGGATGACGTCACGTTGTGATCATCAAGCACATTTGAAAAAAATCAGTCAGCAAAAAAAATAGTTATTGCTGTTTTTTTATAAGCTTATCGCACTCCGATGTTATTTGCTGTTATACTTTGAGCTGCAGTTTTGCTGCTTGCGAATTAATAACATGGAGAACAGAATGAAAAAATTTACAGGATTAGTAATTATCCTGGCCGTTCTAATTCTAGGCGGATATTATGGCATGGGAGTTCTTACTGAAAAAACAATCAGAAAGAATGTAGAAGTAATTGACCAATCTAATGGCTTATATGCTGAAATTGAGCAATACCATAAAGGATTATTTAGTTCTGAAGCCAAAATCAAATGGAACTTACATATTCCAGAACGCGTTGTTAAAGATGAAAACGGACAACCTCAAACTCTTCCTGCCCAAGATTTTAATTCAGAGATGCCTCTAACAATCCATCATGGTCCAGTTATTTTTGCAAATAAACGTTTGCGCTTTGGCTTGGGCTATGCTGAAACAGTTTTCCCGTTTCCATCGCAATATAACGAACAATTTGATGCCCAATTCTCTAAAGACTCTGTTAAGCCACAGTTGGATTTAAGTATCTTTGTGAACTACTTAAACGAAAGCACTGTCGATTTCAAAGTACCTAATTTTAAATTAATTGCCAAAGATGGTACTGGTAACTTTGAATGGTTGGGTATGGACTCAAGTACAACCATGTCTTCTGGTATGGGAAAGGTTGAGGGGAAAATCAAGTTGGATGGCTTAAATGCTACCAAAGATGATACTAAAATTACTTTAAGTAAAGTATCGAGCGATTATGATTTGCATGAAACACCGGCCGGATTGTATCTTGGTGATGCAAACTTCAGCCTGCCGTCTTTTGTTGTCTTAGTTAAAGATCAAAAAATGTTTGAGCTTATCGATCTGGTAATTAAGTCAGACAGTGATATCGAGCAACATCTTTTTAATACTAATTTTAATGTGACTCTAAAATCGCTATTAGCAAATGGTCAAAATTATGGTCCAGGAGATTTGGAAGTTGCTTTAAGAAATCTCGATGCGGATGTATTGGCTAAAATTAATCAGCAAACAACAGCGATGCAAAACGGTAATGACATGCAACGCCAACAAGCAATGCTTGCGTTGCTTCCTGAACTACCCAAATTATTTAATAAAGGTGCGGAATTTGAAATCTCTAAACTGAGTTTAAAGATTCCACAAGGACAGATTGAAGGAAATCTTTTTGTCACTTTGCCTAAAGGTGAAAATGCCAACCCATTTGAAATGATGCAAAAAATTCAGGGTAAAGCGAAATTACAAGTTCCCGCAGAAGCTGTGAAACAGATTATGAAGCAATCAGTGATTCAACAAATCGCCAAAAAACCTGAATTGCAACAAACCTTAACGCAACAATTGCAAGCGAACCAAACAGCCGCTCAAACAAATCAACCTGCCCCTACGGTTGAGCAACTCGCTGAAATGCAAACCAACAAACAAATAAATGCATTGCAGCAAAGTGGCTTAATTACAGTTCAAGGAACTGATTTTGTGATTGAAGCCAGTTTGGACCAGGGTAAATTCACAATTAATGGCAAACCCTATGACCCTTCAATGATGAAATTTTAAGAAGTAATTGGAGTAATTTTGTAAGGAGGAGTGTGTAAAAAACAACTCACTCCTTATAAACACTCCTTGCGCTGCGAATGAACATTATATATTGATTTTTAATGCAGTTTTTTCTGTTCTGCCCTTGTCTCAATGGGCTTGTTTCGGTAATATACTGTTTTTAAAAGGAGGAGCTGATAATAATGACAACAATCAGTAACGAAGTAGTGGATAACACCGCTTCTCTGGCCGAAAGCGTAACCCTTTCAGTGCAAAAATATTTTTCTGAGCTTAAGGGAACTGATCCTGTTGACTTATACCAATTTGTACTTGAAGAGATTGAAACACCTTTGTTTCGCGCAGTGATGGAACATTGCAAGTACAATCAGTCACGTGCAGCAATTATGCTGGGGATTAGCCGTGGTACTTTGAGAACTAAATTGCGTCGATATTTCGATGATAAATATGTTGGTACTCGAGACTAACGGAACATTGAATTTAAGAAGAGGAGCGTACGAGCTCCTTTTTTTTAATATAAATTTATGAAATAAGCTCATGCAGCATAGGTTAAAAATCCCTGCTTTCAATCTGCAGACTCTTTATGACATTCCGATAAAGAAAAATTAGAGCCCTAAGTGGACAGTGGAAAAAATAAGGATTAGGTTGGGCCTTGGCCCAACATCAAAACATTATGAAGCTTTTTGTCGGCCAAAGCCCAACTACAATTTGCACAAAGAGTAGCAAGTAATAACGGTACTGTTACTCAGCAAACATTGAGCTTACAGACTCTTCAATATTCACCCGTTTAATTGCCTGAGCGAGCATGTCTGATAAACTGACAACGCGAATTTTTTCACATTCCCGTGCTTCATCAGATAAGGGAATAGTATCGGTCACTACAATTTCATCGAGTCCTGAATTTTTAATATTATTGATTGCAGGGCCAGATAAAACGGGGTGTGTTATATAGGCTCTAACGCTGTGAGCGCCATTTTTCTTAAGCTCATGAGCCGCAGAGCAAAGAGTTCCTGCCGTATCAACAATATCATCGACAATAATGCAGTCTTTATTCTTTGGCTCACCAATAATGTGCATTACTTCAGATTTATTAGGGCCACTGCGGCGCTTGTCTATGATACACAATTCAGCATGGTCAAGACGCTTCGCTACCGCTCGAGCTCTAACAACACCTCCGACATCGGGCGAAACAACCATAATGCTGTTTAGATTCTGCCTTTTTATGTCTTCGAGAAGTATCGGAGTTGCATAAACGTTATCGACTGGCATATAGAAAAAGCCTTGAATTTGGTCTGCATGAAGGTCTACTGTAAGAACACGGCAAATGCCTACGGATGCCATCATATCAGCAACGACTTTTGCTGTAATAGGCACACGTGCAGAGCGTACTCGTCGATCCTGACGTGCATAACCAAAATAAGGAACTACAGCGGTGATACGAGCAGCAGAAGATCTTCGTAGCGCATCAGCCATGGTCAAAAGTTCCATGAGGTTATTACTAGCAGGTGCGCAAGTTGATTGAATGATAAAAACGTCCCTACCGCGAACATTTTCAAGAATTTCAATCATGGTTTCCCCATCGCTGAAAGTACCGACAGTAGCCTGGCCAATAGGTATTTGCAGATGAGAAGAGATTTGTTGAGCTAATTCCGGATTTGCATTTCCGGCAAAAATCATCATTGTGGACATGTGTAAAAAGCCTTTAGATTTAGGTTTAATCATTTAACTTAAACACATAGCAGAAGACAGCCAAAAAGATATTATTATTATTTGAGCATTACAAGAACGCATCCTTCCAGGTTATCTTCTGCTGTCTGTTTACTTGAATCAACAAGAATGTGGCAGGGGTGCTAGGATTCGAACCTAGGTATGCAGGGATCAAAACCCTGTGCCTTACCGCTTGGCGACACCCCTAAATTTGCAGATTCTTACAATCATCCATTATAAAATTGCGTTCATCCCTGCAAATGTGCTGCGTATTTTGCAGTGCTTTTGGAAACATGTCAACTTTGAAAGCAATAATTTTTTATATTTTTAAATGGAAGCAGGAGTTGACATTAGAACAAGAATATCATATGGAACTAAAACTAATCATTTAAAAAGCAAGATTTAGATAATGTGAAGTTCTAAATCTTGCTTTTAACCCATTCTAGCTTGGACTTATATAGTCCAATTTTGAATCACCACCTTAACCATAACCCCATTGCCTTCAAGACGAATCATGCTTGGCAAATCAATACCTTTGACGGAAGTATATTTAGTGAAATTAATGGTATAACCATTTTGTTTCATTGCGACTAGGTGATTGTACTTATCTCGGTGTTCCGCTTGAACAGGCCCTGGGGCAGGGAGTCCTCTCACCCAATAATAAAGGTTGTTCACCGGAAGACGAATTCCTGTTTGTTCTACTAATAATTCGTCCGCATTATGTGAGCTGATCTTTTTGGGGCCATCTTGGTAGGTAATGGTATTTCCTTTTTTGTCGATAAGGACTGTTCCGCTCCCTAATGGGCCCATAAGTCGGATTTGATACGCATTGGGTCCTTCCTGCCTCCAATTCATGGCAGCTGACCAGCCTTTGTTTTTATTTTTTGCTGCCATGGCCCCGCGAAGTTCCCATGAGGAAACCGTCTCTGTTTTTGCTTTACGTTGTTCTACAGGCATGACTTTATTTTCGGGTAATTCTGCTGCAGGCCGCGGAGGCGCGCAGGCGGTTAACAAAAAGGGGGTTATCATTATTATTAATCGTTTTATATTATTCATTGGTCACCTCAAGTCCTTTTTTGTAGTTTTTCAATTAACAATACGCTAGACTGTTCGCATATGCAATTAGTGTTAATGATTATGAAATTAAAAGCAATTTATCCTGGAACTTTTGATCCTGTTACCAATGGACATGTTGATATCATTAGTCGTGCCGCTACGATTTTCCCTGAAATTATTGTTGCCGTAGCGAGCAATAAAGCGAAACGCCCTTTTTTGCCACTGGAGACTCGAATTGAACTTGTTGAGGAGGCCATTGCTCATTTGCCTGGAGTACGTGTACTGGGGTTTGATAACCTGTTAATTGATTTTGCATTAGAACACAATGCAGGGGTCGTGTTACGCGGCTTGCGCGCAGTGTCTGATTTTGAATATGAATTTCAACTGGCCGGAATGAATCGAAAATTATCCAAACAAATCGAAACAATTTTTTTAACCCCCTCAGAAAATTTTATGTATATTTCTTCTACTCTAGTACGTGAAATTGCGCTTCTGAAAGGAGATATATCTCAGTTCGTTCCTTCGTGTGTCGTCAGAGAACTCCAAAAGAGGCAACATGAACATGGAACCTAGAAGACTGTTTAATGGTTTTTTCCTGATTACGAGTAGCATCCTTTTTCTCTATTTTCCTACTCATGCGCTTGCCCAGCAAAATAACCCCCTTCCTCCTGGTTATGCAGTAGCCAGTGCAAATCCATTAGCAACTAATGCCGGACTCGAAATTTTAGCCAATGGTGGAAATGCCTTTGATGCAGCAATTGCTGTAACTGCAGCGTTAGCTGTTGTTGAACCATATCATTCAGGACTGGGTGGGGGAGGCTTTTGGTTGCTGCACCAAGAAAATCAGCATAAAAACATCTTTATTGATGGACGAGAGGTGGCACCTCAAGCCGCAAAAGCAGACATGTATCTGGGGGCTGATGGGCATGTGATACCCGGACTGTCCTTAAATGGAGGGCTAGCCGCGGCAATTCCTGGTGAGCCAGCAGCATTGGTCTACATTGCCAAGAATTTTGGACGATTACCTTTAGCGCAATCGCTTGCTCCAGCAATAAAATTAGCACAAGAGGGCTTTGAGGTTGATAAGCAATTAAGCTCATTCTTAAAAAACGAGGACCGGCTGGAGCAAATTAAAAAATATCCTTCTACAGCGAAAATCTTCTTGAACAATGGACGTCCTTATGGCATTGGGGAGCGATTAATTCAAACGGATTTGGGAAATACCCTTAAGTTAATCGCCGAGAAGGGCGAAGCCGGCTTTTATACTGGAGCCGTTGCAGAACGTTTGGTTAAGGGTGTCAATGCCGCGGGAGGAATTTGGACTCTTGAGGATTTAGCGAAGTATAAAATCAAAGTGAGGGAACCATTAATTGGTGCCTATCATAACATGCTAATTATAACCGCACCGCCACCTTCAGCAGGAGGTGTTGCATTATTGACCATGCTCAATATATTGTCTAACTATTCTTTATCTTCATTCTCAAAAATTCAATGGATACATTACCTGGTAGAGTCTATGCGTTTGGCCTATTGGCAGCGCGAGCAGTTTTTGGGGGATCCTGATTTTGTGACTATTCCCATTGGGAATTTAATTTCTGCAGAGAACGCGAAAAAGTTAAGTACCTTAATCCCACCCCATAAAACACTCCCTAGTGCCGTTTTGCGGGGACAGGTTAAAAAACAATCAGCAATGCAACCTGAGACTCCGAATACTACGCATATCTCTATTATTGATGCGGAGGGTAATCGGGTTTCTGCAACGATGTCCATCAATTATATTTTTGGCTCCAGTGTGGTAGCCGAGGGTACCGGTGTTTTGCTAAACGATGAAATGGATGATTTTTCTACTAAAGTGGGCGAGGAAAATGTTTTTGGTATTGTTGGCGGCGATAAAAATGCTATCGCTCCCGGCAAAAGACCATTATCCAGCATGACACCTACCTTCCTTGAATTACCACAGCGTGTTGCTATTTTAGGGACTCCGGGAGGTAGTCGTATTCCCACTATGGTTTTGATTGCATCATTAGTATTCCACGATGCGTACGGAGCAATTAGTATGGTTTCAGCGATGCGCTTTCATCATCAGTATTTACCTGATGCACTGCAGTTTGAACCGGATACTTTTCCGCCAGCGATTCAAGAAGCATTAAAAGCAATGGGGTATCGTCTAATGCCCTTAGAGCGATACTATGGTGACATGCAAGCGATTACCTGGGATAAGCAAACGAATATCCTTACCGCGGCATCAGATCCGAGAGCTATTGGATTAGCTGCATCTGTAGTGAACGCGCCAAGCGGATATGGGCATGGAGCACGCTTCTAACCGAAAAAGCCATGAGCGAAAAGGGATTCTCAAAAATGCTCACATAGTTAGCTATACTGCGCTTTTTTGAGAATCACTTTTCACTCAACCGGCACTCAAATCTGTTTTTTTTCTAGATTTTTACTTGTGGCTACTACTCTATTGTCTGAGCTGATCTTCTCCAACCAGTTCTTTGATTACTGAATAAGTTTGTTGAATCAATTGTTCTTTATTTTCAATGGTGAATTGTGAGGCATCGATTGGTTTGCCAATATGTATTTCTGCTTTTTGTTTCAGATGAAAATTAAAGGTCCGTGCGGGTAAAATATTGTTAGCACCACGTATTCCTATAGGAATAATCGTTGCTTTGGATTGAATGGCAGTGATAAAGCCCCCTTTTTTAAACGCCCCAAGTTTCCCATCTTTGGAGCGAGTTCCCTCTGGGGCAATCCACATAATGATCCCACTCTCCATGAGTTGCTGTGCATAGGCCAAGTCCTTAATGGCTTGATATTTATTTTTCCTATCTATAAAAGGAAATTCTGCAGCGACCATTGCTTTACCCATTAGGGGAACTTTTGCGAGTTCTTTTTTAGAGAGCATGCGAATGGAGTGATTTGGAAAGGCCTTGAATGCAAGTGGAATATCGTAGGCACTTGAATGATTGCACATTAGAATTGTAGCCCTTCCTTCTTGGGGCTGGACATTAAAAGGATTAATCACTTTATATTCTACTTGTACTGCATTGAGCAATTGATCAACCCAATGATGGATCGCTTTATCGGTCCATTTTCGATTTATGGTGCTAAAAAAATATTTAAAAATACAGCGCGTACTGGTCACTGCCGTATAAAACATGATATTACAAAGAACAAATGCGGTTCGTAATTGATTGATTTTCATTAGTGCCAGAGTTAAGTAAAGTAGCGGTAATATAGCGCAAGTTCATACGAATGCCCAGATAGTTTTTAAAGAGTCTCATTCACGTTGGAAATGTTGATTCAACATATAAAGTTTAGCCTACTGAGTAAAAAAATATACTTGCTGTGCCAGGTGACGAACTCACTGGAGCTCAATCTTACGTTCCTGCTCAACACGAAGGCCTCTGGATGAACACCATGAATACCAAAAACATTGGCGATCGTTTTTTCGTACTCACGTTTGAGCATTAAAAAAACTAATTTTGGCATGTAGGGCAAAAAAAAGAATTACGTCCGGCAATTATTAGCGATTCAATAGGGCGTTGGCAGCACAAACAAGGTTGATTTTTTCGGCCATAAACTTTGAGTGATATACTGAAATAACCGGGTTTGCCATCAAAAGCATAAAAATCGCGCAAGGTTGTTCCCCCCGAGATGATGGCTTGTTTCAACACTTCTTTTATCTGTGTCGTGAGCCTGTCACACTGTTCTTCAGAAAGCATTTTTGCGGGAGTATTAGGATGTATATTCGCTAAAAATAGACTTTCTGATGCATAAATATTTCCAACTCCTACCACAATGTCATTATCCATAATCAATGATTTGATGGGTTTATTTTTATTTTTGGCTCTTTGAAATAAATAAAGGCCATTAAATTCGTCCAAAAGAGGTTCCGGGCCTAAATGTGCAAGCAATTGATGTTGGTATGGGTTTTCCTGGATATAAAGAAATAAACCAAAACGTCTGGGATCACAAAACCGTAATTCCAGACCGTTGTCTAGCATCATCATAATGTGATCGTGTTTGTCGGGTTTGCTCTGAGCCGATACAATGCGTAAATGCCCCGACATGCCAAGATGAATTAAAAGATGTCCTGTTGAGAGCTGCATTAGAATATACTTGGCTCTTCGGGTAACGGCGATTATTTTTTTACCGACACAAAATGAAGCCAAATTATCAGGCACAGGGATTCGCAGCTTGGGATTACGAACGATAACCCCTTGAATTGTTTGACCTTCAAGATGGGGTTTAATTCCTTCTTTAGTCGTTTCAACCTCAGGTAGTTCAGGCATTATTTTTTATCGTCATGCTCAATGATGCGGCCCTCGTTTTTTTTAATCACTTCTTTTTTAGTCGAGCTGCTTGGGAACAGGTATTGTTTGATTGTGGCAACAAGCCAGAGGATAGCCCCTATAATGATTCCCCAAACTAAAACGTAGGAGAACATAAATAACAAACCAAAAAATAGGGCGATAGCACAACCTGCTATAATAAAAGGCACCAAATTTTCAAAGATTTTTCCCAGCTGGAATTTATCGTTCATCGCTTGATTCCATAGTTTATTCATTATTCACTATTAATTATCGGCTACATAATGAAATGTTGCAACGTAAAGAGTAAAATTGTGGTATCCTTAATATGAGATAAGGATTTTCTGGAATTCTTACAAGAGGTACCCAACTAAAGGATGAGTTTTTTCTTAATTTGCATTTTTGCATTTTTGCATTTGAAGTGGAGCTATTATGGTTTTTGGTTATTTAAACCTGTCTTTTTGGGGATATGTGATTGCGACGTTGATTTTCACGCAAATTACTATCGCGGCGGTAACAATATATCTTCATCGAAATCAAACCCACCGCGCGTTAACTCTGCACCCTATTATCAGTCATTTTTTTCGTTTTTGGTTGTGGTTAACTACGGGAATGGTTACGGCAGATTGGGTTGCTATCCATCGTAAACATCATGCATCATCAGATGTTGAGGGTGATCCTCACAGTCCGGTAGTTTTTGGCATTAAAAAAGTATTTTGGCAAGGAGCTGAACTGTACAAAGCAGCTCGTAAAGATAAAGAAATGATCGCCAAATATTCTCATGGTACTCCTACAGACTGGCTTGAGCGAAAAGTTTATTCCCCTCATTCTGCCAAGGGAATTTTGCTCATGTTACTTATTGATTTATTTTTGTTTGGTGTCCCTGGAATTACTATTTGGGCCATTCAGATGATGTGGATACCATTTCATGCTGCTGGAGTGATTAACGGGATCGGCCATCACTGGGGGTATCGAAATTTTGAATGCCTGGATGCTGCAAGAAATATTTTCCCTTGGGGTTTTTGGATAGGCGGCGAAGAGTTGCATAACAATCATCATACGTTTGCTTCTTCAGCAAAGTTTTCTATTAAATGGTGGGAGTTTGATATAGGTTGGATGTATATCCGTATCTTGTCCTTTTTAGGTCTTGCCAAAGTGAAAAAGCTACCCCCTAAATTGGCTATGGACGAGGGCAAGCTGCAGGTCGATATAGACACCGTAAAGGCAGTGATTGGAAATCGCTTTCAGGTGATGTCTAATTATTATAAAAGTGTGATTCGACCGATACTCAAGCAAGAAAAAAACAGCAGCATTGAAAGTAAAGAGGGCAAAAAACTTTTTGCGCGCGCTGGAAGTTTATTGCGTCGGGAAAATCGTCTATTGAACTCGAAAGCAAAAATGCGTTTATCGAATTTGCTTGAAGCCCGTGAACAATTACGTGTTGTTTACGCCTACAAACAGTCACTGCAAAATATTTGGTTAAAAACTGCATCCACACAAAAAGAGTTAATCGAAGCCTTGCAACAATGGTGTAGACAAGCAGAAGAATCAGGCCTTGATGTATTGAGACAATTTGCGCAACAAATCAAAGGATATGTGCCGGTATATAGGTAATCCTTTTATCATTTTGAATTTGCGCGCCCATCTCACGGAAAGGAGTTGAGGGGGGCATCAGGCTAAGAATATGGTCATTCCCGTACAGACGGAAGTCTCATCCCTGAATTGGCTTTGCTGATAGAGATGGATTCTCCCCTAGGCGGGAATGACCATTTTACATAGGCATGGAGCTTAATGGCAGTGAAGAGGATATTTGACTTTTAGTCTCGATTTTCTATAGTAGTATTTTAATATCGCAATAACAGGGAGTTGGTTATGATGAAAGGTGTAGCAATAGTTACTGGTGGAACTGGTGGTATCGGCACAACCATTTGTCAACGTTTAGCTGCCGATTTTCAAGTAGTCGCGTGTTATTTCAAGCATGGAAACCATGAAGAAGCGAAGCAATGGCAAGCAGAGCAAAAAAAGCTAGGCTATGATATTGATATCGTGTATGGGGATATCGCGCAATTTGCAGATTGTGAAAAAATAATGTCTCTAATCATGGAGCGTTATGGTCGTGTTGATGTCCTGGTGAACAATGCGGGAATCACTCAGGATTGTAGTTTACGCAAAATGACTCCAGAACAATGGCAAAATGTGATCGATGCGAATTTGACTAGCGTATTCAATATGACCCGCAATGTCATTCCCGTGATGATCGAGAAAGGTTATGGTCGCATCATCAGCATCTCTTCAATTAATGGCCGAAAAGGCCAATTCGGGCAATGTAACTATGCTTCTACCAAGTCTGCTTTGTATGGTTTTAGCAAAAGCTTGGCATTAGAAGTAGCCAATAAAGGCATAACCGTGAACACGGTTTCTCCTGGCTATATAGAAACGCCCATGCTTGCTTCTCTAAAAGAAGAGGTATTAAAGTCTATTATTTCAAGTATTCCTGTTGGTCGTTTAGGCCATTCAAAAGAAGTTGCTGATGCAGTTGCTTTTTTAGCATCTCCAGACAGTGGATTTATTACTGGCGCGAACTTGGATGTGAATGGTGGTCAATATATGTAAATGCGCGCCAGGGTTTGCTGTTAAGAATCTGGGGCATTGTAGTTGTTTTATTCTCAAACTCCTAACTTATAGAGAATCTCATGCAACATAATAATATCGTTTTGATTACTGGTGGTACCGGGGATATAGGCACAGCAATTGCGAAAGAATTAAATTCATCTTACAAACATGTTTTTGCTCTTGATTTAATTACAGAAGAGGAGGGTAAAGCATGGAAAAAAGAGCTGATGGATGAAGGATATAAAAATATTCATTTTCGTCATATGGATGTAACTGATTATGATCAATGCGGGGAGGTTATTTCTTCCATTATTGAGCAGTTTGGTAATATTGATGTGTTAATTAATAACGCGGGTATCACTCGCGATGCTGTATTTACAAAAATGACCAAGAAGCAATGGGATGAAGTATTAACGGTTAATCTTGATGGCATGTTTAATGTAACTCGTCATGTCGTTGAAAACATGAGAGAGCACGAATCAGGACGAATTGTTAATGTTTCTTCAGTGAATGCCCAAAAAGGACAATTTTCGCAAGCAAATTATGCAGCATCTAAAGCGGGTGTCTACGGTTTTACTAAAAGTTTGGCTCAGGAATTAATGAGTAAGAACATCACTGTCAATAGTCTATCACCTGGGTATGTGGATACTCGTTTAATGAAAGGTATAAGACCCGATATTCTGGATGCGATTATTGCTCAAATTCCTGCAAAGCGTTTGGCGCAAACACAAGAAATTGCCTGGGCTGTAGAGTTCTTAATTAGCGAGAAGAGTCGATATATTACAGGAGCTAATCTCAGCGTCAATGGCGGCCTTCATATGTATTAAAACCCTATGTACTTTATAAAAATTCCCTCTTCTACATGTGGGAGAGGGTAGTGGTGAGGGATTATTTGCCACAATCAATACCCTCATCCGCCCTAGCGGACACCTTCTCTCCAAGCCGAGAAGGGATATTTCCTCTTAATGGAATAGCACCTAAAATCAAGAGAAAACTATGACTCGATTAATAAAAAAATACAAAAACCGTCGGCTGTATGATACTGAGACAAGCCAATATATAACCCTTGAAGACTTACAGCGTTATGTTGTGGAGGGTATGCAATTTAAAGTAGAGGATTCGCTAACTGGTAACGATTTAACGAACTCGATCTTGTTGCAAATTATTGTGGAGATGGAAGCAGGTTCCACTCAATTTTTATCTTCCGACATTTTGCGGCAGATCATTGCTCTAGCAAATCATCCGATGCATGCTTCTTTAAAACAAATGATGGAACAAATGTTCCAAGTTATGGAAAAACCATTGCAAAATAATCCTTATCTTCAGGCAACTGAAAATTGGAATCAACAAATGCAAAAGATGATGCAACAATGGCAAAGTATATTTAAAAGTTAAAATATCAGTACTGGCGTGATGATAAAGGATTTCAATAGTGGTTGATTTTTATGGTGCATTGCAAAAAAATATTTACTTAACCCATTGACAAATTTGTTATGAATAGACTAATATTAAATTGTGCGATGCAACATAGTGGAGAATATCATGAGTCAACAAAATTTTGAAAGATGGACCGAAGCGGCTAAAAAATTTCAAGAACCTTTTCAAGCAATGGCTGAATTGAACGTGAAAACGCTGCAAAGTTTGAATTATCTGAAGCCTGAAGAACTGTCTAATATTAAAAAGCCTGAAGAATTATTAGAAAAGCAAGTTAATCTCGCTGTTGAAAATGGAAAAAAGGCTTTGGATTACATGCAAAAATCATTTCAAATTCTTGAAAAAGCAATGTTAGGTTTCGTCCAGGAAGCTAAAAAAGCTACCGAGGTAAAACATTAATTAAAAATCTTATTTTAAAGCAGTCGAAGCGATGAAGCCTAGGCTGCTTTTTTATATTTGAACTCTTTATTCCATCCCAATCCAATGCTGAAGGAGGGCTTTTACGCACTCCTTATATAAATTTATTAGTCAATTGATTAAATGACAATTAAATCAACTCAAGAACCTATTGTTCCAAGGTACGGTTAGAAAAGGCTTTTTTAGTTTCTTGCAAGAGGATACAATGCTTTAAGGTTAGAAAATAATTAGAAAAGGTTATTAAAATAGGGGCATTGGGTGATTATTTTTCGTTATTTAGCCAAAGAAGTGTTTCTCACTTTAATTGCGCTCACCTCCATACTCGTATTAATTTTTCTGAGTAACCAATTTATTCAATACCTCAATCGCGCAGCCTCTGGAAATATCCCAGGTGTCATTATTATGAAGCTCATGATGCTTGAGCTACCCACTTTACTGAGTCTATTGGTTCCATTAGGTTTTTATACTGCCATGTTGCTCGCATATGGTCGTTTGTATGCTGAGAGTGAGATGACCGTATTGCGTGCTTGTGGCTATGGGCCAAATCAATTATTAAAACACAGTTTTATTATGGCGACTGTCGTAGCGATTATTGTGGCTGTGATTATGATTTGGGGAAGTCCTTTAATTTATATTGAACGAGCGAAGTTGTTGCGAACTACAGGGATAAAAACTCTGGTACAAACGATTATGCCTGGGCGTTTTCATGCGATTAATGAAGGTCAAGAAGTGTTTTATGTCCAATCGATGAGTCGTGATCATACCAAAGCGGAACAGGTATTTTTGGCAAAGCGTAGTTCGGTCAATGATCAAATTCGTTGGGATATCCTATGGGCCGATCAAGCTTTTGCAGAAACTGATGCAAAAACAGGAGAGGACTATATCATTTTGCAAAAAGGCAAAGAATATCAAGGAATTCCAGGGCAGGCAGATTATCAAGTCGCGGAATTTGGAGAGTATAAAGCCCGGTTGCCACATCCTGTTGTCAATATATCGCAAGATCTACGGACCATGAGTACGACCAGTTTACTCCCTTTCAACAACGAAGATCCTGCCAAGGCAGCAGAGTTGCAGTGGCGTTTGTCGGTACCGATTATGGTATTCACTTTGACTTTAATCGCGGTTCCTTTGAGTCGTATTAATCCGCGTTCAGGGAAATATGCTAAATTATTTCCCGCAATCATCATTTATATTTTATATGCGAATTTGTTATTTGTTGCCCGTGATGCAATGGTTTCTGGAAAAACACCTCAATGGCTCGGTTTATGGTGGGTGCATCTTATCGTAGTTGCCTTCGGTTTGTTCTTAATCGGGCGTAAGCAGGCGAAATTGGCATGATGAACATATTAGATCGCTATATTGCAAAAACGGTTCTTGGCTCAATTGGGTTAGTAACGCTCATGCTCGTAGGGCTACAAATTTTCATTTTATTTGTCGACCAATTAAATGACTTAGGCCGCGTGGATTATGGGATTACGCAAGCTGCTTTTTTTGTTTTATTGCAAATGCCCTACCAAGTCTATTTATTTTTTCCTATGGCAAGCCTCCTTGGCTGCTTGATTGGCCTTGGAATTTTAGCCAATCACAGTGAGTTGGTGGTCATGCGCGCATCAGGAATGTCTATAGGGCAGATTACTATGGCGGTATTAAAAGCCTCCATTGTACTGATTGTGTTGGTCACTGCATTAGGAGAAACTGTAATTCCATACTTATCGCATTATGCCAATGACTATAAGACTGCTGCAGTCAGTGGCGGACAAACATTAAGAACTTCAAAGGGATCTTGGTTACGGTATGGCAATGATTTCATTTCCGTGGGTTTAATCCTCCCTAATAATATTTTAAATAATATTTATCAATTTCGTTTTGATAATCATCATCATTTAAAAATGTCTCGATTTATTGCCGAAGCCCGCTATACCCCTACAGGTTGGGTTGCATATAATGTACAGCAAACTGATTTTGAAGCAGATAAAACCAAAACACAGACAGTTGCCTCACTTCCCTGGGATGTCTCTGTAAAACCAAAAATTTTGACAATAAGCAGTATTGAACCGGATGAAATGACCTTAAAAGAACTGAATCGTTACATACGAGAACAAAAGCGTAATCATCAAAATGTACATAATTATCAGTTTGCTTTTTTACAACGGATTATTCAACCATTTACGACTATGGTGATGATGATCCTTTCCATCCCATTCATTTTTGGACCATTGCGTTCAACGACTATGGGCTCAAAACTCTTGGTTGGCGCAGCAGTAGGATTCAGCTTTAATATTTTGAGCCGTTTTTTTGGTCCACTGAGTACCGTATTTCAATTACCGCCCGAGTTAGCTGCTTTAGGGCCTACTTTTATTTTTGCTTTATTGGGTTTGTACTTAATGAAAAGAGTAAGGTAATCGGGTTATTTAACAATAATGAATGTTTTCCACCGTGTTAGCCTCTTGCATCCCCGCTACTTATTTAATGTTCTGCCCCTTTTTTTATGGTAAAATATTGTCCATATCGTATTAAAATACTAATAATATGAAAATCCAGTGTAAGTTTTGCCGACAGCGGATGGAACCCACGGTGTGTTGGGAAAAAAGATTAATCACAACGGACCAAGCCGTTTATTATTGCAGTTTATGCAAAAAACAATTATTTGTACTGGGCGGTTTTTTAGATAAACCATTTTGGCAACGCCCTATCTATTTATGGTTTTGCGGCTCGTTGATCATTGATCTGATCGACTATTGGGAAAAAGCGAAAAATCTTTTAAGTGATAGGCATGTTGGTAAATGTTTATACCTTGTTTTATCCATCGTTTTAACAATTATTGTTTACTTTTTTTTATGATAACCGCCGCCTCTATAACCAATAAAATCGACGTCGCTTGAGCCTTGGCTGGACAAAAGCTCCATAACACGTTGGTATCAAAATGAAGTTCAGCCAAGGCTCAAGCCATGTCTGCAATAATCATTGATTACAAAATGCCAAGTATAGGATTTAGACTACTTGCCCTGCGGCCCATCCTGAGGACCATGCCCATTGAAAATTGTAGCCGCCTAACCAACCGGTGACGTCTAAGGCTTCGCCAATAAAATAAAGTCCAGGGACCTCTTGAGCCTCCATGGTTTTTGATGAAATCGCATGACAATCTACACCGCCAATGGTTACTTCAGCAGTACGGTACCCTTCTGTACCATTAGGTTTAACCTGCCAAGAGTTGAGTTGTTTCGCCACAGACTCCAAATCACGATTTGAGAGCTCAGCAAGTTTTTTGTCGATAAGCTCAGGTGCAATAAAGTGTTCGATAACTCGTTTCGGTAAGTGCATGGACAAGATTGAATTTAATTGTTTTTGTGGTTTATCTACGCGTGCAGTTTTTAAATAGTCCAGAAGATTCATTTCAGGTAATAAATTAATACTAATGCTCTCGCCTGCATGCCAATAAGAAGACAATTGCAAAATGGCAGGGCCACTCAAACCGCGATGAGTGAATAGCGTATTCTCACGAAACTCAATGCGTTTATTTGATACTAAGCTGTCAACACTAATCCCTGAAAGCGGGGCTATTTTTTCTTTCTCGACAACATCCAAAGTAAAAGGAACTAATCCGGCACGGGTAGGCCATACTTTGATACCAAATTGCTCTGCAACTTTATAAGCAAAAGGGGTGGCTCCCATCGTGGGTATGGATAAACCCCCACTGGCAATAACCAAGGACTGACAGGAAACAATTCCTTTATTGGTTTTTATTTTAAAATGTTGTGATTTTTGAATGGATTCTATGTTGGTATTTAATTGGATTGCAACGCCTGCCGCATCACATTCTTTAAGCAACATATCGACAATATCTTTTGATTTATTATCACAAAATAATTGCCCTAAGGTTTTTTCATGAAAGGGAATCTTATATTTTTTTACAAGTTTAATAAAATCCCATTGGGTATAACGAGTTAAAGCAGACTTAAAAAAATGGGGATTATGGGAGTTGTATTTTTCAGGTTCAATGTAATAATTAGTAAAGTTACAACGACCACCACCTGACATTAAGATCTTTTTTCCAACTTTATTGGCGTGGTCGAGTATCAAAACCCTACGGTGACGTTTGCCTGCTTCAATGGCACACATCAACCCGGCGGCACCGGCACCTACAATGACGACATCTACTACTTCCATTGGATTTGACTTGTATAAAAGAAACGGTTGCAAGGGTAACATGCATCATCGGTAATGCAAAGCGTGAGCCTTGATCGTAGTGAGATTTTTTTATACGATTGGTTAACTCACTCTTATCAAAGCGTTTTATGTTACTTCTGAAGCATCTTCTGGCAATCTTGTTGGGTACAACTGTTTTACCTTTACGTGTTCTGGTAAATAATGCCTTTTATGCAATAGCAGCGCTCTTTTTGGGAGTGGCCGCTCTCATCGTACTCCCCATGGATTTGGCGTATACCCTTAAAGATAAGGGAGTATCGAACAGGGCGAATTTACTAATCACGGGTTTGATTTTTTTTCCGCTACTCACTGCAATGACTGCAGTTGCCCTGGCAGGGATAGCCGTTTATCTAACCTTCAATACTGTAGTTAATATGCTTGAGTCATTCTGGGTTGGTTTTAAAAATGGCCTACTCTATGGTATGGACGGTTTTGAGAATGCATTAGCCTCACAACGACTTTTCAACCTCATCCCCTCTGAGAGCGTTTTGCGGACTGGAGTAAACCCAGAGCACGCAATTAATGAGGTCGATTTTAATGGATTTCAACGCGTTAATATTGAGGACTTGCAGGATGTTCCTGTAGCCCGTAAGCCATTGGATGTTCCCGATCTGGAAAGCAAAGAAGGGCAGGCGTCCACTCAATTGTTAACTGAAAATCAATTAAAACAAATCCAGAGACTCATTGATGAATTACCCAAGCTTAAAGATCCTTTGCCTCCCCTGGCGAAACAGCAATTTGAATTGTTACAAAAGTTACATACCCAATATCAAGATCTATCACTCAAGCTGGAAAAAGTACGAGTTGCTTTAGAACAAGATGATAAAAGCCAAATCAAGGATGAACTGATTGTCGATATGGAAGTGGACACACCTATTTTGCTGGTCAAACAATATCAGGATGGCCAAAAATGGCTTAACATCCCTGCAACCAGTTATGTTACCGATAAAGATAATTTGTTAAATTGGTTGCAACATAGTCCGGTTCATCCTCTAAATAAGGATCTTTTGAAAGAACCTGGGGATTATAATGGCAAAAAAACAAGATATATTTGGTATCTGCTGACAAAAGATAATTGCTCTTCCCAAGAGCTTGATGAGGCTGCTGTGCAAATTCGCTTTTTAGTCAATGCATTGTCCATTAGATTAACAGAAAAGCAAAAACTAGATTTAGGGCTAGGTTTATCGTCACAAGCATTTTTTGCTCCCGTAGTTCAGGATAATTCTGAACTTTCTCAAGGTAACCATCAATCAATGAATTTTGGCTCAGGTTAGTAGTGTGAACTATAGCCCAAAGAGGACCACCGCTTATTTCTAAAATAAAGGCAATTGTTTTTTTTCTTGTTTAATTCATCACTCAAAAGGACAATTTAAGCTTATACTGTAGATAGGTAAAATGATTCTTTTAAGGGACCAAGATCATGAATGAACTTGATATTTTGCGATTATTTTATGACGAGATGAAAAATCGTGGAACAACTCGAGATCAAGTATTTTTGAGTATGGAAGAGGATGCAGCGGCGATGCTTTCTCAAAAAATACAAAGACCTGTCTCTGTAGAAGAGGTACAAAAATTAACGGACATTTGCATTGCTAATGAATGGTTGGAACGAACCACAGCGGATCCACATTATAAATATTTATCGTTAACTGAGGCGGGATTACAAATTATTTTAGCTAATCGATACAGTTAATTGTTCCTCAAGGGTATAAACTTTAAGCAAAAGTAGGTAAAATACGTCAATTTTACTCTTTTTTGTTGTCAATATGCCAAAACGAACTGATATTAAATCCATTCTTATCCTCGGAGCAGGCCCTATCGTAATAGGACAAGCTTGTGAATTTGATTATTCTGGTACCCAAGCTGTACGCGCCCTCAGGGAGGAAGGGTATCGAGTAATTTTAGTCAATTCTAATCCAGCAACCATTATGACCGATCCAGAACTTGCAGATGCAACTTATGTTGAGCCTGTGTCCTGGAAAGAGGTAGCACGGATCATTGAAATTGAGCGTCCAGATGCTCTTTTACCTACCATGGGTGGACAAACAGCGCTGAATTGTGCGCTGGATCTGGTGCGTGAAGGGATATTGACAAAGTATCAAGTGGAAATGATTGGTGCAACACGTGAAGCAATTGATCGCGCTGAAGATAGAGAAAAATTTCGTCAATTAATGATTAAAATTGGTTTGGATATGCCACGCTCGGCAATTGCTCATAGTATGGAAGAAGCAATCCAGGTGCAAGCACAATTAGGTTACCCAGCTATTATTCGTCCTTCATTTACTATGGGTGGCAGTGGGGGCGGTATTGCTTATAACCGAGAAGAATTTGAAGAAATTTGCATGCGCGGTTTAGAGTTGTCACCAACCCATGAATTATTGATCGATGAGTCAGTGCTGGGTTGGAAAGAGTATGAAATGGAGGTTGTGCGCGACAAAAATGATAATTGCATTATTGTCTGTACCATTGAGAACTTTGATCCCATGGGGGTCCATACCGGTGATTCGATTACTGTGGCACCCGCGCAAACACTCACTGATAAAGAATACCAACGCATGCGTGACGCTGCGATTAAGGTATTAAGGGCGGTAGGCGTTGATACAGGCGGGTCGAACGTACAATTTGCCGTCAATCCTGAAGATGGACGAATGCTGGTTGTAGAAATGAACCCCAGAGTTTCTCGAAGTTCCGCTTTGGCTTCCAAGGCCACTGGTTTTCCGATCGCGAAGGTCGCTGCAAAATTAGCTGTAGGCTACACTCTTGATGAGTTAAAAAATGAAATTACTGGGGGCAAAACGCCTGCGTCATTTGAACCAAGTATCGATTATGTCGTGACTAAAGTGCCTCGGTTTAATTTCGATAAATTCCCACAAACTTCCAATACATTGACGACGCAAATGAAGTCTGTAGGGGAAGTGATGGCCATCGGTTCCAATTTCCAAGAGTCATTACAAAAAGCAATCCGTGGGTTAGAAATCGGTCGTTGTGGTTTGCATCCTTTATTCCAAAAAGGGGATTTAGCACGTCTCAGAGGACATTTACGAGAACCGACGCCAGATCGACTCTGGTACATTGCCGATGCATTTAGAAGCAATATGTCGCTTGAGGAAATTCATCAGGAAAGTCGTGTTGACCCCTGGTTTTTAGCGCAAATCGAAGAATTGATTGCCTTGGAACGGTCCATGGCAGGAAAAAAACTCTCCGATGTGGATGTCGTGACGTTGCGCTTACTGAAGCAACGTGGTTTTGCTGATGCTTATTTGGCTAAAATTTGGTCATGCACCGAAGAGCAAGTTCGCACGCGACGTAAAGAATTAGGCATTGTGCCTGTTTATAAACGTATTGATTCTTGTGCTGGTGAGTTCCCCAGCGATACGGCCTATATGTATTCTTGTTATGAAACCCGATGTGAGGCTCGCCCCGATAAGCATAAGAAAAAAATTATGATTCTCGGTGGGGGACCTAATCGTATTGGTCAGGGTATTGAGTTTGATTATTGCTGTGTACATGCTGCTATGGCGCTTAGAGATGCAGGTTGTCAGACCATCATGGTCAATTGCAACCCCGAAACAGTATCTACTGATTTTGATACCTCAGATCGCTTATATTTTGAGCCTGTGACTTTAGAGGATGTATTGGGTATTGTCGATGTAGAAAAACCGGATGGAGTGATTGTTCATTACGGTGGCCAGACCCCCTTAAAATTAGCCCGTGCTTTAGAAGCAAATGGGGTTAAGATTATTGGAACTTCTCCTGATGCCATCGATAGAGCTGAGGATAGAGATCGGTTTCAAAAATTGGTGACTGAGTTGAAATTGCATCAGCCCGATAATGGTACGGTACGTAGTGAAGCAGAAGCGATTACTTTAGCCAATAAGATTGGTTATCCATTGGTGGTTCGCCCTTCCTATGTGCTTGGAGGCCGAGCAATGGAGGTTGTATACCAAGAGGATGATTTACGTCATTATCTCTCGCATGCGGTGGCTGTATCTAATGATTCTCCCGTACTCTTGGATAAATTTTTAAATGACGCTATTGAAGTCGATATTGATGCTGTTTGTGATGGGAAGGAGGTATTGATTGGTGCCGTAATGGAGCACATAGAACAGGCTGGCATTCATTCAGGAGATTCGGCGTGTACGTTGCCTCCTTTCAGCTTGAGTGTGGTGGTACAACAAGATTTAATGGAGCAAATGCGTCAAATGGCATTGAATTTAGGCGTAGTGGGTTTGATTAATGCGCAATTTGCGATTCAAGCGGATGACATTTATGTTCTAGAAGTTAATCCAAGGGCTTCAAGGACTGTTCCCTTTGTTTCCAAAGCTACTGGGCTGCCTTTGGCTAAAATTGCAGCGCTTTGCAAGTTGGGAATTAGTTTAAAAGAACAAGGCTTAAGTCAAAATCATCATATGCCCTCATTTTATTCAATTAAACTTCCCGTTTTTCCTTTTATCAAATTTTCCGGAGTAGATTCTATTCTTGGCCCTGAAATGAAATCAACCGGTGAAGTGATGGGTATTGCCAGACGTTTTGGACAAGCTTACGCTAAGGCACAATTGGGTGCTGGTTCTAATATACCTAAGAGACGGCGTGCGTTTGTCTCAGTGCGCGATGCGGATAAAACACGAGTCGGTGAAATTGCAAAGCGATTGATTGAATTGGGTTTTGAAATCATTGCAACGCGCGGTACGGCGTTGGCTTTGCAGGCTGCTGGAGTCGATTGTCGCAGGGTATTTAAGGTCAATGAAGGTAGACCTCACGTTTTGGATTTTATAAAAAATAATGAAATTGATTTTATTGTAAATACAACCGAGGGTAAGCAAGCAATCGCCGATTCTTTTGCAATCAGGCGCAATGCATTACAACATAAGGTCAGCTATACTACGACTTTATCAGGCGCTGAAGCGGCTTGTTTGGCTATGAAATATGAGGATAGAGAGACTGTAACCCGATTACAGGATTTACACTAGGGAACATAAAAATTGTAGCCTAGGTTAAGGCGCAATGATGTCAACTCAATGATGCACTATGGTCTAGGCAAAGTCGTCATCTTAAGGATGCATCCCCGTTTTATGCTTTGCGCTGATTCGGTCTAGGTATAAAGCTTAATTGACATCATTGGATGAAGGTCTTAACTTAATGCGCAAAGCTCTTTCTCTTGTTGTATTGGAGAAAAAGTAGAATTACCAGGGAATTATTTTTTTGAGGTAGATATGAGTAAACACCCCATGACAGTAGAAGGTGCGGAAGCACTGAAAGAAGAATTACAACGTTTAAAATTTGTTGATAGACCTCGTATCGTTGAAGCGATTGCTACAGCACGGGCTCATGGTGATTTGAAAGAAAACGCCGAATATCATGCTGCTCGCGAACAGCAAAGTTTTAATGAGGGCCGTATTCAGGAGTTAGAAGCAAAATTATCACATGCACAAATAATTGATATCAGTAAATTACCTAACAATGGCAAAGTAGTTTTTGGTTCTACTGTTACCGTCAGTCATATAGCAACAGATGCGCAAGTTACTTACAAAATCGTTGGTGAAGATGAAGCTGATATTAAACAGAATAAAATCTCTTACAGCTCTCCTATGGGTCGTGCCTTAATTGGTAAAGAATTAGATGACTCAGTCATTGTTAACACGCCAGGCGGTATGGTGGAATACGAAATTATTGATGTGCAGTACGTTTAATACTTGGACGTGCCCTGCGCGGGCACGTTGATGCTTAGGGAAATGAGTACGCAATATGACGTTTTCTGTACGTAAAAAGTGTCAAAAAGGTCTATAATCAATTAGAGCATTTTGAATAAATGCCTTAAGTGATTCACCGCTAAAAAATATAATTAATCTTTGTGTTACTATTACAGGAAGTAATAATGGACACTTTTTCTGAATGGTTTCAAACGACTCCAATTCCGGTTGATGTAATAACGGGTCACTATGATGTAAAGTTAGTGATCTTATCCTATATAATCGCCGTTTTTGCTTCTTATGTGGCTTTAAATCTGGTAGGCAGGCTTCGTGCTACAAAAAATAAACATGCGCGAACCTACTGGCTTGCAGGTGGTGCTTTTGCCATGGGGGCAGGAATATGGTCGATGCATTTTGTTGGCATGTTAGCTTTTATCATGCCTATGCCCATGGAGTATGATTTAAGTTGGACGGCAGCCTCCCTAATTGTTGCCATCCTTGCCTCTGCGTTAGCTTTGTTTATTCTACAGAAAAAAGATTATTCCCTTTTGCATTTTGCTTTGGGTGGCTTCATCGTTGGTCTTGCTATATCCAGCATGCACTATATGGGCATGGAGGCAATGAAGGTTCATGTAACGATTCATTATTTACCGACTTTATTTTTTCTTTCTATTCTTATTGGAATTGCTGCCGCAGAAGCGGCTATTTGGCTTGCCTTAGAAAGCAATTATGGTTCAAGTAAAAGACAATTTAATTTAAAAATCATCAGCTCCTTGCTCATGGGACTTGCTATTTGTGGCATGCATTATACAGGGATGTCAGCCGCAGTATTTACCCCTAATTTATCCCATGTGATGATAAACGAAAATGCAGGGATACAACCTAGCTATTTAGCCTTTTTCATTGCAGGCGTTAGTGGATTGATTTGTGCTCTTGCACTGACGGTATCCAATTATTACAAAAAAATGGTCACGGCGATCTCAAATGAGAAGGAATTTCTCAATGCGATGCTGGATAACTTAGAAGATGGGATTATCGCATGTAATGCTGAGGGGCGAATTACTGTCTTGAATCATACGATTCAAAAATACATTAACTCAGACAAGTCAAATAAAAACATCAATAACATCTTGGATTATTTTAGTCTTTACACGACCAATAATAATCCCATTAACCCTGAGGATTTTCCTCTTAAACGGGCTTTAAATGGTGAACGAGTGCGCGCTGTTGAACTCCTGATGCATATTAAAAATAATGGGATTCGCAATGTAGTCATTGATGGGCAAAAAATAATTAATTCAGAGGGAAAGAACCTAGGGGCGGTGATTGTAATCCATGATGTTACTGATTTGAAACAAACTGAACGATTAAAGAATGAATTTGTTTCGATAGTGAGTCACGAGTTACGCACACCACTTACATCCATCCGGGGGTCTTTGGGACTTTTAGTAAGTGGGGTTATGGGTAAATTTCCCGAAAAAATAATGAAATTGCTTGCAATAGCCAATAATAACTGTGAACGTCTATTGTTGTTAATAAATGATATTTTGGATATTGAAAAAATTGAAGCCGGAAAAATGGATTTTGAATTAAAGGTAACCAGCTTAAATGAAATAGTTCAGGAATCAATCGATGTTAATAAAATGTATGCTGATAAGTTCGGGGTACAAATTGAATTAATTCCGCCTGAAAAAGAGTATTTAGTCACCGTTGATTCAGGTCGTTTAATGCAAGTTTTGGCCAATTTGGTTTCTAATGCTTGTAAATTTTCTTATGAAAAGGAGAAGATTACCCTAAGTATCCAACAAATTGATTCATCGGTGCGTGTCTCCATTACCAATAAGGGTACGGGAATATCACCTGAATTCCAGCATCGAATTTTTCAAAAATTTTCTCAAGGCGACTCTTCAACGACCCGAGGAAAGGGGGGGACTGGTTTAGGATTAAACATCAGCAAGACCATTATCGAGAAAATGGGAGGATGCTTAAGTTTTGAAAGTAAGCCTAATGATCTCACTACCTTTTATTTCGATTTACCAATAGCACACCAATTGCTTATTAGCCAAGAAAAAAATCAAATAGCTGCCCTAGAGTCTAGAAAGAGGTTACTTGTTTGTGAAGACGATAGTGATCAATCAAATTACATCAAATTACTATTAGAATCAGCGGGTTTTCTTGTGGAGGTGGCAAATACTGCAAAAGAGACACGAGAAATGTTAGAAAAACAGGAATACCATGCGCTCTTGTTGGATCTCATATTACCGGATCAAGATGGAGTTTCGTTTATTAGAGAACTGCGCACCAATAACAAAACAAAAAATTTACCCATTATCGTGCTTTCTGTCATTGCTGAAACAGGAAGAGAATTATCTAATGGTGACGCTGTTTCAATAGTTGATTGGTTGGATAAACCAATAGATTTTAATAAGCTACTGTTCACAATCAGCAAAATACAAAAAAATAACCGCCAAAGCAAACCTCATATATTGCATGTTGAAGATAATAAAGATACCCAAAAAATTTTAGAAGTGCTGCTGGAAAAATATGCGAACGTGACAACCGCGAATAATTTAGACGAAGCAAAAAAAAGGCTTCAAAATGAGAAATATAATTTAGTGATTTTAGATTTATTGTTGCCCGATGGAAATGGTGCCGACATTCTTCCTTTAATATCGAAATATCATGCGCCGGTTCTTGTATTTTCTGATACTAAACTAAATGAAGATTCTTCTAAGTATGTCAGCCAAGCATTGCTTAAATCGAGCTCCTCAAATGAAATTTTATTAAATACGATTAAAAACCTTCTCTAACTCGTTGATTAAAGGAATGGAAGATGGCTGATAAAGAACTTAAAAGGATTTTATATGCTGAAGACGAAGAGGATATAAGAGCTATCGCCCAAATTGCTTTGGAAGATATTGGTGGGTTTACGGTGAGGTATTGTTCTAATGGAAAAAAAATTCTCGAAGAAGCAATAGAATACATCCCTGATTTGCTTTTGTTGGATGTCATGATGCCGGAAATGGATGGGCCTACGACCTTACGAGAATTACGTAAGAATCCAAATTTTATAAAAATACCCGCTATATTTATGACTGCTAAAATACAAAATAATGAGATAGAAGATTATAAGTCGATTGGAGCAATTGATGTCATTAAAAAACCTTTTGATCCTTTGACGCTTGCGACGTCAATAAAAAATGCATGGTTGAAATATAATGGATGAAAAAATTCAGAAAAAATTACATGATCTTTTTGTTCTCTACAGCAAGAATTTACCAGAAAAAATTCACAGTATAGAGATCCAATGGCATGCGCTACTCAAAAAATGGGATTTAGCAGGCTTTCAAAACTTTCATCGCGATGTCCACAGTTTATGTGGCTCAGCGGGAACCTATGGTTATACCGAATTAAGTAAAACAGCACGCCGGATGGAAATATCATTAAAGGAAATTTTAGTTAATGGACTATTAACTCCTGAGGATCAGGAACTAATTAATTCTTTTTTTGCCCAATTAAAAAGTGTATTGGCTAAAGAGGCTCCTAAAAAACCACTAATTTTTACCGACATAACGGAGCTTACCGACAATAAATTAGTGTATATCTTAGAGCAGGAAACTGATTTAGTTCATGAACTAAGTGAAAATCTTAAACACGCTGGCTACCATGCACAACCTGTAGATGATATCGGGTCTTTATTGAGTTCGGTTCAAAAAAAACAACCAGTTGCAATAATTGTTGATACCAATTATTTAAAAAAGTCAGCACTGGATCAACTGATTGCGATACAAAAAAAGCAAAAAACCCCAGTTCAATTATTTTGTATCGTTCCAAATGCTGATTTAGCACCGCGACTTACCGCAATACGTGCCGGTTGTGTGGCTTATTTTCAAAAGCCTCTTGATGTAACGTATTTAGTACAAGAGTTAAACATAAATTGCAGTTCAATGGTTAATGAAGCATACCGCATTTTAATTCTGGATGATTCTAAGTCACTTGCTGAATATTATTCGCTGATTTTAAAACAAGCGGATATGATTACTCGCGCCATTACCAATCCATTAAATTTATTAAAAGAGCTTGAAACATTTCAGCCCGATCTATTATTGATGGATATATATATGCCAGAATGTTCGGGTATGGAGCTTGCTGCGTTACTGCGCAAGGATAGAAGATATACTAAAATGCCAATTATCTTCCTCTCTACAGAGGATGACAAAAATAAAAAATTAGCAGCGATTAGTTTGGGCGGAGATGATTTTCTTACCAAACCGGTTTCTCCACATGATTTGGTTTCGGCGGTACGTTCACGATCAAACCGTGCAAGCATTTTAAATTATTACATGACTACAGATAGTCTGACGGGTTTATTAAACCATTCGAGTATTTTAAATCGTTTAAATATTGAAGTGGCTAGAGCGAAACAACAGAACTCACCTGTATCTTTCATCATGATCGATATTGATCATTTTAAATCGATTAATGATACCTATGGTCATCCTTTTGGTGATCTGGTAATTAAAAAGTTGGCCTCATTATTTATGGTAAGTTTACGCAATCGAGACATTATTGGACGATATGGCGGGGAAGAGTTTGCAATCATATTGCCCGGTGCTGATCTGCAAAGCAGTCTAAAAATTTGTAATGATTTACGGCTTCAATTTTCCAGAAATTATTTTACTGTAAATGAGCAAAAGGTTCATGTGACGATTAGTGTTGGCATTTCATATTTTAATGGCAATCATGATATCAACAGCATTGTGATCCAGGCAGATAAGGCTTTATATAAGGCGAAGGAAAGGGGGCGAAATCAAGTAGTTGTCTATGATGAAACACTGATTGAGAATTAGTGTTCTGCCTCGATCGAAATTCCTAGCCTGAATTTGCCATGCAGTTAAAATTCGCGCCAACTTGTGGGTTGCGGACGGAGGGCGTAGGTATAGTCGCTGCAATCAATGCGTCAACAGGAGCGACCTCTTCCCCTTTGTTCTCGTCATTCTAAGCTTAGCGAGGGAACTTCTCGTTTTAGAAAGTGCTCAAGGAGAGATATCTCTCTTAGCACTGCGGATGATGGGATGGAGGGAGAAGGGAGATTCTCTATACCTTTGGAAATGACCCTAGGATGAAGAGGGATGAACCTGGGTTTTGCAGAATCCCCAGGTTCATCTTCTATTAGGGTTGAAATACGTCTTGTTGAATTCCACCCACAACCCATTGAGGACTGTTAGGGAATTGACGGAAGTGCCAAATTTCATCAAGCTGGCTTGGTTCATCATTTTCTTTAATAGAGCCAGTAAAGCGAACACTCGCGATTAGAGAATTAGATTGTCTTGAAACATCAAGTAATTCCGCGTCTAAACGGATGACTTCTGTTTTATTGGGCGCATCTCCCCGCTCATCCAATTGCATTTTAATTTCTGCAAATACCTCGGGTGCGGTGAACTCACTCATGTCTTGAAGATTCTTTTGATCGTAAGCTGCTTGTAATCGATTAAATGTCACCTTTGCTTCACGTAAAAAGGCCTCAGGTACAAAGCCTGCAGGGTATTCAGCAACGCCATTATCGCCATAACCGCCTGAACTGCTGCTATTGAAGGTTTGGGTAAAATTACTGAAGGGATTTTGGTTAAAGGAACTGCTTTGGCTTTGTCCTGACTGAAAGCCGGGTTGCATTCTTTTGCGGAAAAAACCGACAATGAAGAAAATAATCGCACCTACAATGAGCCATGACAAGAGGCCACTGGTAAGACCATGTCCCATAAATAAGCTGGTCAGTAAGCCGCCAATTAATAAACCACTGAGTAAGCCCCCCCATCTGCTTGGATTTTTGGTGCTTTGTCCCATTACACTGGATTTCTGTACTTTATTTTGGGAAAACAGGGCATTTTGTGAACGCTGTATGCCAAAACTTCTACCTGCGCCAAAACGCTTGGCAGAGGCTTCATTAACGAGCAGGCCAAAACTGAATAATGCAATAAGCAAATAGGAAATAAACGTACGCATAAAATAGACCTTTGTTTTTTCAATTGAGATAAAGAGTATATATGAAATCCAAGGAATCTGCCTCTTTGTTGTTAAAATTTTAACTATACTTAACATAAAAAGTCGAATGGATTTTAAAAAATTGGCCTCAGCCAAGTAGGATTGGACAGGATGCAATAATCATTTGAATTGCCAACTGTATCTGAATTATAGGGAGATAAATATGTCTGAGCATCAAAAAGAAAATAAGGGTGGTATTGGCCTTTTTGCTTCTCTAAAAGCACCGCCAAAAAATACTCTTGAGTCACAATTTCAGAGTTTAGTGAATCGTATTGAAGATGAAATAACCTATTGCAAGCAGCAAAAGGAAAAACACCCAAGGTTTCAAAACTATTCGGATCAAATATCCGTATTAAATGCGACCAGGAATTTTATGTATGACAATATAGGGTTTAATCTTTTAGAAGAATACATGAGGATCTATCCTAAATGGGATAAATCTTTTGAAGCCTCCACTACAAAGATACTGATTCATGAAGCAATCGCTTATAAAAATGGTCAATAACAACCTTCGTCAATGAGCTTAGGCAACTAGGCTTTTCCCTAATGCTGCAAGGACGGTGGGTTGCTTCTTGAATCGTTGCTTCTCTCCTCATTTACTCGCGGTTTTCGGCTCTATGCCTTTTCGCACTTTGCTTTTACCACGGATTTGGAGAGAGGTCGTGTCCTTAACAAGGTTCAGAACTAGACTATCGAGTCACGCAAGGTAAATCCATTTAAAATGCCTGGTGTGAATGGATTAACTTGATTGTTTGTTTTTAATAAGTAACGTCCCGAGTTACTGTTAATTTCAAAGAGAATTTGCAGGCTGGAACTGTCTTGCTCATCAACCAGAACATTTACTTTTTCCAGCAGTTTAAATAAGGCCCAGGTACCTTGCTCTGCCAGTTCGTAATGATTACCTTCGATGGAGTCCAGTGCAAGTTTTGCATTGGGTTGCGGCCAGGAAAAACGAATTACTGAATCACTGCCTTGATTATCAGTTAATTTGGTGCCGCCAATCTCAAGTTCTAGATTAGCCACTACAGGGTCAAGACTGATTTTTTGCAAACTAAAATCAATTTTGCTTTCTTCACCATGATCAGGGAAGAACATATTGGTAATAATATTCGCTCGGATGAGCGCATCTAATGTTTCTGACGCTATGGGTAGTACCGAATCATTAACTGCTTTAGGTTTCCACTCGGCACTGGAAACGTCCAAGAAGGGTTTCACAAAACTTTCGGTAAATGTGTTCAATGCGCCATGAGTAGAAAAGAAATGATTAAAATCATTTATTGCTATTTCATCTTTTTGTGACGCATCAAAAGGATAGCGTCTGGCAATAGTCATTTGAAATTCTCTATAAACCGTTTGTTGCCACTGTTGATTGATATATTGACGACTGTCTTTTATTAAAATGCCCCAGGTATCACTTGCTAATTGTTTGGTCCAGGTGCTTAGAGGCTCGGGTAATTGCCGCGCTTGGTTGTAAAGCAGGCTTACTGGATCGGAAGCACTATCACTGGCAAAACGTGTTCTTATAATGTTAAACGCTGTTTTGCCGCCATCATTAATCATGGATAAGGTAGAAATAAATCGCTCCAAATCAACGATCTTTAAGCCAAGTTCTTTAGTGCTGGAATGGCTCATTAAGTTCAAATCGGTAAACTGATTGGCAATAGAATGATTAAACGGTGATGAATTATCGGTTAGATCTGCTTTAGTTTCTTGTTGAATTAAGCCAATTATTTTACTCAGTGCATGAGATTGTTCCAAGCTTTTAACGACCTGTCGCCCTGCTTGATAATCTTGGTAATGTAACGGCTGTGACTTACGCATGAATGTTTGCCACCAGGTGACGTAATCAAAACAATAGGCTTGAGTGATCATTTCCTGTAATTGGAACGTATCATTGCGAGCAAGTACCCAATTTTCTTTTTGTAAATTATGGCTAATATCAGGAATTTTTTGCATCACATCATTAAAACCAGAACGGGTAAAGTAAACCGGCAGTTCGCTGGTTGCCAATACAAAACCGTTAATTGCAATTTTTTGTTTTGCAGTAGGGAAAAACTCTTTAGCGATGGAATAATAAAGATAACTGGAGGGCAATGCATTTAAATAATTTCGCGCATCAGTAATTATCTGTTGTTTTACAGTTATATTTTTTGGTGGTTTGCTTAATAGAAGTTTGAGCAGCGCCATTTGCTTTTTGAAAGCACTTTCAGGTTGTTTGTTCCATCGGTTAGCAAACCAATCATGTACTTGCATTGCTGAAAAATGTTCTGGTTGGCTAAGCATCAAGTAAATTTTCAGCGCATTATAGCGAACAATCGGCGTATTTCCTGGATTGTTGATTACCTCTTCTAATTCATGAGTTAAAGAGGGTAAAAATTCACCATGGAGACGATTTTCAGCATTTTGGTGTAAATTTGTTTTTAATTGATGTACTGTGGGTAGTGATAAGGAGTTACTGGGAATATGACTCATTGTTTTTGCGGCATTAGACAAATGGTAAAGAGCCTGCTTTTCTTTATTTTCCTGACTATTGAGTACATCGTATGCCAGTAATTCTTTACTTGCTTCATCCAATAGATGAGCTGTTTTGTAGTGGTTGTAACTTAAGAGGAGTAAACTCAGCCCGGCGATACTTGCAGTCGCTGCAATAATGGGCTTTTGTGAAAATTTTCTCGCTTGGGGTACTTGACTGCAATGCTCTTGAATAGTTTTTAATGCGCCCTCAACAAAATAAGCCCTGAAATTGGTAGCTTGCGGGAATGTATCTTGTACTACCAATGCATATTCATGCTGAATTTTCTTGTTTAGCCGATCAATACTTACACCACCTTGCTCTGCGCTGGTAAAGTAAATGGAGTGTAAATTAAAGAGCTTCGGTGAAATTCCTTGGATGAGTGCTTGGATAGGGGCACGCAAACTGGCAACTTGCAATGGAAACTCCCGAATTAAACTGCGCCTCATTGTGGAACGTGCAGGATGCATTTTATTAATTACTTGTTGACCAATTTGTTCTGTAAGCTGATTGAATTGTAATGAATAAGCCTCTATTTTTTTCTTAAGTTCATTTCGACAGTCAAGCGAAAATCCCAGAGGTTTCGATAAATCAGTTGCGTGATCGGCTTGATAAAATTCGGTAAAACCTGCAAGGGTATCCATTTTAGTAAAGATGAGTGCAAGATTGACCGAGTAATTTAGATTTGCCCCAAACCGCTCCAACAATTGCACATGTGCTTTTTTATGTTCGGCAAATTGTCCCGGATCAGCGATAAGTAGTTCATTAACATCAATGCATAAAACAAGACCAGTAATTTTTAGATGCGAATTGCATCGATTTAATTGCTTTAGCGTGGCTTGTAATAAGGTTTTGCTGTTATTCAGCCAATTCTCACCCAGCTCAATGATGATGCCTTTCTGATTGAAATAAATTTTAGCATGTTGTTCGCTAAAAACAGGTATTTCTTCCATATTACTTTGCTTTAATATGGCCGATTTTCCTTGAGCATTTCTACCGGTAATCACTATAAAAGATAGTGGATTGCTTTGTGGCTTTAATTGTGAAAGTATTTTTTTTATAGCATCACATAGTGCGCGTAACGAATTGTCCATTAGCTATCCAGAAGAGCAAGTTGGGTATGTCCAAATAAAACGGTTTTTGCCTTATTTTCCAATAAATACTGGCTGGTAAAAAAAGCAAGTGCTACCACAGCAACCGCAGAAATTAACGTTATTATGGCCGCTTTATAATTTTTTTTAACTATTTTGGGTAGAGGGTTTTCATTAAATAAGCGGCGTGGTTGATTGAACCGATTTTGTTGAATTATTTGATAAAGATCTTCAATGTAATTATCTAGAGTCTGTCGTCCATCAGCCTTGAGATGGTAATGGCCTTCAAAACCAACAATCAGAAAAAAATAAACCAATTCAATAAGATCAAGGTATTGATTCGGCCGCTCTTTAATGTAGTTAAGAATTTCAAAAAAACGATGTTGTGGTAGCGCTTCATCACTCGTCAGTGGCGTAAACGCTTTAAATTCTGCAGTAATCTGATAGACGCGCATGTAATTTTTACCGATTATTTCGTCTATGGTAGCGGACATTAAATAGTAGGCAATAGCGGCAAAGTCTGCAGGGTATTTGGAGGCATCCATCTTGCTTTGAAAGGCCAGTAATTCATGCTCAATGTTGTCTCTAATGTTTTCAATAGGAGGAAGCGATGGGCTAAGACAAAGTCGTTCCAATAGGGATAGTAAAGGACCTGCTGCTGCAACTAAAGCATTAGTAGAAAAAGGAGCAATAAATAATTTTGAGCGATAGTAACCTTGCGGGACTAGCATGGATCCCGAATGAACAAGCTGACTGCTGACCAGAGAGGCTGGATAATGCGCAACTGTCATGGTCGTGCTCCTAATGGGTCTTGATTCAAGCATGAAATCGTAGTGCAACACTCAAATTAAAAAGAAGATGATACGTTATATAACGCGCATAGTTCAAGTGAGTCAAGCTTTATGATTTTGGATTTTGGTTTCATGCTGTTGGAGTCAGGAGGTCATGGTCTTTGAATGAAGGATTTATATTATTTCTCAAATGGTATGAGGCCACATCATGAATGCAGCCTGAACTTTTGAATACCAAAACGGGTTAACGCTGGCTATTATTAAAGCTTATGTGCTTTACTCTCCTCATTTCCAGCTTCTTCATCATTTTTTAATAATGCTAAATGATTAACAAGATGAGTGAACGCATCTCCTGCTAATTGTCCTGTAAGTATGAAATCGCTAGAAAGAGCACCCTTGCTAAAAATACCACCGATGGCTCCCAAGTTAGTGGCAATTTGAGCATCGTTTAAATATTTTAACGCTTTAATGACATTAGGATTTTGTGAATCCATTAAAAGAAGGTTTAACCCATGAACTAGAGCATCTAAGGCATATGTTCCAACCACTTCATTAAATCGATTATAATTCGCCAAAAGACTATAGGCTGCACCGATAAAAGAGAGCGTATTTACGATTTGTGATGTTCTTCTATGAGTAAGAAAGTTATAGCCACTTGCGAACAAACTGTAGCCTGTATCTAGACTGAATATACTGCTGTAACCCATAATTAATTCCTTGTCTTACAATTTAGTTGGGCTGGGTATTTTATAGTTAATCTGCTTAAAAGAAAATCTTAATTTCTTTGTTTTGTGCAAAATGGTTGTCTGATTGGTTTTTTGGGGAAATAGGGTGCCCTCCTTACTGATCTTATATTGATTATGGCTATTAGGAGATAGTGCACCTTCCATCATTCGGCTTGCTGGAAGGGGTGGATTCATAAACCAATTGCCTTTTTTTAAAATCAGGGACAAAGGATGTCTCTTTAAAGAAAGAATCATCGTTTGATTTTTTTTGTAACGCATAATGATAAATAGGTATTTGCAAGGTTTTCAGCTCAGCTAATAACGTTTTATCTATCGCTTTTGGTACCCATATTTCAGAAATATCCTGGATACCTACACCACCAAAAATTTGAAAGTTAATATTTGCTGCTTGTTTTAAAGACTCCGATGTTGGGCATGTATCAAAAGGATAAAAATAACCTGGACGATGAACGTCTGTCTCACGCCCAATGCCATTAGTTTCAAATGCTAACCAGGTTGACCGTTCTTGAATATCCTGATTCAGCTTTAAAAGGATGCCGCATTCCTTGAATGCCTGGGAGTATTGACTAGATGAAGAAATAAGCAATGGTTTATTGGGTACATGCAGAAGACCGGAAATATGTCTGATCTCTTTGACTGCATTTACTGCGCCAAACTCTTTTTCCAGCGAGACATCAAAAATTATTTTTTCTATATCAGAGGGTTGCGAGTCATCTCTTTGGCCTGAAGTCAGTAGCTTTTTCTTGTTGATGAGATGCTCCACTTCTTTGACAGAGCAAGGTATTAGGAAATCGCATTTTTGAAAAAAAGCGTGAACAACCTTGGGTTCACCACTCTTATTTTCCCTTCTCAATCGCTCGATTAATTCTCTAACCGTTTGCCTGATATCTGGGTGGTTCTGGAAATGTTCGGGATGAATTGTACTGCCAGGTGATAAATCTTTAATCATTATCCCTTTGTTTTTTAATTCATTCATCTCTTTTTGGGCAATCGCAAACGCAGGTTGCAAATCGAACAATGGTTTTTTTAACGGAGAAGGTTCAATGCCGGGAAAAACATCCTCATAGACGCGGCATTCTGACAAAGAATGAGTGGCCACGATAATTTTATTACGCTGAGGATCAAATAATACAAAGTACGCTTCTTTAGAAAAATGACTTGTAGATTCAGTTAAGAGAATATTTTTTTTGGCTTCTTTAGGCAATGTCGCCGTAAATGTATTGAGGTCACAGTGGTGTTTATCAAAATAACGAGAGAAAAAAACTACTTCCATATCGGACTTATCATTAAGCCCGCTCTGTTCATGGAGCAAATCAACATACAGTGGCTTGAGGTAAAACTCACTTCTTGGCAATACATGCATCATCCATACCGTTTGCGTGGTCTTTTCGAGCATAATCACACTATGACAATTGGTAATCTGCTTGGAAATTAATCTTGAGTACTGTTCGGGATCGCCATCGAAGTGAGCCATATCACTTTTCCATGGCATTTCCTCTGATTGCTGTTCTTTCGAATCGGCAGCTTGAAATTCACTGAATCGCTCGAATGAGTGATTCTTTAAAGAATATTTAATACTCTGATCGTTAGATGCTAAAATTGCCCCCTGATCAGCATCCTGGCTTGAATTAACAACAAGCTCCATATTGAGCAGACGCTCTGTTTCCTTAATGGTTTCAGATAACTCACTCATCAAATGTACTGCATAAGTTAGGGATGGAGTCGCTTTCATCATCTCAGCGATATGTTCGGTTTTCTCCTGGCTTAAATCAGCAATTTCTTTGACTTGTATTAAATCGGCAGCAAGTTTTTCAAGCGTATTTAAGGTGTTTAGCCCCAAATTTTTATCTGCAATTGAACTGAGTGCAGCAGTTATTTGGGCTACGTCAAAATATTGAGATAGGTGTGCATCAGACATTTTCACTTGCGTGATTAAAGCATCGAGCCGTGAACGAAGTGCAGTGATTGCGCTATCTAGATCCTTCACCACATATAATCGATAGGAGTGCATTTTAAATAAAGCTTTTTTTGGGACTCGACATAGAAAAAGTATAGCCCAAATCGGGCATTTATTTCGGATCAGTTTATGGTTTAAGGCTCAAAAAAACTGGAGGCGGAGCATCTGGACCATCATAATGGTGAGATTCTACCCTTTATGAACAGTTCACCTGATTGCATGGAGCTTAATTTACTGATCAACCCACTTCATGTTGAATATATTTCCAGGGCGTATTGCGTCATTCCTTAACAATAAGGTACTATTCACGTTTGCCAAATATAGAACTATTTTGGTACTATATTTATAGTATAGATAAAAAAATGATGAAGCCGGAGTTTGTCTCTAATTAAGACTTATTCAGTACTAGATTATTCGAGTTTGAGGTGTTATGCTGCGCATCAGCAAGTTGGCCGATTATGGAACAGTTGTGATGGTTTATCTCGCCAGGCACGCGCAAGAACTATGTAATGCTCGTGACATTGCATTACATACTCATCTGACTGTACCTACGGTAAGTAAAATTTTAAAACGTTTAACCAGTGCAGGTTTGTTAGCTTCAGTACGTGGAGTGACTGGAGGATACCGATTGCGACGGCCTGCAACTGAGATTTCTGTGTCGCAAATAATTTTTGCATTTGAAGAACATCGTGGTTTCACAGAATGCAGTTTGCAACCTAATGATTGTTCGTTACAAGGTGTGTGTACGATTCAGGGTAATTGGCGATTAATTAGCCAAGCAATTGAAACAGCCCTGGATAGTGTGAGTTTGGCTAGTTTGGCGAAACCTACTTTGCAAGCACACGATGTGGAACGAGTTCGACAATTGGCAAGTGGAGTTAATCGTGGCTAAAAGCAGTGAGCAAATTAATTCTCTGCTCGATAGAGAATATCAACATGGGTTTACCACCGACATTGAAGTAGATACTTTTGAGCCTGGATTGGATGAAGGGGTTATTCGTCGTTTATCTGCAATTAAAGGGGAGCCAGAGTTTTTGCTGGAGTGGCGTTTAAAAGCCTACAGGCATTGGTTAACCATGTCGCCTCCGCAATGGTCCAGCGTGCATTATCCTCCGGTGGATTACCAGTCTATTTCTTATTATTCAGCACCGAAAAAGAAAAAAGATGCACCCAAAAGTCTGGATGAGGTGGATCCTGAATTGCTAAGGACCTATGAGAAATTAGGCATTCCTTTAAGAGAACAAGAAATGCTGGCCGGCGTTGCGGTAGATGCAGTGTTTGATAGCGTGTCTGTAGCCACCACCTTTAAAGCCAAACTTGCTGAAAAAGGGGTCATTTTTTGTCCCATTTCTGAAGCAGTACATCTATATCCTGAGTTGCTGATGCAATATTTGGGCTCTGTAGTTCCTTATCGCGATAATTTCTATGCTGCTTTGAATTCGGCTGTTTTTAGTGATGGCTCCTTTGTTTATGTTCCCAAAGGGGTGCGTTGCCCTATAGAATTATCGACTTATTTTCGCATTAATGCAGCGTCTACAGGACAATTTGAGCGTACCCTAATCATTGCCGATGCAGACAGTTACGTTTCTTATCTTGAAGGCTGTACTGCGCCGATGCGCGATGAAAATCAATTGCATGCGGCGGTGGTTGAATTGGTTGCGCTGGATGGTGCGCAAATTAAATATTCCACAGTACAAAATTGGTATCCTGGTGATAAGGAAGGAAAAGGCGGTATTTATAATTTTGTGACCAAGCGTGGAGCCTGTCGCGGTAAACGCTCTAAAATTTCGTGGACACAAATAGAAACCGGTTCAGCAATTACCTGGAAATATCCCAGTGTGATTTTACAAGGTGATGATTCTGTCGGTGAATTTTATTCGGTTGCTTTAACCAATAACTATCAACAAGCCGATACCGGCACTAAAATGATTCATATTGGTAAAAACACGCGTTCAACCATTATTTCCAAAGGAATCAGTGCCGGACACGCACATAATGCTTATCGTGGTCTGGTTCGTATTGCACCCACAGCGACCAATGCGCGCAATTATACTCAATGTGACTCCATGCTTATGGGTTCTGAATGTTCGGCACATACTTTTCCTTATATAGAGGTCAAGAACCCTACGGCACAAGTAGAGCATGAGGCAACGACTTCGAAGATCAGTGAAGAACAATTATTTTACTGTCAACAACGTGGAATCGACACCGAAGATGCTGTTTCAATGATTGTCAATGGTTTTTGTAAGCAGGTATTGAAAGAATTACCTATGGAATTTGCGGTGGAAGCAACCAAATTGCTAGGTCTGAGTTTAGAAGGGGCAGTAGGTTAATATGTTAGAAATTAAAGACTTAAGTGTTGAAATAAATGATCAAGCTATTTTAAAAGGCATTAATCTCCAGGTAAACGCTGGTGAAGTTCATGCTATTATGGGGCCTAATGGTTCAGGAAAAAGTACTCTGTCTAAGGTATTGGCTGGTCATCCTTCGTATCATATGACTGGTGGAGAAATAAGCTATCTAGGCCAGGATTTAGCTCCTTTATCTCCCGAGGAAAGAGCGCGTGCCGGTATCTTTCTATCTTTTCAGTACCCTGTAGAAATACCTGGGGTAACCAACGTCAATTTTCTCAAGGCTTCTGTTAATGCCGTACGTAAAGGCCAGGGAAAAAACACATTAGATGCAATTGAGTTTCTGACCTTCATCCGAGAGAAATGTCAGTTATTGGAAATGGATGAAAGTTTTTTATACCGCAGCATTAATGAAGGGTTTTCTGGTGGTGAAAAAAAGCGCAATGAAATTTTACAGATGGCTGCCTTAGAACCCAAGCTTGCTATTTTGGATGAGACCGATTCAGGGTTGGATATCGATGCATTGCGGATTATTTCCCATGGTGTTAACGCTATGCGCTCACCAGAGCGCTCTATTATTTTAGTAACCCATTATCAGCGGTTGCTGGATTATATTCAGCCAGATTTTATTCATGTGCTGGTCAATGGTCGTATTATTATGTCCGGTGATAAAACATTAGCACTTGAATTAGAGAAAAAAGGCTACAGTTGGCTTGAGGAAACGGTGTAGTGATGAGCGAGATCTTGGATTTTTACCAACAACGGGCAAAAGCCAGTTTTTCTACTTTGCCTTGGCTTGCCCAATTGCAAACTAAAGCATTAAATGATTTGCATCAGCAGGGCTTTCCAACGCGCCATGATGAAAATTGGAAATATACTTCTGTTGATGCCTTGTTAAATCAACCCTTTATGCGTTCTGATGCTGCTGAGCCTTCTAAAGATTCAGGGAATGCCGCTTACGATGAAGCAATGTCTTCTGATTTACCAATAAAGCAGAATTTATTGATCCTTAATGGACTTATTTCTGGTGAACAGCAACTTATGCAAGCGTTACCGAAAGGAGTATTGGTACTTCCTTTAAGCGTAGCGTTAACCCAGCATCCGGAGCTGTTGAAGCCTTATTTGGGGACGATTTTAAAACAAGAGCATGGTTTTCATTTTTTAAATACCGCCATGATTCATTGTGGGGTGATGATCTACATTCCCGCAGGAGTGGTTATTGAAGAGCCGATTGCTTTAACGCATAGACAAAATCGTAGGGATCAAGCGGTACATCTGCGACATTTGATTATTGCTGAGGCAAACAGCCAGGCGACGATTATTGAAGATTATCAAGGTTTGGCAGATTGTAGCTATTTGACCAATAAGGTCACTGAGGTTGTCGTAGGTTCTGGTGCAAAACTAACCCATTGCACCATTCAAAGAGAGAGTAAATCTGCTTTTCACGTGGGTCATTTATCCGTCAAACAATTAGCAGGCAGTGAGTTTGCGAATCATTCTCTAAGCCTCGGCGGCCAATGGGTACGGTCCGACATTAGTTTGTATTTGCAAGAAGAAAAAGCGCATTCCTTAATGAACGGAATATATGCTCCTGCAGAAGGGCAACATGTGGACCATCATACAACAGTGCAGCATTTGGTGCCTAATTGCAGTAGTGAACAGGATTATAAAGGGATTCTCATGGGCCGTTCGCGTGCGGTATTTAATGGTAAAGTAATTGTTGCGCACGAAGCACAGCATACGGATGCCAAACAGCAAAATAAAAATCTTTTACTTTCAGCCAATGCAGAAGTGGATACTAAACCGCAATTAGAAATTTTTGCTGATGATGTATTGTGTTCTCATGGTGCAACGGTTGGACAATTGGATGAGGAAGCATTATTTTATTTGGCAACCCGCGGAATTGATCGACTTGAAGCATCACACTATTTAATCCATGCGTTTGCCAGTGATAATCTGCGGCTTATTCCCCATCGTCAATTGGCGGACTACATGGGGCATTTATTAACACAACAGTTGGGGTAAGCTCAATGGACGCTTTGGATATTCATGCAATTCGTAACGATTTCCCTGTACTCAAGCAAAAAATAAATGATTTTGATTTAGTTTATTTTGATAATGCGGCAACGACTCAAAAGCCTAAGGCAGTGATTGAGGCTATTTCTCGTTATTATGAGCAGGATAATTCGAATATCCACCGCGGTGTTCATACCTTGAGTGTCAGAGCTACAGAGCATTATGAGGCTGCTCGTTCCAAAGTAAAGCGCTTTATCAATGCCAACTCCCCGAATGAGTGTATCTTTGTTCGCGGCACAACGGAAGCGATTAACTTGGTTGCTCAAAGTTTGGTTGCACCGCGCATTTTACCGGATGAAGAAATTTTAATTACCCATATGGAACATCATTCCAATATTGTTCCTTGGCAGATGGTGTGCAAAAAAACAGGGGCAAAACTGCAAGTTGCGCCTATGACCCTGGATGGTGAAATTTTATTAGAAGAATTTGCCAAAAAATTAAATAAAAATACTAAGTTTGTTGCGATTACCCATGCTTCTAATGCCTTGGGTACTGTCAATCCGGTAAAAGAAATGATTAAGATGGCCCATGAGTATGGTGCTGAAGTATTACTAGATGGCGCGCAAGCTATTCCTCATTTGCCTGTAGATGTGCAGGATTTGGGATGTGATTTTTATGCATTCTCAGGGCATAAATTATATGGTCCTACCGGTATTGGTGTTTTATGGGGTAAAGAAGAGCTTTTGAATGCCATGTCTCCTTATCAGGGAGGCGGTGAGATGATTAATTACGTGACCTTTGATGCAACAGAATATGCGCCTATTCCGCATAAATTTGAAGCAGGCACGCCGAATATTGCCGGTGTCATTGGGTTAGGCGCCGCTATCGATTATTTAGAATCTTTGGATATGGAAGCGATTATCGCTTATGAGACACAGTTACTGGACTATGCAACTGCTGGGGTTCAGTCTGTCGGCGGATTTAATATAATCGGAACTGCTCAGCAAAAAGTACCGGTTGTTTCTTTTGTGCATGGAACAATCCATGCTCATGATGTGGGCACTATTTTAGATAGCGAAGGAATTGCAGTACGGAGCGGTCATCATTGTGCTATGCCATTGATGGATTTTTACAATGTCGCTGCTACGTCACGAATTTCCTTGTCCTTTTATAACACTAGAGAGGAAATTGATCGATGCATCAAAGTATTGCATCGAGTTAAAGAGGTATTTGCATGAGTGCTGAACTGCGTGAGCTTTATCAGGAAATCATTATCGATCACAATCGCAATCCACGTCATCATTATGAAATGAAAGATGCGACGGTGCAGGCGAATGGTTTTAATCCTTTATGCGGTGATAAATTAACGGTTTATGCCAAAATCGAAGAAGATTTGATCACTGAGTTAAGTTTCTTAGGATGTGGTTGCGCCATATCCCAGGCCTCAGCTTCCTTGATGACCGATTCTTTAAAAGGGAAAAGCATAGAAGAGGCGCATGAACTGTTTCATCGTTTTCATCATATGCTGACACAAAATGAAGAGGGGCAGTTAGTGCATATGGACAAGTTAATGGTTCTTGCTGGAGTGAAGGCTTATCCAGCCCGGGTAAAATGCGCGACTTTGGCATGGCATACATTAGAAGCGGCATTGAATAAAGACAGCAATGTTGTGAAAACGGAATAGGGTTGGTTTCTATCACATCTTCCCTCGCGGCGCTCGAGGTGATGTGGGAACTAGTAAAATAGAAACTGGCCTTGGGTTATCCAAAATATAAGCAGGTACTTTATGTTTGGTTTTAAGAAAAAACAAGATTCAGAATTGCTGAAAGAGGCCATTACTAATGCGCTTAGGGAAATTTATGACCCTGAAATTCCTGTTAACATTTATGATTTGGGTTTAATTTATGATGTATCCATTGATGATGAAGCCCATGTTACCATTCAAATGACTTTAACCACTCCTGGTTGTCCTGTTGCTCAAACTTTTCCGGGAACGGTAGAACAAGCAGTCAATAAAGTTGAAGGGGTTCGTGATTGTACTGTGGAGTTAGTTTGGGAGCCGCCTTGGACTCAGGAGAGAATGACTGAAGCAGCACGTCTTGAATTGGGAATTTTTTATTAAATGTGGCAACCTTCAGCATCTATTGAGTATTTGCGCCAACGGGCAGAACTATTAACAAAAATCAGGCATTTCTTTACTGAACGGGGTTATTGGGAAGTTGAGACGCCAATCATGGCCCGTTATGGCACAACGGATGTCTATCTCAGTAATATCAAAGCAACGTTTCGTGGTGAAGCCTATTGCCTACAAACTTCCCCTGAATATCATATGAAACGTTTGCTTGCGGCAGGAAGTGGTTCTATTTTTCAAATAGCGCGGGTATTTCGCGACGATGAATTAGGGCGCTGGCATAATCCAGAGTTTACTTTGTTAGAATGGTACCAACTGGGTATAGATCATCATGCATTGATGGATGAAATGGATCTGTTTCTGCAAATGGTCATGCATTCTAAATCCATGATCAAAAAAACCTATCGACATGCTTTTCTTGACGCGTGCAATGTGGATCCATTCACTGCAACAATCCCTCAACTTCGTCAAACATTGGCGCGCTTTGATTTGGACAATGTATTACTTCCTCAGGAAGAAGATAAAGATCAATATCTATTCTTACTGATGAGTCATGTTGTAGAACCTTTTTTAGCAAAAGAAAATGCGCCAGTTGCTGTGTATAATTTTCCAGCATCACAAGCTGCTTTAGCACAAATTAATGATGGAGTCGCAGAGCGTTTTGAGGTCTATTACCAAGGAGTGGAATTAGCGAATGGCTTTCATGAGTTGACTGATGCCGATGCTCAAGCAAAACGCTTTGTTGAAGACCAAAAGCTAAGAAGTGAAAAAGGTCTTCCCTCCGTAGCTGCCGATCACTATCTTTTGCAGGCTTTAAAACATGGATTGCCTCCTTGCAGCGGCGTGGCTTTAGGTATTGACCGGTTAGTCGCTTTGGCCCTCAAACAACCAGAGATTGCTAAAATTATTTCTTTTGATTTCACTAGAGCCTAGTTTTGGTCTTCTCCTCTAAGTTTTTCCTCCTCATCGATAAAAGATCTTAATGTTCCAAAATCAATAAACAGTACTGCTCAGCCTATATAACCCAATAAATGGTCTAACATTAACCATATAGCGTTGTTTTTGGTAGTAGATCATGATACGAACCGAGGATGTTTTTAAATCTGATTTTAAAGGCCCTATCGTTTTGCATATGATTGATGAGAAGGGCTACGGTGATGTTTCCCTGGCAATGAAAATTGCTAAATTTCTCATGAATAAGTATCCAGATGCCCCTATTTACGTTGTAGGTAAAATGGATTCCTTTGTAAAGGTTAACGACATTGAGCCAAAACTTCTTGAGCGATATCATCAAATTCACATGGTGGACTCTTCTAATCTACATGAAGTAGAAAAAGTATGTGATAGCGCAAAACTTGCAGTAGAAACCGCAATTTATGATAACTCCTTGGAACACTATTACCACAATAACAAGTGCCTCAAAATGTTTATTGGTGAGTACGGCCTTTATGATCAGACACAATATAAACCACCAATAATTTGTTTGAGTGGGAATGTCGGTGTAGGTGATGGTTATCCTGGAATTTTAATTGAATCCGATTTAAAAAAATTTTCGCGTCTGGATCCTGCCAAGAAATTTGAGGCCCGAAGTAAAATTCTTAGCACACTCGATCCGCTTTTAAAAAAACAAGTATTAGGGACCTCATCTGAAGACCCATCCTTTCTCAAGAAAAATGGTTTTGCCTTTTCTTACTACAATTTTCCTAAGTCTTATAAAAGAGCCGCAACTGTATTTGCTGCGAGCAATGAAGAAGGGAAGCATGCCAATTATTTTATGAGTGCCAGGAGCGACACTGGGAAAGATCAGATGGTATTCTCCATGCTTGAAGAGCCAGACTTTCAAGATAAGTTAAAAAAATTGGGGTATGGGAAGCTTGTTTTCTTCACCGGGGACTCAGAAAAGCCCCATAAAGAGATTATTTTAGATGATAAAAATCCTAATGGTAGGGAGTTTCGAGTATTCCAAAGAGATCGATTTACTCATGATGCAACCCTTGATTTGATGCGCCTCTCTGATGTATGTGGTGTTGCTGGCGATCAATCCCTAACCGAAGCCCATTCGCTTGGTGCTGTCCCTATTCCTGAGGAATGGTATTGTCAGCTTTCAATAATAGGCCAAATCGCAACAACTTATTATAACAATAATGCCATGGGAGCTGTTTTTAATAGAACGTGGGGACATAAGACAACTATCGATCAATGGGTTTCTGCTGGGAAACAATTACAAACACGCCGCTCAGAAGTGGAAAGGGTACTTACCAAATTTCAAGAAGAGGCGAATCTTTATAATGCACTTGATCATAGGCTCAATTTAGAATTGGATCGTCCTCAACAAGAAAGGCTCCAACAATACAATCAGCAGTTTATTAACGCACTCACAGAGCATCAAAAAGCATTAAAAAAAGATAAAGCCGAAGCATTCTATATCGCTACTGAAATCGCACGTTATTATGCTAAGTGGCAACCAAGTGAACCGCTGACGATGGCTAAGATAGTCGAGACGATGCGTGCTTATGAAGGTAAAAGACTGGCCCATATTGACAGCATTCATAACGTTTTAATTCCAAAGAACTATCATGATTTAGTCAGTAGCGAACGCAGCGGCAGTTTTATAAAAAGAAATATTACTCATAAGCCTTCTCATAATGAACAATTATTTAAACACCTTCAATCCATACATCAACAGCATTTTTTTTCAGACGTAGGTCATGCGCAAGCAAAAAATAGCATGCTTAAAGAGAGATTATCTGACATATGTCATCCCATTACAGATGAGGAGCTTGAACGGGCATTAAACTATTTAGCCAGATTGCCGATACTGGAACTCGGGCAGCAAGTAGGGTTTGCTGCGCAAAATAAAGATAAGACACTGAGCGAAGCGTATCATCTTATTGAAAAAATAATACCGTGTGAGCAAGAAAAGCCAATAGGCGAAAATAAGAAGTTTGCTATTTTCTTTCAGACGAATTATGAGACGGATGAAGTCTATAAAGTAACGCTTTCAAAAGAGCAAATTCAAGGGTTTGCTGAGAAACAAAAAGAGTTGGATGCTAGTGAGACGTTCAACTGCTAAAAGTAAAAGTAGAACCCAAGCATGAATAGGAACGAATTGTTTCTAAAGAAATGGTTTTTATCAATTATTGAAGTCCATTTCATAATAAGCAGGATCTGCGTGTGTATAATGATTATTTTCTGTGGTTAATTTTATCGTTAAACTCTGGCAATCTTTTTCTGAGATACAAAGTGTCATGTGCAAGGAACATAAACCCGGTTTTATTTCATCGGCAGGCAAGATGGCACATAAACCCCCTTGAGTTTTTATCGCATCAGGGTTTTTAACTGAAAATAAGGGGATGTAATTTTGACAATCTTTACTTGTTTCGACGGTTGATGAATAAAGCGAGGCCTTATTGGTATTGATTTTGATTACGGAGATTAAATTACTTTCTTTGGTGTATAAATTTTCTAATGCCTGTTGGCAATAATCTGTTTCAGCGAAAACAGTACTGGCCGCAAAAGAAGAAAGGAACAATAAAATAAATCGGGTCATAGGAGATATAGGGGTTTTGAGTAAGCCTATTTTAATTATATTCGAGAATTTTTTTTGTAGTAAATTATTTGCTTTGAAACCCTCACCCGACGCAACGCGTCGGGTGAGGGGGATTATTCGCGACATATCAATTTGCTTTCGGCCAGGATGGAATAGACTTCATTATCACCAATGACTAGATGATCCAGTAAACGCGCATCAACCAATTCCAATGCGTCACGGATACGTTCTGTTACTGCGATATCCTGATGACTGGGATCGGATAAGCCTGAGGGGTGGTTGTGGGCAAGAATCAGTGCTGCTGCATTGAGTTGAAGAACACGTTCTATGATGGGTCTTGGATGAATTGTTGCCGTATTGATGGTGCCAGAAAAAAGTTCCTCATAGGCAATGATGCGATGCTGATTATCGAGAAACAACGCGGCAAAAGTTTCATATTTATAATCGCGCAAACGTTTTTTTAAATAGGCGTAGGTTTGTTTGCTGTTCGTGATGGGTGTATCTTTTTGTAATTGAATGAAGTCACTGCGCCGACATATTTCCTTGACTGCTTGCAATTGGGCATAGCGAACCTCTCCTAAACCAGGTATTTGCTGGAAAGATTGTTTATCGGCGTTAAGAATCGCTCGTAAATCGCCCAGGTGCTTGAGGAGCTCAAAAGCGAGTTGTACACAGGATTTTTTACTATTGCCAGAGCTGATAAAGACAGCGAGTAATTCAGTATCTGAAAGACTTTGTACACCATGGGTGAGCAGTTTTTCACGCAAGTTCAACTGCCGTGTTGATTGGACAACCGTCATTTTTCTATTCCTTTATTGCGAAGTTTGTGCTTTGATCGGAGCTATTCTTATCAAAAAAGACCAGTCATGCAAGATTTTATTGGCAAAAAAATACTTCTTGGGGTATGTGGTGGGGTCGCTGCGTATAAATCAGCCTACCTGATTCGGGAGTTAACTCGAGCCGGAGCTGAAGTACAAGTAGTGATGACCCAATCAGCTCAGCAGTTTGTTAGCCCTTTGTTAATGCAAGCTTTATCCGGCAACAGCGCACGTACAGAATTATTTGATGCCGAGGCAGAACGCGCTATGGGACATATTGAGCTAGCGCGTTGGGCAGATTATTTAGTGATTGTGCCTGCTTCTGCAAATATTCTTGCTAAAATGGCTCAGGGTATTGCGGATGATTTACTTTCTACTTTATACCTGGTATCAGAAGTCCCGGTCATTGTTTGTCCGGCGATGAATCATAGTATGTGGGCTCATCCTGCAACCAAAGCCAATTGCACGATTTTGCGGGACAGGGGGGCAATTTTTGTGGGGCCTGAAGAAGGTTCGCAAGCGTGTGGCGAGCAAGGTTTTGGACGTGTGAGCGAAGTGGAACACATCATGAGTGCATTACGTTTGTCGGATGTACACCAGTTACTTGCGGGAAAAAAAGTTCTTGTCACCGCTGGGCCTACTCGTGAGCCGCTGGACCCAGTGCGCTACATCAGCAATTACAGCTCCGGAAAGATGGGGTACGCTATGGCAGAGGCCGCTGCTATGGCCGGCGCACAAGTTACCTTAATTAGTGGACCAACTTCTTTACAGGCTTCGGCTGGAATTAGGCGAATTCAGGTTGAATCTGCACAAGAGATGCTTGATGCCGTAATGCAAGAAATGCCTACAGATGGTATATTTATAGGAACAGCTGCTGTTGCAGATTATCGGGTTGAGTCGCCTGCGTCAGAAAAAATGAAGAAGAAAAACCATGAGGAAATGACGCTTAAGTTGATAAAAAATCCCGATATTCTCAGTCGTGTTGTCGATTCAGCCCGGGCTTCTTGCGTGGTTGGATTTGCTGCTGAAACCACGGATGTCGTGCATTACGCCACCGAAAAGCTACAACGTAAAAAATTGGATATGATTGTGGCGAATTCGGTAGGAAAAGGACTTGGATTTGAGAGTGAGGTGAATCAAGTCATTATCATTACAAAAAGCAAGCAAATCGAATTGCCCTTAACCCATAAAACACGGTTAGCAGGACAAATTATTGCAATCATTGCTGCAACTCTGCAAAATGATGCGCATTAAGATTAATAGGAAAAATTATGACCCAAGCAATTCAACTAAAAATTCTGGATGCACGAATCGGCGATACCATCCCATTACCTACCTATGCCACCCATGGGGCAGCTGGATTAGACTTGCGAGTTTGTATTAATGAACCCATTCAAATTGCCCCCCAAGAAACCGTATTATTGCCTACAGGATTATCAATCTATATTGCTGACCCTAAATTAGCCGCAGTGATTTTACCGCGTTCAGGTTTGGGACATAAAAATGGTATTGTTTTAGGTAACTTAGTCGGGTTAATTGATTCGGATTATCAAGGTGAGCTCAAGATTTCTTGTTGGAATAGAGGCATTGAGCATTTCACTGTCAATCCAGGAGAGCGTATCGCTCAATTAGTTTTTATTCCGGTGGTGCAAGCCGCTTTCGAAATAGTGGACTCGTTTACTGAAACCTCCAGAGGTGAAGGTGGATTTGGCAGTTCAGGGAGACATTAAATGAAATACCAGCAAAAACAAGTTTCTCGTTCTGTGTTTCGTGCCTATGATATCCGCGGCATCATTGGACAAGAATTGGATGAAAATGCCTTTTATAGTATTGGACTTGCCCTGGCTTGTCATTTGCATGACTTAAAACGGCAACAAATTTTTTTGGCACGGGATGGTCGTCTCACCAGTTTTGCAATGGCTTCCGCTTTAAAGCAAGGACTATTGGATAGTGGGATTGATGTATTTGATTTGGGTGCGGTACCAACACCGGTGATGTATTTTGCAATTCATACTCAAGAAATTGATTGTGGTTTGATGGTAACCGGAAGCCATAATCCAGCAAATTACAATGGAATTAAAATGGTCTTATTAGGTAAGACCTTAATGCAAAAAGACATTGATATCTTGTATCACTTGGTTCATGAACGGAAGCGGCTTGTCGGTCAAGGTCAAGATGTGGCATTTGATGTATTGCCTAAATACAAGCAACGTATTTTAAGTGATATCAAAATTAAACGTCCATTAAAAGTGGTGGTCGATTGCGGTAATGGTATTGCTGGCCCGATTATTCCCGAAGTGCTCAGTCAGTTAGGGTGTGAGGTGGTGGCTCTTTACTGTGATGTCGATGGTCACTTTCCCAATCATCATCCTGATCCAACAATAGAGGCGAATTTAGCTGATTTAAAAGCCGCAGTGGCAGCACATCAGGCGGATATAGGTTTAGCTTTTGATGGGGATGCGGATCGATTGGGTTTAATTACCAATAAAGGTGAGATGATTTGGCCTGATCGGTTGATGATGCTTTATGTCCGTGAATTATTAACCCGTCTTCCTGGAGCGACTATAGTTTTTGATGTGAAATGTTCCAGTCATTTAGAATCGGTGATCAAAGAAGCAGGTGGGGTACCCAAAATGTGCCCCACAGGCCATTCCATCGTAAAACACGTGATGAGAAAAGAAGGTGCCGCTCTGGCAGGTGAAATGAGTGGGCATTTGTTCTTCAAAGATCGTTGGTATGGATTTGATGATGCACTCTACAGTGCTTGTCGTTTGCTCGAAATCATTAGTGCTGCGGATCTAACCGTCAGTGAACAATTTGAATCGATTCCTAATAGCATTAATACTCCTGAACTGAAAATCGCTATAGCCGATGATGAGAAGTTTCAATTTATGAAACGCTTTAATGAAATGGCAGAGTTTCCTAAGGCACGAGTGATTGCAATTGATGGTTTACGGGTTGAGTTCGATAAAGGTTGGGGTCTTTTACGTGCTTCCAACACTACTCCTTGTCTCGTTGCTCGCTTTGAAGCGGAAGATGAAGATAATTTGGAGCACATCCAACAGTTATTTAAGAAGCAAATGCATTTATTGAATGATAAGCTCGAGTTGCCATTTTAATGTGTACTGTAGCCTGAGTGTTGTATTGTCAAGATTAGCGTAGCGTAATCCGGGAGCTTCTATGCCCGGGTTTAAAGAACTTATCGTCCTCAATAAAACACTCAATTTTTTATTGAAAAGTTTTACAAAAAAGAACACACTAAACTAAAAAGCGAGTGTCATGACGATTTTTTTACTATGATAAATGGAGTTTACGCTTGGAACATCTAAAGTCTTTCAATACTCCCCAAACGTCTCATGGTGTCGATGTGAATCGAACAGGTAGGTCCGTTGTAACCATCGGACATGGTTGTCAATTGACCATTGCCTCCTCTCAAACACTAGCGCATTATTCATCAGCGGTGGCTTTACCACCACAGGCGATGGAAGCAATAGAGGCTTCGTATCAATATTTGAAAGTACATGTTGATTCGCGAGTTCCGATTTACGGTGTGAATACCAACTTTGGTGATCAGGTTCGTTATATCGATGCTGCACTCAAAGATACGGACACATTAGATTATTATGAATCCATTAATGAACGACAAGAAAACATTATTCGCTCACTTTCTTGCGGTTTAGGTACGGTAGTTTCACCTCACCTCGTGCGTGTCACGATGATGTTGCGGGCTCATTGCCTGGCGCAAGGGTATTCAGGTGTTCATCCAGAATTGATCAATTCACTGTTAGATTTTCTCAATGCGGGTATTACCCCCGTTGTCCGTTGTTATGGATCGATTGGTGCTAGTGGCGATCTCATTCCTCTTTCCATGATTGCCGCAGCGTTGATTGGAGAGCCTGTCGCAGTCACTTATCAGGATAAAGTGATGTTAGCCCCTGAGGCCATTCAATTAGCTGGTCTCAAAGCGTATAAACCGGTGATGCGTGATGGGCTTGCTTTGATTAATGGCACGTCATTTATGACGGCAATTGCCAGTTTGGCAGTTTATGATTTGCATCATTTATTCAAATACATGTTAGCAGCCGTTGCGATGACCTTAGAGTCTTTACTCGTAATTAGTAGCGCGTATCACCCAATGGTACACCAACTGAAAAAGCAGAAGGGAGAAATTGAAATCAATCAATTTTTCATTGATTTCTGGGAAGGCAGTCAATTATTGACGGATTTAGATGAGTTACGGACCACTGATTACACCTATAAACCCGTACAAGATTATTATTCTATTCGCTCAGTTCCTCAAGGATTTGGTCCTTTTCAAGAGAATTTGGAACGTGCCATTGAGTGGGTAGAAAGTGAAATGAATTCCGTTAATGATAATCCTGTTATTGATGTTGCTGCGAATAATATTCATCATAGTGCTAATTTTATGGGTTATTATGTTACTGATGCGTGTGATATTTTGAAAATGAATATCGCTCAAGCCTCGACGTGGATGCATGCATTGCTCGCCAATTTAGTCCATCCGCGTAAGAATCATGATTTACCAGTGAATTTAGTGCCTAATCCAGAAAAACATAACGGGTTCCGTTCCATGCAGCTGCTGTCTGCGGCGCTTGCAGTACAAAATCGCAAATTGGCCCAGTCACATCAGGCATATACTTTACCGACAGAGGGTGATAATCAAGATGTGAACAGCTTGGGAACACATGCTGCTTTTGATTTGCAAGAGTCAGTAGCCAATTTGGAGCGTCTAACCGCTATTTTGCTGCTTGCGGCAACTCAGGCACTTGAATTGCGGGGTATCGAAAAGGCAAGTAAAAAAGCTCAATCCATTTACCACAATGTTCGTCATTATTCACCAAAAATAGAGCATTGCAGACCGATGTCGGAAGAGATTGAGCTCATGATTAATTTATTAAAGGATGGCAAAATCTAAAGGTAATCGCTCAGAGCCCCTTATTGATGGTTACTCGGACGGTTGGATTCTCTCAATATGGGTATTTGAGCCGTTCTTTGATAGGCGCTGAGCACGTACATATAAAGGAGTAAAACGTGCGCCAATTGTCCCAGTTTTCCCTAGCGATCTCTGTTTTCTGTCTTTCTTCACCTGTTTCGGCACATTCCGATTTTAGTTTGCCTTTTGTTAATACCGCGGGCTTAGGGGTGGCTTATGCAGATTGGGCAACTGCTGATAGTGATGCAAGTACGGCTTACACAAATCCGGCAGGACTGGTGAAGCTGCGTCATCAACAAATAGTGGCTAATTTATTAGGTGTCACAGGGACAGCACGTTTTACAGGGACTTCAGTTACACCTCCATCTCCATCCCCATTTCCTTTCCCCATTGTTCAATCTGGGGTAGCGCGCAGTCAAATTAAAGCGTTCATGCCTTCATTTTATTATGCTGCTCCTGTTAATCAGCGCATTACATTGGGTTTAAACTTTACGACCCCATTCGCTTTAGGTACGAATTATGGCTCCTCACGCTCCTCCATTGCGCGTTATGCATCCACGCGTTCCCAAGTGGTGGGGATTGATGTAGGTCCAAGTGTGGGTGTGAAGCTAACGGATCGTTTTTCTCTAGGCGCGGGATTTGATGCACTTCATTTGGCATTTACACTCAATAATATGTATGGTCCACCTATTTCTTTTCCTTACGATTCACGACTTGAGAATCATTTAAGTGGCTGGGGATACGGTGGGCATGGTGGTTTGTTATTTGATTTGTCATCGGCAACTCGGATTGGATTAAGTTACTACTCTAAAATCTCAATTACGACTAAAGGGCACAGCACTGTTCATGTCCCTTTCGGAGGTGTCTTCAGAACAAATCAACAAGAAACCAAAGCTGCTTTGCCTGCTCGAGCTCAATTGAGTGTGCAACATGATTTTACCCGACGATGGACGGGTATGGCCACGGTATTTTACACCAATTGGAGAACATTTAATCAAATAACAATGGAGCATACGGAAACTCCTTTTGGAGTAACAATTCCAGTAACCATTCCCTTCAATTACCACAATTCTGTTGATTATGCAGTCGGAGCCACGTTTAAAACAACCGAAAAATTGTTGTTACGAGGTGGGATCCAATTTATGAGTACTCCTTCTAATGATCGCGATCGAGGCATTGCAGATCCGGTAGGAACTGCAACTATCCTGGCTGTGGGAGCCCATTTTCAACCTACTGAGAATTTAGGCTATGATGTGGGTGTCGGTCATTCATTTTTTAACCAAATGCCGGTGAATCTCATTACTCCAGTGACCTCTCTTAAAGGGCATAACAACACGCAAACAACTGTAATTGGTGGACAAATTACCTGGAGTTTTGCATAACTTTTCTGTCGATCATTGCTTGTTTAAGCAAACCCCCTGCCGTTTGCAGTCAAAAATGGCGGGCTTAGCAAAGTTCTTTTTTTTTCCACAAGTTCAAAAAAAGCCATCTATAATTATAGGGAATTAATAATTATCCAAAATTCAATGATTGAGAGTGGTGGTATATGTCGCAAGATTCTGCTGGTAATAGCCCAACCGATACAATTATTTCCAAACTGTTGCTCAATTATCAAAACTCTCCGCAAAAACCGGCCTATCGGTTGTTAAGTAAGGATAAAGAGCTCAACGTCATAACCTATGAAGAACTGATCGCTAGAGTCTTTCATTTAGCTTACCAAATTCAACAAAACGCAAATCCCAAAGATCGAATCATTTTATGTGCTCAGCCCGGAATAGATTTTATCGTAGGATTTTTTGCTTGTTTGGCTACTGGGACAATTGCGGTGCCTTTGGTCCCACCGTTTAATAAAATGATGGCCAATCGATTTTTACATATTATCGAGAATGTTCAGCCACAATTAATTCTTTTTGACGTAATGACCTCAAGAGGTCTCAATATCGCGCAAAAAATAAATCGTTTTATTCCCAACAGATTAAAATCTTTTGTTGGCCTATCAGATAAGCATGAGCAGTTGTTTAAGACATTGAAATCCATTGAAATTAATATGTTGATTATTACTCATGATATAAAAATTGACATAACCCAGATCACACCTTATCCAGTTCTTTGTGATGATATCGCCTTTATCCAATATACTTCGGGCTCTACTGCTGAACCAAAAGGTGTTTTAGTCAGTCATGGTAACCTAGTCGATAACTCAGAAATTATTAAGTATGCCTGCCAGACCAGCGACAATACTATTTGCTACTCCTGGTTACCTCCTTATCATGATATGGGTTTAATTGCGGGCGTGATTCAGCCAATCTACGTGGGCGGGACTTCTGTGCTGTTACCCACTCTGGATTTCATAGCAAAACCATCCCGATGGATGGAAGGGATCTCAAAATATCGGTGCACACTAACTGGTGGCCCTAACTTTGCTTATGAATTATGCGCCTCAAAAGAAACTAAGGAACATATTGCAACATTGGACCTAAGTTGCCTGCAAGTAGCTGCGAATGGAGCAGAGCCCATTAATCCTAAAACGATGGATTTTTTCTATACCACGTTTGCTTCTGCTGGTCTGAAAAAGAACGCTTTATTACCTTGTTATGGCTTGGCCGAATCCACGGTAATGACCTCAAGTAAATTCGCGCTTTCAGAGGAAATTAGACTTTCTGTCAACTCGGAGCAATTAAAACTGAATAAGGTCGACATTAACCCAGGTGATGGTGCTTCTACTTGCCTGGAAAGTAGTGGAACCCCGCTGATGCCATTAAAAATCGTGAATCCAGACTTATTGACCGAATGTGGTGAATTAGAGATTGGCGAGATTTGGATTCAAGGTAAATCGGTAGCGAAAGGTTATTATAATAATCCAGAAGAAACCGCGAAAACCTTTCATGCACATTTAGCTCATGATCCCTCGAATGAAAACTACTTGCGAAGTGGTGATCTTGGATTTTTATACCAAAATGAGCTTTTCGTTTGTGGGCGAATAAAAGATATGATCATTATTCGTGGCCAAAATTATTACCCTCAAGACATCGAGTTATCCGTTTTTCATGCAGATCCTACGATACGAAAAGGATGTGTGATTGCCTATGCTGATCAAGTCGAAGATGAAGAAATTTTAGTAGTGGTTGCCGAGTTAAAGCCTAAAACCGCGCCACAAACGTATCCTGAGATCGTTGAACGTATCAATCAAAGACTAAGCCAAGACAGTCATATTACGGCTAAGGCCATCCATTTAGTACCGGCTAAATCGATTCCTAAAACAAGCAGTGGTAAGTTACAACGTAGACGTTGTAAACAATTTATTCAGGAACATCATTTGTTGCCCCTTTATCGTTTTATTGCCTCTGAAGCGCAAGATAGGCTGCAAGTTGATGAGCATGAGGTGAATGCAGTTAAAAATCCAAGTCAATGGTTCGAAGGATTTAAGCAGTTGACGAAGGAAGAGCAGCGATTGGCAATAAAAGATCTGGTGTTAACATCAGTTGCTCACTACATCCCTATGGAAGACACGCCCATCGACTTGAGTAAAGGATTTTTTGACCTAGGCCTTGATTCAATTAATGCCGTAGAATTAATTAATTTGTTACAGACAAAATTAGGCAATGCTTTAATCTTGGAGAGTTCGTTATTATTTAATTTTCCCAATATCCAGGCAGTAATTGATTATATGTATGAGGAGTTGAGCTCTAAAAAAGAAGAGCCTCAGCGATCGACGCCAGAGCATTCAAAAAATCTTCGATCGCCATGGCATGAAGAGATAGCTGTTATTGGTATGAGCTGCCAATTTCCAGGTGCTAAGGACATCGATGAATTTTGGCAACTTTTGGCGGAGGGAAAAGATGGGGTGCGAGAGATTCCCAAAGAGCGTTGGTTCTCTGAATATTACAGCAATCGATCCCCTGAGGCGTTGAATTCCTTACCGCCACTAAAAGGAGGCTGCATTGATGGCATTACCGAGTTTGATGCGGGTTTTTTCTCCATTTCACCTCGTGAGGCCTTGCTCTTGGATCCGCAACAACGCCTATTATTAACCAACGCATGGCGAGCCTTGGAAAATGCCGCGTGCGATCCGCGTCAATTACGTGGGAGTAGCACCGGGGTGTTTATTGGAATTTCGAGTCATGATTATGAACATATTATTTTTAGCCATAAAGAATTAATTATTCACCCTCACGTCGCAACGGGTAATGCGGCAAGCTCCGCTTCTGGACGACTGTCTTATGCTTTAGGGCTTCAAGGCCCAAGTATGGCCATTGATACAGCGTGCTCCTCGTCATTGGTTGCTCTTCATCAGGCGTGTTTGTCCATACGTAACGAAGAATGCGGGCTCGCCATCGTTGGCGGAGTGAATGCGCTCTTGTCTCTCGATCTCACCCTCAATTTAAGAAAAGCGGGGATGCTATCGCCCGATGGGGCATGTAAGACGTTTGATGCAAGTGCAAATGGTTATGTTCGCGGTGAAGGATGTGGCGTGGTTATTTTAAAACCTTTATCTGCAGCGCAAAGGGATAATGATCGAGTTTTAGCGGTTATCAAAGCATCCGGGATTAATCAGGATGGTGCGAGTAGTGGTCTAACGGTACCTAATGGTGCTGCGCAAAAATCACTATTGCAGTCTGTTTTGATTAAATCGGGATTAAAATCGAATGACATTGATTATATTGAGTGCCATGGAACAGGGACTTCTTTAGGGGATCCTATCGAGATCGGTGCAATAGGCCAGGTCTATGGTGAGCATAGGGAATTGAATCATCCGCTGTATTTGGGGGCGGTAAAAACCAACATTGGTCACTTGGAAGCTGCGGCGGGTATCGCCGGCCTTATCAAAACTATTTTGGCCTTACAGCATGAGCAAATTCCAGCGAATCTTCATTTTAAGCTGCTCAACCCGCATATTCGGTTAAACTTTCCTGCAGAAGTGATGGCCGTGAACAAGCCTTGGGAACGAGGCCAAAATCCTCGTCGGGCTGCTATCAGCTCTTTTGGCTTTAATGGGACTAATGCTCATGTGATCATTGAGGAGTCAGCTCAAGACAACAAAAAAGAACCGATTGAGTTACCTGCAACACCACTTTTTGTTTTATCTGCAAAAACGGAGAACTCGTTGCAGTCTTTGATAGGTGCCTATAAAGATTATTTGAAAACCACTAAGGACTCATTAGCCGATATATGCTACACGGCAGCTACAGGCCGTAGTCATTTCGAATGGCGGATAGCCATTTATGCTCAGAGTAAGCAGGAGTTGATTGAGCAATTAGGTCAAACCGTAGCCGTAGAAACTACGTTGACTGAAGAAATCGTTATTGGTGGCGATCTAAAAAGTGCTTATTTAAATGGCAAACACGTCGATTGGGCCGCGAATTATGCCCCCTATACTCATGGATTATCAAAAGTCATCTTACCGACTTATTGTTTTGAGAAGAACCATTATTGGTTGACGTAATTTACCCAGATTACGCTGCGCTAATCCGGGTTATAAAGCAACTCAGACTATTGGATCTCACATTCTGCCGTATTAAAACACGAGAGCTTATCGGTAATTTTTTGAATGATTTTCGATCTTATTTCTTTTTCTCTTATAAACAGATGTCCGCTGTCAAATTGTTGAAATTCACAGGGTTTCAAGAAGTGATTGCTCCATCCAAAATGATCTTCGGGAGCGACCCAGGCATCGTGTGTCCCTAAAAATACAGTGGAATCCAGTTTTAACGGTAATTCATCACGATAAGCATAACTTTTTACAATGTTCATATCACCGATAAAAATGGGTAATAATACCTTAATAATGCTTTTGTTCATTCGCTCATCGCTGTAATCAACAATACCATTTTCTTGAAATACGCTGGATAAAGTCGTTAATTGTTGGTCGTCTAATTCACCGAGTCGTTCTGAATTTAAATCAAATAAATTGATATTGAAGTGTTGTAGTTTTGCCAGCAGATTCGTCAAACTTTTGGAGGGGACCCGGGGATCAGGATAAGCTGATGCAAAAAGATGGACCGGGGTGGCAAAGTGATGGCGACGCAAATACCGAGTGAGCTCAAATCCAATCAGTGAACCAAAACTATGGCCGAAAAAGGCAAATGGTAAATCAAATTGGGGATGCAGCTGATGGGCCAACAAAGAAATCAGATTATCAAGATTATCTAGGGGTTGCTCTTCCATCCGATTTTCTCTACCTGGCAACTGTACCGGGCATACTTCAATATAATCGGGGAACTCCTGCTGCCACTCACGATAAATGGAGGCGCCACCACCGCCATAGGGAAAACAAAACAAGCGAACTTGAGCATTTTCTTGAATTTTTCGATTGGCAATCCACAGATTATCTAAACGTTTTTGTGGCTTAGGCTCTATTTTCGTGCCTAGCCATTGGCTTGATAACACATACTCAGCAATCTCATTAATGGATGGCCCTTGCATCATGAGCGGTAAAGAATAAGTAACGTTCAAATTGGTTTCTATGATTCGGATTACCGCTAAGGCCATCAGCGAATCCATCCCTAATTCATGCAAGGATTGGAAGGGGCTAATGTCATGTTGTGGCATCGAAAAAATCATCGCGAATTGTTCAGTCAAATAATGAATCAATTGATGTTTACATGCCTCATAAGGTAAAGATAAATCGAGTTGGAATTGAGACTGGATCTCCATAATTTGATTAATTTGTAGGGTATCGTTGAGTACGGTCATGCGTAGATCATGGCATTGAGCAATCACCCTATAGTGTTTATCCAACAAGTACCAGTCCGCAATGATATGCTTCCCTTCCGGATGGAGTTCTTTTAATACGGTGTGAATGTATCGTTGGTCTTCTGCAGAACCATAAAATTCTACAGTGCCCATATGTGATGCAATATAGGGTTTAGACAATTGTTCTGGCAATAATAAAAAGAGAGTTTGAATGCAAGCATCGATGATTCCTGGATGCATTTGCGTTACAAATTGCTTTCCACGCTCTGCAGCTTTAGGTTCGCGTAATTCACAAAACAATTCATTGTTATTGACCCAATATTGATGTGCCCAACGAATGGTCCCACCGGCGGGCATCCCCATTTCTGTGATGCGGTTGTAAAAATGTTCCATAGTTCCTGACGCAGGAAGTCCTTGCATCAGCTTGAGCTTGGCTTGTTCGAATTCGTTGCGAGTGGGAGCATGCAGAGCTAAGCATCCAGTTGCATGTTCTATCCAATGTTCGGTGCCATCACTGCTGAAAAAACGAAAAGATAATGCATTATTTTCATCCTGTTCGATGATTAAGTGGACCAAGACGGTTTTTCCATCCAGAACTAATATAGGGGATAAATAATTAAGATGATGTATGCTAAAGGAGCCTATTGGTTGTAGTTTCTCGGAGGCATAAGCTAACATTTCCAGATAATAGCCTGCATGCAAAACATAAAAAGTATCCTGAACCTCCGGCAGTGTTTTGGTATCAAAGACAAACTCAAATTGTCGGGCGGATAAAGGCGAAGAAAGGACTCTTCCTCGCATAGGATGGTTGGTATTGCCATGTTTGCTTGTCGCGATTTGCTCGAAAGTTGGCCAATGAGTTTTACGCTGCCATGGATAAAACGGCATATCCAGAGGCATGTAAGTTCGTTGTGCTTCAAATTTCTTCCAATCAACCTGTGCATGGTTGATATAGTTTTTCGCTAAAAGCGGTAAGTCTATGGTCGCAAACTCCGATATTTTCAGCGGGCTGTTGGATTTTTTCAGTTCCTGATTGATAAATATCTGTTTATTTTTCGTATGAGGATCGGCACGTAAAATCTCCAGCTTTTGGTAAAGATCCGCAATTGAGGTGCTGATTATGGCGAGACGATGTACGTAATGGGAACGTTTGAGATGGAGGTTGTAGCAGAGTTGCGCCAGGTTCGTTTCTGGATTGTTTTTTAAAAAATCACACCAAAGCCCAATCAAAGCAGATAATGCAGCAGGCTCTTTTGCCGAAATGGTAAATAATTCTTTATCTCGAGTGAGGGCCTGTGTGCAGTCAGGTTGCTCATTTACAGAATGTTCCTGGAGTACAAGATGGGCATTGGCACCACCAAAACCAAAGCCACTCACGCCCGCAATGCACTTATCACCATAGCGAGGTAATGGTTCTGTTTGCTGCGGGATACGCAAAGAATAACGATCAAAGGGGATATGCGGGTTTGCCTCTGTAAAATTAAGGTGGGGGGGAAGCAACCCTTTTTTTAAAGCTAAAGCCACCTTAATCACACTGATAATACCTGCTGCAGGTTCCAGATGGCCTACGTTGGTTTTGACTGAGCTAATCCAGCAGGGTTTTTCAGGATTACGATTGTTGCCAATCACCTCTCCCAAAGCCTGCACTTCAATAGGATCCCCCAAAAAGGTTCCTGTTCCATGACATTCGATATAGGCAATGTGCGCAGGGTCTGTTTTGGCTGCTCGATAGGCGGAACGTAATAATTGTTCTTGTTGCAAACCGTTGGGGGCGGTTAAACCATTTGTTTTGCCATCTTGATTTATCGCCCCTCCGGTGATCACGGCATAGATTTTGTCTTGATCCTTTAATGCTTTGGAAAGTGGTTTGAGCACAATGGAGCCTGCTCCTTCGCCTTGCACATAACCATCCGCTTTGGCATCAAAAGTGTGGCACTGTCCAGTTGGCGAGAGCATCGTTGCTTTGGCTAAAACCGCGTGAATGGAGGGTAATAAATTGATATTCACTGCGCTGACCAGGGCGGTATCACATAATTTTGCCTGTAAGTTGAGGCATGCTAATTGTATGGCAATCAGTGAAGAGGAGCATGCAGTATCTAATACCAGGCTAGGACCCCGCAAATCGAATAAATACGATAAGCGATTGGCTGCCATACTGATGGCACTTCCTGTAGGAATAAACAAAGCATCCATATCTGAGTCCAGCTTTTGTAGATGACTGAACTGGCTTGCGTATAAGCTCGAAAAAACGCCCATATTGGAGCCGGCTAAGGTTTCAACAGTTAAACCAGCGTCTTCAAGGGATTCATAAGCGACCTCCATTAAAATACGTTGTTGCGGATCCATGCGCATGGCTTCGCGGGGGCTTATGCCAAAAAAATAGGCATCAAACGCCTCAATCTGCTGCAAGTAGCCACCCCAATAAGGTAAATTGACATCACGTTGTTCGGGTTCTCGAGTTCCTTTTAGCAGCTCCCAACGTTCATCGGGGATTGAAGAAATGACCTGTTTACCTTGGCATAATAACTCCCAAAATTCTTGCGGGGTATTTGCTGTGGGTAAACGACAGCTCATCCCAATAATCGCAACGGGATCAAATGATTGTTCATTTTGTTCCTGCAAAAGTTTTTTAAGCTTTTGAATCATCAACAATGATTTTTTTAAAGTAGTGGTATCATTCATAGGCCAGCTCTAGCTCTTTTAATTCCAGTTCAAGTAGTTCATTGAGTTGTGCAGCGTTTAAGTGCTCCAAATCAATAGCCTCCGCACTAAAAAGTGGTGCAGGACTGGGCTCGCAGTTTATTTGCACGCGTTGCATGATGTAATTCGTCAATTGATTGAGGGTGGGGTAGCGGTATAAGTCCATCGGTGCGACCACATCGGGAAAATGTTGACCGAGTGCTTCGGTGTAATCGATGCCGGTAATGGAGTCCATCCCGTATTGCTGGAAAGGGGTTTCCCGATCAATTTCAGCCACGTCCAAGCCTAAGACGCTCCCAAAGAGATTCAGAACTAATGCCGGAATTTCTTCGGGGTTTAATGTAGAAACGACCACTGTGGATGGGCTTGCAGCAAACTCAGCAACAAAATAGTTAAAGAAATCCAGTTGTTTGGCGGTGGGATTAACGTGTAAGAATTTCTTCCATTGAATGTGACACACCGTAATTTCAGCAAGATTAAGTCTGAGAAGGGTATGAAATAGGGCAACTCCATCCTTAATACTTAGCGACGCCATGCCTACCGCATCTAAAAATGCATCATGATTATGCCGGTGACTCATTCCTTTTTCCGACCAGGCGACCCAGTTAATGCTGGATGCAGGTAATTGCATGCTGCGACGATATAAAGCTAGGCCGCTCATGAATTCATTGGCTACGGCATAGGCACTAAGCCCAGCCATACCAAAATGAGGCACTGCAGCAATGGAAGAAAACAACACGAAGCACGACAATCGGGATTGTAAAAAGAGTTCATGCAACACCAATGAGCCCTGTATTTTGACGCGTAATACCTTGTTCCATAATGCTTCGTCCATATCGGCAATCGTGACATTATCCGTCGTGATTCCAGCCAAATGAAAAACGCCATCAATGGGCTGCTGCCATGCTTTTTCGGCATTCATAATCACCTTTTGCATGTGTTCTTTGTCAGCTACATCGACCGCCGCGTAGCGAACCTGTGCTCCTCGAGCTTCTAATTGTTTGAGCCAGGTGTTTTTTTCTGCGGTTTGAGCAGACAATTGGGTTGTTCCAGTAAGCAAGATAAAGCGTGTCCCTTCGGCCACGAGAGATTCTGCTATTTCATAACCTAACGCACCTAAACCGCCGGTAATTAACGCAGCCACAGGAGTAGTGTAAGAGGGAGCTAGCTCATGATTTTGTGGCATCTGATAAGGCATGAAACGAAGGGTATAGCGTTGGCCAGCACGATAGGCAACATGATTTTGTTGCACTTGGTAATGAGTCAATTCTTGAGCCAGGATCTTGGCATTTTGTTCTATCCCTGCATCCCTCTCCAAATCAAGCAGCAAGGCTTGGTATTTTGCCTGTTCGGCAGCAAAAATGCGGGTCATGGACCAAAGATGATGTTGCCCTATATTGACCGAGTCATGGGGATTTACGTGTTGGGCGGATTGTGAGGCAAGACAAAACGTCAGTTGATGTTGCCAAGAATGCTCAATCATGGCCTGGAGCAGGTATAACAATGTTTGAGCAGTATTCTCTCTAGTATAGGTTTCAGGAGGAGCCACTGCAGAACATAGATAGATAACTCCGTGTAAATGTTCTTGGTGCAATGCATGGATTGTCGCAAATAATTGCTCATAATCTGCTTTTTGCGATCCATTGATTGCGTACTCATCCTGATCAGTTGCTGCACCCGAGGTGCTTGCAAAACAATAAATACCGCTTGCAAACTGCTGCCTCAATGCAGGAATTGATTCTTGATCACAAAAAATCAACCATTTTCCCTCATGTTTTGACAATCCGGTCTGAGTGACTTGAGGATTTTTCTCCCATTGGGTCCGATAAAGCCAATCTTGGGCGTCAATCTCTGCGCTAATGCGGACTACAGGAGGGATGTTTGGTTGCACACTGGCTAATGCTACGGGTTGTGTTTCCACTTCCTTAGTGGGAATCCAGCAGCGTCGTTTCGTAAAGGGATAGGTAGGTAAGGAGATAATGTTGGGTGATTGTTGTGTGTATAATTGGTCCCAATTTATTTTTGCTCCATTAACCCAATGTTGAGCTAATTCTTCATAGTGGGCGCTCCTGATTAACTCGGCTAAATGAACTGCGGGTTGGGGATTACTTGGTGCATTAGGATTTATCCAGAACTTAGAACCATTACCCTGAGGATAATTCGCCAAGGCCGTAAGCAACTCGTCTTTGTTGGTGATGAGCACTGCGAATCGTGCGGTCATATGCTCTCGTCCGGTTTGTAACGTAAAGCATGCATCTCGAAGCCATTCTTTATTTTCTGTAGGGCAGTGTTGTAACAAATAGTGGTGCATTTGCTGTATTTTTGCTGCCAATCGCTCCTCATTTAATGCAGATAGTATGAAGACATACGGGCCATTTACGATATTCTGCTGTTTTCTTGGTGGTCGGTATTCTTCAATTATCATATGTATATTTGCGCCACCCGCACCAAAAGAACTGACTCCGGCACGACGGGGTAGATCATGGTCAGGCTGCCAATCGCTGAGCTCTTGTTGTACGTAAAAAGGTGAGTTTTGAAAATCAATAAAGGGGTTCAATTGAGCACTATGCAAGGTAGGTACTAATTTTTGGTGACGCATTTGTAAAAGGACCTTGGCCAATTGGGATACACCTGCGGCTGACTCCAAATGTCCAATATTGGATTTGACTGAACCTATCGCACAAAATTGCTTGTCTTCCGTAAAATGTTCAAAGGCATCTTGAAGACCACGAATTTCTATAGGGTCTCCTAAGGCCGTTCCTGTACCATGCGCTTCGATATAGGATATCGTTCGAGCATCAACTTGTGCCTTTTTTAAGGCTTGGAGAATCACCGCTGCTTGCGCATTGGGATTAGGAACAGTATAGCCGCTGGTTTTTCCCCCATGATTCATGCTGCTCCCTTTAATGACCCCATAAATCATATCCTTATCGGCAATTGCGTCAGCTAGAGGTTTCAGCAATACAGAGCCAACACCTTCGGCGGGTACATATCCGGTTCCTCCCTCAGCAAAGCTCGCACAACGACCTTGTTCCGACATAAAATTAAAACTGCCTAGGAAGTGGTATTTACTGGGATGTAACGACAAGTTGACGCCACCGGCAATTGCCATTTTACAATCACCTCGTAACAGGCTCTCGCACGCTAAATGGATTGCTGCCAAGGAGGATGAGCAGGCTGTATCGACCACAAAGCTTGGACCGTTTACATCAAGAAAGTAGGAAATCCGGTTGGCTACGGAGAATGATTGGATATCCAGTGGCACACGATTTCCTTTTTGCCACTCCTCTGCAATAAACAGTGGGTAAAAATTATAAGTCACGCCAGCAAAGACACCGACCGAATTGTTTGCTTTACTCTTTAATTTGTCGCGCGTATAACCTGCATCTTCTAAAGTAGACCACACAGACTGCATGAATAAACGCTCTTGCGGATCCATAAGTCCAGCATCGCGTGGGGAGATATTAAAAAACAAGGGATCGAATTTATCGACATCAGGTATAAAGCCTCCATGCGGGAAATAATGCTCCTCACCTCCGATCATTACCGGGTACTCTTTATAATTCCAGCGATCAGCCGGCACTTCGCCCACGCAATCACGTCCTGAGCTTAAGTTATGCCAAAACTCATCCATGGAGTTGGCCATTGGAAAGGTTCCGTTTAAGCCAATAATTGCAATATCCTGGGATGATTGACTTGGGTATTCACAAGTCATTGTGATGGGTTGCGACGTTTCTATCTCCTCTGGGATTGGTGTGGGTAACGCATGGCCTGTCGACACGAGACCAGACAATTTTTCTTTATGATTTTTGATGAAAAATTTGGCTAAATCATTTAATCGATTGCGTTCATAGAGTAATGTTTTGGGTAAGCTGCCAAAATCTTTCTCCAAGCGATTGGTTATTTCCAAGCCAATTAGTGAGTCAACGCCATAAACCTCATAGGTTTCATCCACGTGAATGCATTTAGGTTCGGTACGTAATTTTTCTGCAAAGATGTGCTGTAAATAGCTTAATACCTGGCTGGACAGATCCATTGCTACTGGGATGGCTTGTTTGACCACCGGTACGAGGACTGTGGGTGCTGGTGTGGCATTTAATTCCTGGTCATACCAATAGCGTTGCTTGATGAATGGGTAGGCAGGTAAAGCACCTAATCGCGATATTTTTTCCCCAACATAGACTTGTTGCCAGTCAATGGCATAGTGTTTCGTATAGAGATCAGCCAAGATAAATAATTTGTGGCGATACTGCTCTGGATTGTCTGGCTGGTGCAATGCCTTGATTGCTGCTTGATATACTTCATCGAATACCGGTCCCTGAATCGTCAAGGTTTGACCTTCATTTAATAGGCAATATTCTGGGGTTTCATGTTGGATTAACAAGTTCAACGCCTGGAGTAATGCATCCAAGGAGTCTACTACCAGAGCACAACGGTACACAAAATGCGCACGACCAGCATTGAGTGTATAACTGAGGGATGGTAAGAAAACCGTTTCTTTATTTTGCTTGAGCCATTGGTAGAGATCCTCTATTTTTTGTTGCAAACTCTCCTGGTGTTTGGCTGAAAGTGCAATTAAATAATAGGGTTTTGTTGGATGGCGCTCAACGATGGTCTGGTGGGGGCGACCTTCCTCAAGAATAATATGTGCATTGGTGCCACCAAATCCAAAAGAGCTAACGCCTGCACGCAATGGAATATCATCTCCTGTTTTATATTTGATGCGACGCCAGGTTTGTGTCTCTTTGGCAATGTAGAAGGGGGAATTGGCTAAATTGATGTAAGGATTTAATTCATTTAAATGCAAAATACCGGGTAGGGTTTCATGGGTCATGGCCAGAATCAACTTGATGACTCCCGCTATTCCTGAGGCGGGTTCTAAATGGCCGATATTGGTTTTTAGAGAACCTAAAGCAATTGAGTCTGGTCTGATTTCAGAGCCAAGTAGGGTGGTAAACGCACGTTTCAATCCTTCAATCTCTACCGGATCACCTAAAGCGGTTCCTGTACCATGAGTTTCAATGCAGGTTACCGTGTCTGGATTGATGTTGGCTTGGGTGTAAGCACGAATCAATAACTCACTTTGTGCGGCAGCATTAGGTGCTGTCAGAGATTGCGCTTTGCCGCCATGGTTTACGGCCGAGGCTTTAATGACCCCATAGATATGATCCCCATCGTATTGCGCTTGCTTTAAAGGTTTTAGTAAAAGCGCGGCGACGCCTTCCCCTTTGACATAGCCATTGGCCGCCTTATCAAAAGTCTTGCAACGTCCATCTGCAGATAAGGCACCTAATTGGCTGGTAACTACTAGGGTATCTGGGCTTAATATCAGGCTTACGCCACCGGCAATGGCCATATCGCATTCACCATGGCGAATGGCTTGTACCGCACGATGTATCGCAACCAGTGAGCTTGAACAGGCGGTATCGATGGACTCACTTGGACCTTGGAAATTGAAAAAGTAGGAGACACGATTGGCAATCATGCTATGTGAGTTGCCTGTGGCGATAAATCCATGATGTTCTTTTTGTTGTTTGGCAATTAACGTTTGATATTCACTAAACTCAACTCCGGCAAAAACCCCAATGTTCTGTGAAGATAATGCAAAGGGATCATAGCCTGCGTCTTCGATGACTTTCCATGCAATTTCCAAAAAGAGGCGTTGTTGTGGATCCATAAGATTTGCTTCGCGGGCTGAAATATTAAAGAAGCCGGCGTCGAATTGATCGAAATGGTTGATAAAAGCACCCCATTTGGAGTTGCTTTGATTGGCATCAATGCCGTAATGATCACGCCAGTCCCAGCGTTCTGCAGGGATCTCCGTCACTAAATCATGGCCATCAACCAAATGCTGCCAAAATGAGCTAAGGTCATCTGCTTGAGGGAAAATTCCTTGCATCCCAATAATCGCAATTGAATCCGGCTCATTGGCTACTATACGTCTCGATTTTACTGGATGAGTATTGACGCGCAGTTGGGCCACCTCCTGGTGTGTTGATGCCACTGCCTCTGGAAATTGATCGATAAGATATTGGCTGATTGATAAAATGCTGCTGTGAGTAAAGAACACCGCAGGGGTGAATTCTATTGCGTAATGCTCCGTAATCTTTTTGGCCAATTCGATAAAATGCACCGAATCCATGCCGTATTCCCCAAGATTTTTTTCTAAGGCAATTCGGTGTTGGGTCAAATTCAATATTCGAGTGACTTCTCGCATCAGAAAGGAATTTACTTTATCCGAAAGCTTATTTGCGGTTAATGTCCCGGGGATTGGCTTGTCTTGAGCCGAAGCACGTTGCTCCTCATCAGAGTACCAATAACGCTCTTTGGCAAAGGGATAGGTGGGTAAAGATATTTTTTTCCTGGATTCGCCGGTGTGGATTTGCTGCCAATCGAGATTTTGGCCTTCCACATACAATTTTGCCAGTGCCAGCAAAGCCTCTTGATATTGAGCTGCTTGTGACAATTGCTGCATGACTAAAGGCAAAAGCGTGGTGTTGATAAGGCGGTTTTCAGAGGTATTGCCTGCATGTTGCTGTATCAACACCTGAGTCGGATTGTGTCCTGCTTTAACCTGTTGAATGAAACGGATTACCTCATCAAGCGAGCTGGCTACCATGGCGCAACGATACTCAAAATGACTTCTGCCTGCATTTAAGGTGTAACTAACCTGCTCTAGTTGTGCTGATGGATTTTGCTCGAGCCATGCCAATAAATCATCGAGACGTTGATGTAAGGCGAATTCGGTTTTGGCCGATAGCGTGAGCAAATAATGTGATTTGTTCTTTGCCGGAGAAGAAAATACCGCTGGTGCTTCTGACAAAATCAAATGGGCATTAGAACCTCCAGCACCAAAAGAGCTGATCCCCGCAATTCGCGGCATAGTGGGCATGGGTTGCTTCCACTCACTGACGGTTTGCTGCACCCTAAATGGGGTGAGCGACCAGTCGATGTTGGCATTCAAGGTGGTTGAGAACAGCGAAGGGACTAAAGTACGGTGTTGAAGTTGTAAGACTACTTTGGTGACTGCAGCAATCCCTGCGGCAGACTCACAATGTCCGATATTCGATTTGACTGAACCAAGGGCACATTGGTGTTGCATGGATTGGCCGAATACTTTATTTAATGCGGCAATTTCAATAGGGTCACCCAGAGAAGTTCCGGTACCATGTGCCTCGATATAACTGACATGTGCTGGGTCAACCTTGGCTTGTTGGTAGGTTTCTGCCAGTAACTCGGCTTGAAGATTGGGGTTGGGTACTGTGTAACCATTGGTTTTGCCACCATGATTCAGATGACTTCCCTTAATCACCGCGTAAATAAGGTCGCCATCTTCGAGTGCTTTATCCAGGGGTTTGAGCAATACTGCCCCCACAGCTTCGCCAGGAACATAACCATCACCTCCTTCACCAAAGCTGCGGCAATGCCCGTCACTTGCTAAAAACTTTCCATGACTTAGCAAAAGGTATTTATTGGGATGCAGCGATAGATTCACTCCACCAGCAAGTGCCATCTCGCATTCGCCTTTATGAATGCTTTGACAAGCCAAATGGATGGCAGTAAGCGAAGAAGAACACATGGTATCCAGCGCGATACTCGGACCATGAAAATCAAAAAAATAAGAAACCCGATTCGCAATGGAAGCAAACACCGAATTCGTTGGCACAAACTGACCGGAGGATGATGATTGATGGCCAAACAACTGATACTGGCCATACATGACACCGACATAGACCCCAATTTTTCTCCTAACTAAGGCTTCTCGAGCGTAGCCGGCATCTTCTATGGTTTTCCATGCGGTTTCTAAAAATAATCGTTCCTGGGGATCCATGAGGGCGGCTTCACGAGGGGAAATATTAAAAAAGAGGGGGTCAAATTGATCCACATCCTTTAAAAAGCCACCCCATTTGCTGTACATTTTACCTTGGCGCTCTTGATGGGCATCAAAATAATCTGCTAAAGCCCAGCGATCCTCAGGAATTTCTGTAATACAGTCTTTTCCTGCATACAGATTGTGCCAAAATTCTGTTAAATCCTGCGCTTCTGGATAGCGTCCGCTGATCCCAATAATGGCGATATCCTGCGATTTTGAGATATTGTTCCTCGAACTCAGTGGTCTTGGCGGGGTCATTAAGCTTTGGGACGTTGTAGTTGAGTGACTCGACTCGGTCATTTTCAACCGTTTCTGGGTTGCTATTGGTGTCTGATTGAGGTTAAGCCCCTGTCCGTGCGGGGAGGACCAAGGTACATGCGATAAATGTTGAATCAATTCATCGGGGTAATGCTCCATGAAGTATTCGGTTAAATCAGCCATAGTTTGGCATTCAAAAAATAAGGTTTTGGGTAATGCAGAGAACTCCTTGGCCAAGCGTTGATTGAGTTGAATAATCATTAAGGAGTCGATGCCGTACTGTTCGAAAGGCGTATCACCATCAATACGTTCTGGTGAGCACTTTAAAATCTCAGCGAGTATGTTCTTTAAAAACGCTTCAGCGTGTTCACCTAAATTGGGCATTACACCTTTGGAAGAAGTGGTGGATTGCTTCACCATTGAATTTTTTTGCAATGCCTGCCTGAGTTTTTGCTGAAAACCCGGAAGAACAATAAAATGTTCACCCGAGTGCTGTAACGCGTGCACGAAAGCACCCAATCCCTGCTCAGTGGACAAACTCAGAATACCTAGAGTGTGCTCAAGCTCCTGTTGGTATTCGGGAGCAATCTGTAAACCCCCCTCTTCCCAAAGTGGCCAATTAATTGAAAGAGTATGCCCATTACAGTGCCCCTGGGCTCTTTGTTGCTCCCGTGTGTAGGCAAATTCATCCAGAAAACAATTGGCATAGGCATAGTCACTTTGTCCTAAATTTCCAAACACTGCTGCGGCGGATGAAAAGAGAGCGAAAAAATCTAAAGGTTCTTGGCGTGTTGCCGTATGCAAATTGCAAGCACCAAAAATTTTGGGGGCGACAACCTTTTCTATTTCAGGCAGTGTTTTATTGACAATCAAGCCGTCTTGAGTAAGTCCTGCCGCATGAATAATGCCATTTAATGCACCAAAGCGTTCTTTAATGATTTGAATCAGTGCGTGCACCTCCTCGTAAGACGAGACATCTGTTGATACATAAGCTACCGAGGCGCCGTGCTGTTCGAGTTCTGCGATTCTTTTTTGATGGCGTTCTGACAGCGGCGAACGGCCAGTTAATACCATTTTGGCTTGATAATGTTTGGCCAAATAGGTAGCAAATAAATAGCCCAGGCCGCCCATGCCGCCAGTAATTAAATAAACACCGGATTTCTTGAGCGGTGGCGGTGTTTCTTTTAGTAACGGAAGTGGGAAGTAATCTCTGATGTAACGCTGATTCCGTTGATCATAACGGACATATATCTCATTTTGAGTTAATTCATTGGTCAGTAGGCTAAGATCATGTAATTCAATGAAGCGACACGAGATGTTGGATTGTTCTTGATGCAAGCACTTTGCAAACCCATCCAATGCCCGGGAATAAATGGAGGCATTTTTAACGATTCCGACTAATTGTATGGGCTGTTTGGGTTTTAATTTACTGATTTGGTTCACTACAGCATGAACCAGATAATACGTTTGCTCCATTTTCTGCTGAATTTCTGTTATTGAAAGAGAATCAGTATGGAATTCTTCCAGAGCAAGAATAATACACTCGCTCAGTTTATCGATGTTGATATTTAAATGAGAAGGTTCTTTCAGCAGCTGGTATGAGACAGTACGATCTGGGAATTGGGCGCTAAGGGCGAGCACTGATTGTTCGTTATCGCCTAAAATCAGAATGGAGTCTGGATGTTTTTGGGTTGCTGCCTGCGCAGCCTGGGGAATCCATTGATGGCTATAATAAGCTACCGTGGCTGCTGGTTCATGCACTGGATATAAGCTAAATCCGTTAATGACTAATAAGAGTGCTCCTTCAGCATCGCTGACTTGAATATTCAATGTCGGCATATGCTGACTGTCCGCAGTCGAGATCAGGCTTGCATGAACATAGCAGAGATTGGGCAGAGGCTTATAAATATCTAATTGTTCAATAGAAAAGGGGAGATATAGCACTTCACGATTTTTAAGCAGTACCTGGGTAGTCTGTAAGATTCCATCCAATAAGCAGGGATGGAGTACTAACTCATGATGTTGTGTGGCTAGGTTTGCAGGCAAAGCAATTTCTGCTACAAGATGATGCTCATCAAAATGTATGCTTTGAATGACTTGAAAACTGGGGCCGTAGGTTATCCCTGCATGATTAAAATAGCTGTAAATGGCTTTGGGATCTTGAGTATTAGGCAATGTGGATTTTAAGTCGTTCAGCTTAAGTACGTAGGGCGGGGCATCGGAAGAATTATCCGTATAATGAATCATTCCACGCACATAAGAAACTGCTTCGTCTTGGTCAGTAATCGAGAATGAGGCACTATCCGTTTCCGGAAATAAAACGACATGCAGTGGGGTGGCCAAATCCGGATTTTTTATTGGTCTTTCCCAAATGATCTGGCTTAAAGTCGTTACTTGCTGATTTTTCGCCGCCATATTGGCGGCAATGCGAACCATTTCCAAACACACCGCACCGGGCAAGACCGGCTCGTTGTTAATCAGATGATCGCGCAAATAAAATTCATTTCCAGTAAATCGTTTACTAAAAGCAGACGAGGAGAAGGTAGAAATATTCTCATCAATCAAGGTATGTGGGTGATGCACATTCTTTTTGATATAGACCCAATGCGATTCTTTGGCGAAAGGGTAGCTAGGAAGGGAGATTTTTTCCTGATACTCACCGTAGAGGGTGCGCCAATCAATGGATTTGCCTTTGAGGTAGTCGTGGCATAGTTGCGTTAAATCAGCAGGGTGATGATTGGTATTGGGTAATTTATAATCAAGTAACTGCGCTTGGATGTCCTTGCTGGATAAAATAGACCTTAATTGTTTCTTTAATTCCGCAATGGTTTTCACCATCATGCAACAACGTTTGCTAAAATGTTGTCTGCCGGCATTTAACGTATAACTGAGTGCTGCTAAAGTGGGTAAATTCTTTTGGTTTTCCAACCAGTTGAGCAGATCAATCATCCGTTGCTGCAATCCATTGAGAGTCATTGCTGATAAGCAAATAAGGTGTACAGGATGCTCCGGAGGAGAAACAGGTGTTCGTTCGGGAGGCTCTTCAAGAATAATATGCGCGTTCGCCCCCCCAAAACCAAAGGAGCTCACTCCTGCCCTTCTAGGTTTACCCGGGACTTTTGACCATTGAGTGGGCTTCTCAATGAGATAAAATGGGCTGTTCTCAATTTCAATGTAAGGATTTAATTCATTTAAATGTAAATTAGCCGGCAGCTTTTCATGCATCATGGCTAATAAAGTTTTTATAATCCCCGCGATTCCGGCGGCAGACTCCAAATGACCAATATGAGTTTTCACCGCTCCTAACCCACAGTAGTGTTGTGGCAACGAGTCAATGTTTTGCTCTAAGGCCAGGTATTGAAATGCTTTTTTTAAGCCGTTAATTTCAATGGGATCACCTAGTGGGGTACCGGTGCCATGGGTTTCAATGTATTGAATGCTGTCAATGGGTACTTGCGCCCGCTGGCACGCTGAAATAATGACTTCTGCTTGGGCATTGGGATTAGGTGCAGTGAGGGTATTCACATGCCCTCCATGATTTACCGCCGTGCCTTTAATTACTCCATAGATATGATCTCCATCTTGCAATGCCTGCGATAATTTTTTTAATAAAATGGCGCCTGCCCCTTCGCCCCGAACATAACCATTGGCGTTTTTATCAAATGTTTTACAACGTCCATCGTTACTAAGCATCCCTGCGTGCTGGGCTGCAATAAAAGAGGTAGGGGTAATTAATGTATTCACTCCTCCTGCAAGCGCCAGTTCACAATCGCCTTGCAAAATCGCGTGCACTGCTTGGTGAATGGCCACGAGGGAGCTGGAACATGCAGTATCAATTGCCTCACTGGGGCCGCGCAAATTTAAAATGTAGGAAATACGATTTGCAATCATACTGTGCATCGTACCGGTAGTCAGATAGGCATCCATAACCCCATTTTTTTGCAATAACTCAGCATAATCATGATTAAATACCCCTACAAATAAACCTGTTTTCAATGCCGCAAGGGATGACGGAGTATATCCAGCGTCTTCAATGGTTTTCCAGGCAATCTGCAAAAATAATCGTTGTTGCGGATCAATCAGTTCTGCTTCGTGAGGTGAAATATTAAAAAATGCCGCATCAAATTGATCCACCTGGTCAATAAAACCACCCCACCTCACGGTTAAATCACGCCAGTTCCATCGGGATAAAGGGACTTCACTGATGCAATCTATCCCTTGACATAAATTATCCCAAAAGGTATCCACATCAGGTGCTTGTGGAAAAATACCGCTCATTCCGATGATGGCGATGTCGTTTTCGGTAAGAGTTTGAGAGCAGGGTTGCTGCGCTTCTTCTGGCTCCGCCACAACCGTTTTTGCTTCCAATAAGTCAGTATAAAACTCTGCTAAAGTAGCGTACTCATACAAAGCTGCAGGAGAGAGGGCGAGTTGATAGGTTGCATTAAGCACACTGGTGAGCTGAATGATATTGATCGAGTCAAAGGAATAATGGCTTAATGGTGCATGCAAGTCGATTTCTTGCGGCTCTTTGTTTAATACTTTAGCGATCTGCGTGATGAATAGGTTTTTACTGTGCGCTTCATTTTGCTGAGTTATCGCCTTGATGGGCTCATTTTGTGTTAATAGCGCAAGACGTTGTTCATTAAAGAGTAATTCGGTTTTCTTTCGTTGCAATTTGCCACTTCCGGTTTTGGGAATTGCCCCCTTAGGGCTTAATAGGACTTCATGAACATCCAGCCCATGGTGTTTGGTGATCGCATATCGAATTGTGTTTTTGATCTCAGGATAGAGCGACTTATCTGCCTCTTCCGACAATTCCTGAACAACGATAATTTTTTCTGTACCCTTAATTTCTGTAGAAAAGACCACTTGGGGCAGTTTGATCTGGAATTGGGCCAGCGCATTGGCGACGGTAGCCTCCAAATCAAGCGGATAATATTTTTTGCCATAAACGACGACGACTTCTTTTAACCGTCCAGTTAGATAAATTTCATCGTCAAAGATAAATCCCAAATCTCCGGTTTTAAAATAGGTTAAATCACCGCCAGATAACGTCGCATGAAATACCTCCTGTGTTTCCTCAGGACGTCGCCAATAGCCTTGAGCCAGCGATTTGCCTGATAACCAGAGTTCACCGGTTTCACCCTGGGCAACAGGCTGTTTCGTTTGAGGGTCAACCACAACGGCCTGCAGTCCTGGTAATAATTTGCCGCTACTGACCAATTGTCGCTGTGCACGCTCTTGCAGTGGTAACGAGCAAGGTTCACAACCAAAAGACGTCACGGCAATTGCTCCCGATAATTCGGACATCCCGTAGGCTGAACAGAATTGGTTTAACTCAAAACCACATACTTTGAATTTTGCGGCGAAACGAGTAAGGGTTTGATACTGAACCATATCGCCACCATTAATTGCTACCTTCCAATGTTTTAAATTCAGCGAGGCAAGTTCTTCATCCTGAATGTCACGCACGCAAATATCATAACCAAAATTAGGACAACCGCTATGGGTGACCCGGTAGGTTGAAATGGCAGATAACCAAGTAATCGGCTTATTGATAAAGGCAGCAGGCGGCATAATAATTGCCAGTGTGCCATGATATAGAGGTACCAGGATCCCACATACTAATCCGTAAACATGGGTATGGGGAGCCCAGGTCAGGGTAATACTTTTCTTGGTGTAATGCCACACTTTGAGGGTTTCTTGCAGACTATGTTGTAAATTACCATGGGTGATTATTGCTGCCTTGGGGGTAGAGGTTGACCCGGATGTATATTGCAAATAGGCGATGGTATCCTCAGTGATATGAACGGCTTGATAATCGTTGGCCAGTTTGTTGTTTAGGCTATCCGTGGCCAACACAGGTACTTTTTTCTTGAGAGTCGTCTCAATACTGGAACGAAATGAATCCAGGCTTAAAACGGCAGCAATATCCGCATCGTTCGCTATACTGTTCAGAAACGCTTCGTGTATGGTAAATTCATCGATTTTAGGGCAGTGTACTGGCACAGCAATGACACCTGCATACCAACATCCTATCAAACTGACTATAAATTCAATCCCCGTTGGGTAGAGAAGGACCACACGATTGCCCTTCATGTGATGGGCTTGTAAATGGGCGGCAATAATTCTGGCTTGATGATCCAAGGCGCCAAAAGTGAGGCTTGCAGTCGGATGTTTTCCATCTTCTAAATAGAGAATTGCTTCAGATTGAGGATGTTTTTGAGCTCGCTTCTGTATTCGATTAATAATATTTTGCATACGCAACTTCCATTTTGCTAAATCGATTATCTGAACTTGCATCATGCTATCAATACTCTCAGTTAATGTCATCTTTATATTGAGGGATAGTGTTGTCGCTGGGTCTAGTATCTGTTGGTTGAGCTTTGGCCCAACAAAACTCGAAAAGACATTTGCGTCTAAGGGAGGTCTTGAGCCGAGGCCGAACCTTCTGCACCCAGGCTACGATTTTTTTTCAGAAGTGAGGGGATGCACGAGCTTCACCAATTCGTTAGTGCCTCGTAGGTATTTTTGGAGTGCGTTTTTAAAAACTCAGAGAAGTCTTTGACATCCAGCGGTTGACTGAAGTAATAACCTTGCATGATGTAACATCCATTTTCTTTTAAGAATTTAATTTGCTCCAGGGTTTCTACCCCCTCTGCCAAGCAATCAATATTCATCCTATGAGCCAAGGCAATGGTATTGCTCACGATATTTC